>NZ_CP157428.1:1594674-1913609 GCF_041021895.1 Acinetobacter sp. XH1741
GGGAATTCGGTTTATCCCGATGACAAAATATTATGCTTTGCCATCAGAAAAATAAGGAACTAATCGTATGAAAATGTCACGTCGTGCATACGCTGAAATGTTTGGACCAACGGTTGGAGATCGTATTCGGCTGGCCGATACAGAGCTTTTTATTGAAGTCGAGCAAGACTTAACGACATATGGTGAAGAAGTTAAATTTGGCGGCGGAAAAGTTATTCGTGATGGGATGGGGCAATCTCAGCTTTTAGCTGATGAGGTTGCTGATACAGTGATTACCAATGCTTTAATCGTGGATTGGTGGGGAGTTGTAAAGGCGGATGTTGGTTTGAAAAATGGCCGAATCTGGAAAATAGGAAAGGCCGGAAATCCTGATATTCAACCTGACATCACCATTCCTTTGGGTGCTGCAACAGAAGTGATTGCTGGTGAAGGGCAAATCTTAACGGCAGGCGGGATTGATACTCATATTCACTGGATTTGTCCGCAGCAAGTTGAAACTGCGCTCATGTCAGGTACCACAACAATGGTTGGTGGTGGTACAGGACCAGCGGCAGGCACTTCGGCAACGACAGTGACTCCCGGGCCTTGGCATATTGCGACCATATTGCAGGCGATTGATGATTTGCCTATGAATATTGGTCTGTTAGGCAAAGGAAATTTGAGTTTGCCAGATCCAGTTCGTGAGCAAATTAAAGCTGGGGTAATCGGGTTAAAACTACATGAAGACTGGGGCTCAACACCTGCGGCTATTGATAACTGTTTGAGTGTAGCTGACGAGTTTGATGTACAAGTTGCAATTCACACAGATACTTTAAATGAAGGTGGTTTTTTAGAAGAAACTCTGGCGGCTTTTAAAGACCGTACCATTCATACGTATCACACAGAAGGTGCAGGCGGTGGACATGCACCAGACATTTTAAAAGCAATTGGGCAAAGTAACGTGTTGCCATCTTCGACCAACCCAACGCGGCCATATACCATTAATACCATTGATGAGCATTTAGATATGCTCATGGTATGCCACCATTTAGACCCTGCAATTGCTGAAGATATTGCTTTTGCAGAAAGTCGGATTCGCCGTGAAACCATCGCTGCCGAAGATATTTTGCAAGACTTAGGCGCAATTGCCATGATGTCTTCTGACTCTCAAGCGATGGGTCGGGTGGGTGAAGTGATTTTACGTACTTGGCAAACTGCTCACAAAATGAAAATTCAACGTGGACCTCTAGAGGGTGACAATGAGTTTCATGATAATAATCGAGTTAAACGTTACATTGCCAAATATACCATTAACCCTGCAATTACTCATGGTTTAAGTCATGAAATTGGTTCGATTGAAGTCGGAAAACTTGCTGATTTAGTGTTGTGGAAACCTGCTTTCTTTGGTGTGAAACCTTCCATGATTATTAAAGGTGGCATGATTGCAGCCGCACCGATGGGTGACATTAACGCCTCAATTCCGACGCCTCAACCCGTACATTATCGTCCGATGTTTGGTGCCTATCCGCGTGGTGTGCATAACACTTGTATTACCTTTTTATCTCAAGCGGCAATTGATGAAAAGGTTGCTGAAAAGTTAAAACTTAAAAAGTTAATTAGTCCGTGTAAAAACACGCGTTCAATTACCAAAGCTGATATGAAACACAACACATATTGTCCAGTTATGCATGTTCATCCTGAAACTTACGAGGTGCGGGCTGATGGTCAGTTATTAACATGTGAACCTGCTGATGTATTACCGATGGCTCAGCGTTATTTCTTGTTTTAATGAGTTTTATCGAGGTGAGTTGCCTCATTGATTTATACATATGAAAGAAATAAATAAGGAGAGAAAAGTTAAATGAAAATCTATACCCAGCGTCTTGAAGATATTTCTCCTAATCAGACATTTGAAACAGTTGAGTTAACGTTTGATACTCGTCAAAAATCACGGTTTCGAGCGACTTTAGCGAGTGGCGTCGATATTGGTGCCGATTTACCACGTACTGGCATTTTGCGTAGTGGTTCTTATATTGCAACTCAACAAGGTGATGTACTACGTGTTGATGCTAAGCCTGAACGTTTGATGCAAGTCAGTGCAACAACTGATTTTGATTTACTTAAAGCTGCTTATCACCTAGGTAACCGACATGTGCCATTAATGCTAACGCCGACAGCTTTATATTTTGAACCTGATCATGTGCTTGCAGAAATGGTAGAGGGGTTAGGACTGACAGTGACAGAAATTGATCATCCATTTGAACCCGAAAGCGGTGCTTATGCACAGCATAGTCATGACCATCGTTTAAGCCCAATCAAAGCTTTGCATCATGTCCATGCATAACGCAGCACAATTACTTCAACTACTGACACTGTCTTCTACGGCATTGCCAGTTGGAGCATATTGTTATTCTCAAGGTGTAGAAACAGCCATAGATATTGGTTTGATACATGATGAAAGCTCTGCAATTGCTTATTTTGAAGAGGTACTTGAAATGCTGTTGGTACGGTTTGAGTTACCCGTACTCAAACGTCATATGCAATATTATGATGACCCAGACCAATTTTTAGTTTGGGCAAATTTATATAAAGCCAGCCGCGAAAGCAAAGAGTTACTCGCTGAATCTCAGCAGTTAGCATTTTCTTTAAATGCTTGGATTAGAGATGTTTTAAAAAAAACGGTCGAGGTAAAAAAACAATTTGGTTTTGTACCTGTCTATGCACAGTTATGTGGACGCTTAGAACTTAAAGACATTGATGTACTCACAGCCTATACATTTACAGTTTTAGAAAATCAGGTTTTGGCAGCAGTAAAAACGGTTCCGTTAGGACAAATGGCGGGGCAAAGAATTTTATGGCATTTGCATGGGCTAGTACCACAAGCGGTAGAAAAAGCTTTAAAACTTAATGATGAGCAATTGAGTAGTGCTTTACCCCGCTATGCCATGCTGAGCATGAAACACGAAACACAATATTCACGGTTATTTAGATCTTAAGCTTAGGAAATAAAAGGATAAAAATCATGACAGAACGTAGTCCATTACGAGTAGGAATTGGTGGGCCAGTAGGTTCAGGCAAAACAGCACTTACGCTTAACCTATGCCGTGCATTGCGTGATAAATACAATATGGCTGTAGTGACAAATGATATTTATACCAAAGAAGACTCAAACTTTTTAACCCGTAACGAAGCGATGTCACCAGAGCGTATTGTTGGTGTTGAAACAGGTGGGTGCCCACATACAGCAATTCGTGAAGATGCCTCAATTAACCTGGCTGCAATTGATGATTTATGTGAAAAATTTGATGGTCTAGAACTGATTATTATTGAAAGTGGTGGTGATAATCTGGCAGCAACATTTAGCCCAGAACTTTCTGATTTAACCTTATATGTGATTGATGTTGCTGGTGGTGAAAAGATTCCTCGTAAAGGGGGGCCTGGTATTACCAAGTCAGATTTGCTCATTATTAATAAAACTGACCTTGCACCTATGGTGGGCGCTAATCTTGATGTGATGGACCAAGATGCGAAACGTATGCGCGGTGAAAAGCCATTTTTATTTTCAAACATGAAAACACAAGATGGGCTTGAAGAAATTATTCAATTTATTGAGAAGCAAGGTCTGTTTAAAGTGTAAGGAGTAACTATGAACTTCATTAAAAAATGGAGCGTTGGGCTCCTTAGTATGTTACCTGCGTTAGTCATGGCGCATCCGGGACATGATCATGCACATTCAGGTTTTGTGGCAGGTTTTATTCATCCTTTTACTGGTTTAGATCATTTAGTCATGGCCTTGGGTTTTGGTGTCTTGCTATGGTCAGCAGCTAAACAGTGGAAAATTGCTGGCATAATCACTTTAAGCATTACCTTAATTTTAGGCTTTCTAATAGGTGCTCAAGGTTTAGTGCCTTCAAATATTGCTGAATATGGAATTATTGCTTCTTTGATTATTACAGCGATTGCACTATGGACAAAATCAAATCGGATTTTACCCATTGCCGCAGCTTTACTCGCAAGCTTTCATGGTATAGCGCATGGTGTTGAACTCGCACATGCGGGGCATATGGTTGCATTAGTAACTGGTATGGTTGCTGGTATGGCACTTATCTATTGCGGTGGTTTAGCATTAGGAGCAATACTTTCGCGATATGTGCCATATGGCAAAAAGATTGTAGGTGCCTGTGCAGCAATCGTTGCAGTGATTGGTTTAAGTTAATTAAAACCTTGCAGAAAAAGGTAGCTTTAAGCTACCTTTTTTGATTTGCAAAATAAAATGTGTGTGCATAGAAATATTTATACTATTTTTACAGCGATGGTTATGTTTTATAGTGGGTATGTGCAGGCCTATGATTTTTTTCAACCAGAAAATGATTCTACTTTACTAGATACAGATCAGTTGTTAGATCACTCAGATTTGAACTTGGAACAAAGGCGTTTAGCCATTGAGCATGATAATGAAGTTAATAACTATAATGTGCTCAAAAACGAATTTTATTCAAATGAGCGTTGGGTGATTTATAATTATACAGCCTATGATACAGGGCAACTTCACAACAAAAACATCCATGGTTTAACGAATCATATTAATATCCAAGATTTATCCATTTCAGTTGGGTATGGAGTTAATTATAGTGTTAATCCAAAACTGAAAATTGGCTATGAATATATTTCGAGTTTTCCTTATGATCGAGGTCAGCTCATACGATTTTTTACGATCTATTTATTCTGAAATACAAAATTAAAATAATCGCATTCAAATAAATAGATCAGGTAAATTAATTCGTCATCAAAATGCTACATGATTAAATTTTCTGATAAAGCCCTGCATGGACTGTACCAGCTTTAGTGGTTTTAACTTGTTGCCATGATGCAGGAAGTTGAAGCTGAGATAAATCTCGGTCAGCCTCAACATAAATGTATCCATTCTTTTTAATGTGTGAATCTGCCAAGTGGGCAAGCTCTTGCCATAAATCGAGACTATAAGGTGGATCTAAAAAAACTACATCAAACTGTTCTTTTAAGCGCGGCAAAGCTTGTTGAGCAGTTGCATTGACTAAATGACAATTCTGCGCTTTTAGTAATTGAATATTATCTTTTAAAAATTGTGATTGGGTCTTATCGGGTTCAATCATATAAACAGATGCGGCACCACGCGAAAGTGCTTCAAAACCTAAAGCACCAGAGCCGGTGCAGATATCGAGAACCTGAGCGTTTTGGATGTCCCACATGAGCCAGTTAAATAACGTTTCACGGACACGATCTGGGGTTGGTCTTAAACCCTCAATACTGGCAAATGGTAAAACGCGTCTTTTCCATTCGCCTCCAATAATACGTAATTGATTTTTCATTATTCATCAATCTCATTTGTAACAGGGGCTGCTTGAGGGGCAGAGGCTGCTGTGGTAGTCGTAGCCGCTGCTGGCGTAGAACTAGCAGTTTCACCACCACTTGGGAGTTCACCTGGTTTAATTCCTGCTGTCATAAGACCACCATTGACTTGATGGTTGGCTGGACGAATCGGATTTTTATTGCGGGTTAATAACCAGTAATCAAATATAGGTTTAGCAAGTTGAGCTGCTGAACCACCATGACGACCATTTTCCCAAATGACAGCAATTGCAATTTCAGGTTTATCTGCTGGTGCAAATCCGACAAAGAGACCATGGTCAAGTTGGCGCTCACTAAGAGCAGCTTCATTATAGCGCTTGCCTTGCGCAATACTTTTAACCTGTGCAGTACCTGTTTTTCCGGCAATTTGATAGAGCGATGTGCGAATACCACGCCCAGTACCTGATTGAATTACATCAATCATAGCATCTCGCATTTTTACCCAGTCTTCGTCTGTACCATTGAAATTAATTTTTCCATCTGGTGCATTACGTACTGTAAATGGTTTAGCACCATGTGTTGCGCGTAAAACATGTGGCACCACATGTGAGCCATGGTTTGCTGTAATGGCAGTTGCCATAGCAAGCTGTAATGGAGTTGCAGTAAATGCACCTTGACCAATACTGACTGAAATTGTTTCACCCTTCATCCATTTAGTTTTGCGCGTACGCATTTTCCATTCAGGACTTGGGTATAAACCTTCACTTTCACTTGGTAAGTCGACACCTGTTTTTTGACCAAAGCCAAATTGACGCATCCATTGGTTCATCTGGTCGATGCCCATTTGATTTGCCAAAATATAAAAATAGGTATCACAAGACATGATAATGGCTTTGTGCATGTTCACGATGCCGTGACCAGTTTTCTTCCAGTCACGGAATTTGTGAGAGTCGCCCGGTAAGTGGAAATAACCTGGATCGGAGATGGCAGTAGACCAATCGACAATACCATAATGTAAACCACCCATTGCTTCCATTGGTTTAATGGTTGAGCCTGGCGGATACGCACCTTGAACTGCACGGTTATAAAGAGGTTGGTCTATGTTGTCGCGTAGAGAACTATAATCTTTATGATTAATACCCGTCACAAATAAGTTCGGGTTAAAGCTTGGGCTTGAAACCAGCGCAAGAATTTCACCTGTACGTGGGTCTATTGCAACGATTGCACCACGACGACCAGCAAGTTGCTGTGATGCAACGACTTGTAAACCATAATCTAATGATAAGTATAAGTCGTTGCCACGTGTTGGGTCTTTACGACCTAAATGCCGCAAAATATTACTATGGGCATCTGCTTCTACAGATTCATAACCAGGTGTTCCATGAAGTAGATCTTCATAGCTTTTTTCTACGCCAATTTTACCAATCAGGTTTGTGCCAGCGTATAAGTCTTTATCAATACTTTTTAATTCTTTATCGTTAATACGACCCACATATCCAATAACATGACCAAACAATTCGCCATGCGGATAGTAGCGTGTCATCTGGGTTTCAATTCTAACCCCAGGGAATTTGTACTTCACCTCACTAAACTTGGCAATATTTGTCTCGGTTAAGTTGAGCTTAATTGCCACACGTTCAGTTTTGCGAGCGGTTTTAATACGACTTTTAAAACGATCTACATCTTCTTGAGAGAGTTCTAAAATGGGCTGTAATTGCTCAACAACCGTATCAACATTCTCAACGTCTGCTTTACTTAATGTTGCAGTAAAAACCGGGTAATTATCAGCAAGTAAAACTCCATTTCGGTCATAAATATAACCACGAGCAGGAGGAAGGGGTTGTAAGCGAATACGGTTTTTATCCGATGCAGTCGAGAACTCATCGTAATGGAAAATTTGCAGATAAGCGTAGCGACTGGCTAGCACTAATAAGCAGATAATCACAAGCCCTACGGCAAAAAATATACGACCTCGATAAATGCGCTTTTCTTGCTGGATATCTTTTAAAGGAAAGTGCTGTTTCATACGGATCGACTTAATGACATAGGGTGAGAAAAATAGCTGCTTATTCTAACGCAAGCGCACTTAAAATATTGCATAATTTTCAAAGTTTCAGTCATGAAGCCAATTCGCTTTTTTGACTTTGCAGACAACAAAATTGTAGAGTCTTGTATATAAGAAGCAAAATAATTCTGCTAAAGTCTCTCATTCAATAGAATAGGGTTGTTCTCACCATACGATTAGGGAAAATGGAGAAAATAATGAGAAAAATTTATCCCTTACTTGCAGTTTTGACAATAAGTAGTTGGGCTCATGCTCAAGATTACTCATTTCTTCCAGAGGCAAAATTAGCAGATCATAAAGCATCTACTTGGAATGTAGGCGCAGGTTTTACTCAAAAGTTATTACATCTTAATGGTGAATGGGTAAATCCTTACGGAATTGCTTATGCAAAAGTGGGTGCATTTTTAAATGGTGATAAAACTGCCGGTGGACAAGTTGGATTTCGCTATCCTTACTACCTGACTGGAACAGATAAAAATGGTTATTATATTGGCTTTTATGCAGGACACCTTGATAGCAAAACGGTAGACGGGGAGTCCAAATCTCGTTTAGGTGCTGGTGTCGATATAGCATATGTATTGTTGAATTCAGAAAGGATTAGTACTTTTAGTGTGGGTATTGGTGCAGCTGAAAAATTAACTGACCAAAATGGCGCTGTTGCTGCCGATACTAAACCACAAATTCAATTTTCTTATTCTTTAAGTTTTGGTTTATAAAACAAAGCAGTTTATCGTTAACTCGCCATAAACAGAGCACAAATAAATACGAGAGTCTTACATGTTAGAGTACGTCAGCGGATTGTGGCAGACCTTTTTACACAGACCTGATTTTTGGGCCGTTTTAAGTATCATTCCAGTCACTGCCTTTGTCACATGGGCACATGTATGGATGGCGTTAAAAATGGTGTTTTACCCAATTAAGTTTTGGGGATTTCATCTGGGGCCTTTACCCGTTGGCTGGCAAGGTATTGTGCCACGTAAAGCTGGGCGTATCTCTGGAATTATTACCGATAATACTTTATCTAAATTAGGTTCTTTGCGTGAGTTTTTAGAGGCAATGGACCCTGAAGACATGGCGCGTATTATTGGTGAGCAAGTTGGATTTGAACTTGAGCATTTGATTGATGAGGTAATGATCGATCGTAATGCGGTGCTTTGGGAAAATTTACCTTATTCAATTAAACGTCGTATTTATGCTCAAGCGCATAAACAATTACCAGATGTGCTTAGAGAATTGGTGACTGAGCTGACCATGAATGTGGAGTCACTGGTTGATATGCGTGAAATGGTTGTCAGCCAAATGGAAGGTGACCGCCGTTTAATGGTACGTATGTTCTTAAAAGTTGGGCAAAAGGAAATTAACTTTATTTGGCATATTAGTGCCTTAATTGGGATGTTTTTCGGTATTTTCCAAATGGTGGTCTGGTTTGTGGTACCTTGGCACTGGACAGTACCGTTTTGGGCATCGATCTGGGGTTTTCTAACCAACTGGATTGCGATCTGGATGGTATTTAACCCAATTGAGCCGAATTATATCCGTTATCCGCAAATCTTTAGATTAACAAAAGATCGTAAATTCCCTTGGATTGTACCGGTTTTACGAATTGGCACCTATAATTTTCAAGGTGCTTTCATGAAGCGTCAAGAGGAAGTTTCTGAGGTCTTTTCAAGTGTAGTGACAGAAGATCTGATTACGTTAAAGTCGATTATGACAGAAATGATGTATGGTCCACGTAAGGACAAAACACGTCGTATTGTTAAACGTCATATTAACGAAATCATGGAAACGCCACTTGTTCGAACATCTTTACAGCTTTCTTTGGGCCCAAGAGAGTATGCAAGATTAAAGACGGACTTGATTGATCGTTCAATTGAAATTACGATGGGACCCGTATGTGACCCCGCACTCAATGCAAGCCGGGCACAGAAGATTTTTCAAATGTTTAAAGAGCGTATTCGTGAACTAACACCCAAAGAGTTTCAGAATTTATTACGTCCGGCATTCCAAGAGGACGAGTGGATTCTTATTGTATTAGGTGGGGTAACCGGATTTATTGCTGGTACAATACATTTGTTTGTAGCTTTCTTATAATTCGACGTCGGGCAGGATCTATTGAAGATTAATGAGAGTTTTTCTGCCAGGCTTCATATTCATTGTTTTAAATGAGGATGTTTTTTATGCGCATTATCTTACTCGGACCACCTGGGGCAGGCAAAGGGACTCAGGCTCAGTTGATCTGTAAGCGCTACAATGTCCCACAAATTTCAACCGGTGATATGCTCCGTGCTGCGATTCGTGAAGGTACTGAATTAGGTCTAAAAGCTAAAAGTGTAATGGAATCTGGTGGTTTGGTTTCAGATGAACTTATTATCGGTTTAGTAAAAGAACGTATTGCTCAGCCTGACTGTGCAAATGGCTGCATTTTTGATGGTTTCCCACGCACAATTCCTCAAGCAGAAGCATTGGAAAAAGAAGGCATTAGCATTGATCACGTGATCGAAATTGATGTGCCTGACGAAGAAATCGTAAAACGTCTTTCTGGTCGCCGTCAGCACCCGGCTTCTGGTCGTGTTTACCACACTGTATACAATCCACCTAAAGTGGAAGGTAAAGATGACGAAACTGGTGAAGATCTTGTTCAACGTCCAGATGACCAAGAAGAAACAATTCGTAAGCGTTTAGCGTCTTATCACACTGAAACAGAGCAATTGGTTGGTTTCTACCAAGGCCGTGCAGCTTCTGGTGAAAATGCTCCGACTTATGACAAGCTTGATGGCTTGCGTACAATTGAAGATGTACAAAAAGATTTGTTCAACATCTTAGACAAATAATTTAATATTATTTGTGATAATGAGCCCTCTTTGTGAGGGCTTATTTCTTTTAATCAGTGCGGGAGATGGGTATGAAAATCATTTTGATTTTGGTGGTATTGCTAAGTCTGGCACTATTATTATTTTTGCTATATCAAAGTCAAAAAATGTTGCGTCATGTGCAGAAACAACAGGCTTTGGAAAATAAAAAAAATGGACGAGAACGTCAGCTACATCCCAAATTGCAGCATCTTAAAAAACCTCAGGATTAACTGAGGTCTTTGGTTGGAATTGCTTTTATAGCGCCAAATTCAAAGCGGTCAGGCCAGTTGCAGACATCTGAAACCACGCATTCTGAGCATTTTGGTTTACGGGCGATACAACAGTAACGACCATGTAATATGAGCCAGTGGTGTGCATCTATAATAAACTCTTTCGGAATCACCTTAACCAGACGGTGTTCAACCTCAAGTACATTTTTGCCTACTGCTAAACCAGTACGATTTCCTACACGGAAAATATGAGTATCGACCGCCATAGTCGGTTGTCCGAATGCTGTATTTAAAACAACGTTTGCTGTTTTACGTCCTACACCCGGTAAAGCTTCCAAGTCTTTTCTGTTATTTGGAACTTCGCCGTTAAATTGCTCCATTAAAATCCTACATGTCTTAATGACATTTTCAGCTTTCGCGTTATAAAGACCAATGGTCTTTATATATTCTTTAAGTCCATCTACGCCTAAGTTGTAGATTTTTTCAGCAGTATTGGCGATAGGGTAGAGTTTATCCGTTGCTTTATTAACGCTGATGTCGGTCGCTTGTGCCGATAACATGACGGCAATTAACAATTCAAACGGAGAAGAATATTTTAATTCGGTTTGTGGAGAAGGTCTTTGTTCACGAAGGCGTTCAAAGAAAATTTGAATCTGCTTTTTCGTCATATTTTTGACGGCCATTCAGACCTCCTGTAATTGAGTGAGTTGTTGCTGTAGCTCTTCAAGCTGAAGGCGTTTTTTCACATCTTCGCGCACACTGAGCTGTTTTTCCAATTTTTTAATTTGTGTACGAATTTTAGCTAACTCAATTGTAGTTTTTGCATCAGTTGGCAGAGTTTCTTTAGGTTTCTCGATGAGTTCAATAGAAGGTAATTCATCAAGTGCCTGAGAAAACTGTGCAAACAGTTGAGTATCAATTTCAGCGCGTACGACAGGACCTTTGCGGTGAATGCGGCGTTTTTCTTCACGTTGAATATGTGCGTAGTAGCGCTGTCTTAAATCATTTTGTTCTACAGTACGCTGTTGTTCATTTGGTAGGGCTTGAGTGTCTTCGACCAAATCAATGCAATCTACAGGACAAGGTGGAATGCATAACTCACAACCCGTGCATAGGTCGGTTAAGATGGTATGCATAAGCTTACCACTGCCAATAATCGCATCTACAGGACAAGCACTAATACATTTGGTGCAGCCAATACATTCATCTTCACGAATAATCGCTTTCATTCGCTGTGGGCGACCATCTGCTTGTACAGGCCATACGCTACTTTCAGCAGTGAGTGGAGGGCGATTTAATAGATTTGCCAGAGCATCGGCCACTGGCTGTCCACCAGGAACACATTTATTTGCATCTTCACCTTCGGCAATGGACTTTGCGTAAGGTAGACAGCCGTCACGGTGTCCACACAAACCACATTGTGTTTGTGGCAATAACGCATCAATCTCGCGTATGAGAGAAATAGATGGATTCATAGAGGAAAATAGCTTGCTTAAAACGTTGGGATAATGAAGAAAAACCTAAGTAAGGTCAATGGATTTTAACGAATTTATTGGCTTTTTGATTGACCTAAAATGTAGCTAATATTGCACAATAATAGATCAATAAAAGTGAAAAGATAAATGACTATTTTTGATTTTTAGATAGTTTTTCTAAAATTAAACTTATGATAATTAAGAAAAATAAAATAATTTAAAATAACTATTGTTAAAATTGATGGAAAGGGATTTAATATTTTGCTGCTAAATGATGCATTTTAAAATGTATTGCACCAATTTAATTCATTACTATGCTGAGGACCGTGCATTGAAATACAATAATCTGAATGAATTCCTGAATTACGTGCAAGCGCGTGATCCGCATCAACCTGAGTTTTTACAAGCTGTTGAAGAAGTCATGACAAGCTTGTGGCCATTTATTGAAAAAAATCCGGAATATGCAGAGCAGGGATTACTAGAACGTCTGGTTGAACCAGAACGTGTTATTCAATTCCGTGTTTCATGGATGGATGATCAAGGCCAGACTCAAGTTAATCGTGCCTTTCGTGTTCAATATAATTCAGCAATTGGTCCGTTTAAGGGCGGTATGCGGTTCCATCCATCGGTCAACCTATCTATTTTGAAATTTTTAGGGTTCGAGCAAACATTTAAAAATTCACTGACCACTTTGCCAATGGGCGGGGGGAAAGGTGGTTCAGATTTTAATCCTAAAGGTAAATCTGATGCTGAAATTATGCGATTCTGTCAGTCACTCATGATTGAACTGTATCGTCATTTAGGACCAAACACTGATATTCCAGCAGGAGATATTGGGGTAGGTGCGCGTGAAGTTGGATATATGGCTGGCATGATGAAAAAGCTGAGTAATGACACCGCTTGTGTCTTTACCGGTAAAGGAATTTCATTTGGTGGTAGCTTAATGCGTCCAGAAGCTACAGGCTATGGTACGGTTTATTTTGCAGAAGAAATGCTAAAAACACGTGGGCAGTCTTTTGCTGGTAAAACTGTTTCGGTATCTGGTTCAGGTAACGTTGCACAATATGCTGCCGAAAAGGCAATGTTCTTAGGTGCTAAAGTCGTTACCTTGTCAGACTCGAATGGTACAGTTTATGTAAAAAATGGCTTCACAGATGAATTGCTAGCTGAAGTCATGGAGCTGAAAAACGTTAAACGTGCTCGTATTTCTGAGTTTGCTTCTAAGCATGGTTTTGAATATTTCGAAGGTAAAACACCGTGGCATATTCCTGTAGATATTGCTTTACCATGTGCAACACAAAATGAATTAACTGGCGAAGATGCCAAAGCTCTTATTGCTAATGGTGTCATTTGTGTAGCTGAAGGTGCCAATATGCCATCTACACTTGAGGCAGTTGAGCATTTTATTGAAGCTAATATTTTATATGCACCAGGTAAAGCATCTAATGCGGGTGGAGTGGCAACCTCTGGTTTAGAAATGTCTCAAAATTCGATTCGTTTAAGCTGGGCACATGCCGAAGTTGATGAACGTCTACATGCAATTATGAAAGATATTCATGCCAATTGCGTAAGATACGGTACGAAAGAAGATGGGACTGTAAATTACGTAGACGGAGCTAATATTGCAGGCTTTGTAAAAGTTGCTGATGCCATGCTTGCGCAAGGTATTTATTAACTACCGAAATAAAAAATCCGATGCAAAAGCATCGGATTTTTTTAGTTTAAAAACTTATTTTTTAGGTTTTTTAACCATTTCTTGCTCAACAACCATATCTAACACATCTGCTTGGCTAGATTGATCTGCTGCTGGGTTTTTCACTTCAAAACGTTTTACACGTAAGATAACGCGTTGGTTTGGATTGTGTTCAAAACCTTCGATTTGACCATAATATAATGACCAGTTTTTGTCGGCATAAGTTTTAACGCCTTTGTCATCATATTTAACTTCACGAACTTGCAAGCAAGTTTGTGGTGCAACACCCGTACAAGATTTAGTTTCTGGCGCTACTTCAAGGAAAACAGTTTTACCTTCAGATTGATATTTTGCTTCAGGTGTCATTTTACCTGTGAAAGTATATTTCTGACCTTGAGCATCAACGATTGTCAATGTTGGTTGATCAGCATCTGTTGTATTAAGTTCAAATGGAATCGCACGTTTTTGGAAGAGGCTGCTAGAGAATTGTTCCTGTTTCATTAAAGCAGGTTCACATGCCATCATTGTTGACATTACATCAGCAGTTACGATGGTATTGTTTTCAACTTTCCAAGTTGTGCCTTGACGGTTACAACCCGTTGCGATAGATAAACGGTCATTTGTAAAGTTAAGAACGATCGGCTTTTTAGTATTTTCAGGTTGGTATGACCATGAATAATCAGTTAAAGCTTGAGTATTAGTTGCTTTTACACCTTGGAAAATATGCTTTTGACCTGCTTTATCTGTCACGCTTAAGATTACCTGACCATTGCTATTACTAATTTCGATTGGTAATTTTGCTTCACTAAAGATGCTATTAGACAATTGTTCTTGTTTCATTAAATCGTCTTGGCAAGCCATCATTGTTGATGCAAGAGGAGAGGTAACAAGTTGGTTACCTTCAACTTTCCAAGTACCACCTTGACCATTACAGCCTGTATTAATTGCTAATTTACCGTCAGCATTAAAGTTAAGAACAAGTGGCTTAGATGCTTTTACATTTTGATAAGTCCAAGCATATTCACCTAAAGTCGCTGCAAGGTTTTGTTGTTGCTCAGATACAATTGGAGCTTGAGTATTTGAAACTGTTTGACACGCCATCAAAGAAAAAGGTAATAACGCAAGAATTAAATATTTAATTTTCATTTAAAAAACTTCAAGTAAAAAAACAACAGCACTAAGCTTAAAACATTCTTAAAAAAATAAAATGTAAACATATGATTGTTTCGGTTTTTAAAATGTATAAGTTTGTAAATTATTCGAAATTTTAATAAAAATAATGGTATACCCCGCAAAACGGGGTATTGCCTAAAAATTAATCAAAACGATAAATATCCATACCCAATGAGCCCATTGAGAAGCTGCTGTGAACAATCGTAAAACGATGACCAGTTCCCATCGCAAAAAACAAAGGTGCAAAATGTTCAAGGGTTGGGTGATTACGTTTTATAAAAGGAAGTGTCTGCCACTCTAGTACAGCATCATAATCTTGATGACTGAGTTTACTCACTACGTTATTTCTAAAAGTTGAAGCCCATTCAGGAACTTTAGAGTTGTCTCCTTGCCAAGACAATTCTGCCAAATTATGAGTAATACTTCCTGAGCCGATTAGTAAGATTTGTTTTTCGCGCAAAGGAGCAAGTGTTTGTCCAATTCGATAAATTTCTTGTGCTGTTAAACTCATTGGCAAAGAAATCTCAACAACAGGAATGTCTGCATCTGGATACATGTGTAAAAGAGGCATCCATACACCGTGGTCGCGAGGGCGAGTGCTATTAGCATGAGCAACAAAATGAGCATCTGCCAGTAATTTCAAAATTTCTTCTGCAAGTTCTGGTTCACCAGGTGCACTATAACGAATATCATATAACTCTGGTGGAAAACCACGGAAGTCATGCCATGTTTCTGGGCGAGTCGAACTACTTACTTCAAGCGCTTTACTTTCCCAGTGGGCAGACATCACGATGATTGCCTTTGGGGTAGGTAGATTTATACCAAGACGGTGTAAAGCCGGACCCACTTGCTCTGGATCAAGTGCAAGCATGGGTGAGCCATGTGAAATAAACAGTCCGGGAAGGGTTAGTAGTTCCATTTCATTACACCTGAGTTAAAAGCAGAATAATAGTCATTATGCCAAAATCAGGACATGTTAAAAGTATCCTGATTTCAACGGATTGTTCTTAAAATGAAACGTTTGTTCTTTTTATGCACGGTGATAAGGATGATTATGATTAATGCTCATCGCTCGGTAAAGTTGCTCAATTAATAAAACACGTACTAAAGGATGCGGCATAGTAAGTTTTGAGAGTGACCAATGCCAAGCAGCAGCTTTACGTACCTGATCTGACAAGCCATCTGGTCCACCAATAGCCAGTGCAACATCATTACCTTCAAGCATCCATTGTTTCATGGTATCAGCCAGTTTTTCTGTGTTCAGTTCACGCCCACCAACTTCTAAAGCAATTAAAGTCTCATTAGGTTTCAAAGCACTTAAAATACTTTCACCTTCAATTTGACAGTATTTCAAAATATCTGCTTCTGAGTCATTCTTTCCGCGTTTTGCCATTGGAAGTTCAATGACTTGAGTCTGAACAAAAGGTTGGATGCGTTTGAAATAATCTTCAAAACCGGTAAGTACCCAAGCAGGCATTTTTTGACCAATGGTCAGAATACGAATTTTCATGTTGTCTATTTAGTCAAAACGGCTGACATAGTATACCTGAGCCAATGATAACTTCGGGAAAGCAACTGGGCATAAAAAACGCAGTCCAAAAAACGGTGTTGGACTGCGATCAAATGATCATCTGTCTGGAGTTCAGATGATCATAGAGAATAAAAAAACAAGCCTATCTATGACATAAGATAGCTAAGAGCAAATAATAAAATTAATCACTCTTAGTTCTTATTATGAGGAAGGTTGGATATTTTTCAATCAAATTATGTAACAAAAAAAAGAGAGCCGAAGCTCTCTTTTTTATAATTTCAATTAGTGACGTGCTGCTTTTGAGCCTTCCACCGGTTTTACAATCGGTGTCTTAGGTAAAGGCTTTGGCATCGAGGTTAATGCTAAAGGCAAGATTTCATCAATGCTTTTCACAGCTTTGATTTCTAACCCTTCTTTCACATTGTCAGGAATCTCTGCCAAGTCACGTACGTTATCTTGAGGAATGAAGACGAGCTTAATTCCACCACGATGTGCAGCAAGAAGTTTTTCTTTCAAGCCACCGATACGCATCGCACGACCACCAAGACTTGTTTCACCAGTCATTGCAATATCTGGACGAATTGCAATACCAGTAAACGCTGATACAAGTGCAGTTGTTAATGCCAAACCAGCAGATGGACCATCTTTGGGAGTTGCACCTTCAGGTAAGTGAACGTGTACATCAGTTTCTTCAAAACGAGACGCTTCAATACCCAATTCATCAGCACGTGTACGTACTACAGTCATCGCTGCGGTAATCGATTCTTTCATTACATCACCAAGAGAACCGGTTGTAATAAATTTACCTTTACCTTTTACAGCTGCAACTTCAATAGTAAGTAATTCACCACCAACAGAAGTCCATGCCAAGCCGTTTACACGACCTACTTGCGCTTCATCTTCTGCAATACCAAAGTCAAATTTGTGTGGACCTAGGTATTCAGGAAGGTTAGCAGAGGTAACATCAAGCTGTAAGTTTTTAGACTTTTTACTTACGGCTTCTTTTACCACCTTACGCGCAATTTTAGAAACTTCACGTTCTAAACTACGAACACCAGCTTCACGTGTGTAACGTTGAACAATGTCACGAATCGCTTCTTCATGAATTGTTAACTCTTTTGCACGTAGACCATTGTTCTTAATTGCTTTTGGAACAAGGTAACGTTCAGCAATATTTACTTTTTCATCTTCGGTATAACCTGGTAGACGAATAACTTCCATACGGTCAAGCAATGCTTCTGGAATATTCATACTGTTTGCTGTACAGATGAACATCACTTCAGATAGGTCAAGATCAAGATCTAAATAATGATCGTTGAACTTACTGTTTTGTGATGGATCAAGTACTTCAAGCAATGCAGAAGCAGGGTCACCACGGTAGTCTTGAGCCATCTTGTCAATTTCATCGAGTAAGAACAATGGGTTCTTCACGCCGACTTTTGTTAAAGACTGCACAATTTTACCTGGCATCGCACCAATATAAGTACGACGGTGTCCACGAATTTCTGCTTCATCACGTACGCCACCAAGCGCCATGCGAACAAATTCACGACCTGTTGCTTTAGCTACTGATTCACCGAGTGAAGTTTTACCAACCCCTGGAGGACCTACTAAACAAAGGATAGGGCCTTTGAGTTTTTTCACACGTGATTGAACAGCTAAGTACTCAACAATACGGTCTTTAACATCATCAAGACCATAATGGTCAGCATCAAGAATCTCTTGAGCTTTCGCAAGGTTAATACTGACTTTACTTGCTTTGTTCCACGGCGTATCTAAAATTACTTCTAGATAGTTACGTACAACGGCAGCTTCACTAGAAGCGGGCTGCATTGCTTTAAGTTTACGGAACTCAGCTTCAGCTTTTTTGCGTACGTGTTCAGGTAAATCAGCTTCAGCAAGACGTTTCTCAATTTCAGCAACGTCATCTTCAGCACCGCCATTCATATCGGAAAGCTCACGTTGAATAACTTTCATTTTTTCATTTAGAAAGTATTCGCGTTGATTTTTTTCCATTTGGCGTTTTACGCTGTCATGCAAAGTTTGTTCAATTTGCTGTTCAGCAGATTGATTCATCAAGTAGTTCATCAACTCTTGTAAATGAGCTTCAAACTCATCGTGCTCTAGAAACTTCTGTTTAATTTCAATATTAAGAGGCACACGAGTTGCTACGAAGAACATAAGTTGTAATAAGTCTTCGATTTTATTAGCCGCAGCGACTAATTCACGTGCATTACGTAATTTTGCTTCTGCATATTGAGCAAATAAGTTACGTAACTCTTGTAAACGAGTCTCTTGAGTTGCCTTATCTACATTAATAGTCATTGGACTTAAATCATGTTCAGCAGTCAAATAACTATCTTCATCGATAATTTTTGTGAGCTTAGAACGATGTAAGCCTTCAATAAGTACTTTAATGCAGTTTTCATCATTTTCATGATTAACTACTTGCACAATCTTAGCGACTGTACCGTACTGGTATAAATTGTCGTGATCAATTTCTTCTGTAAGCGAATCTTTTTGCGCAACTACAAATACTAAATTGTCACTGTTACGAGCCACATCAACTGCATTGATCGATTTTTCACGACCCACGAATAGCGCAATTTGCATGTGTGGATAAACCACCACATCACGTAACGCTAATAGTGGTAATACACTTGGAACCTGAGGCTCTAAGTCAGTTTTTTCATTCATAATAAGTTCAGACATGGGCACTCCTAATGAGTGACAACGAGGTTGCCATGTTTTTTATAGTGATGTGTATTTCAAAAATTACAAGGGCATGACAATAGAAAATGTTGAAAAAATGACTAATTTAGTCAACTTTTTTTTAAAAATGTTATGAATCAATAGATTAATTCTTAAGAAGAATAAAATTTTGTAGTGAAGCTAAGCATTTTTACTTAATAATTATTCTTTACGATGTAAGGAAGATAATTCTCTTCTGGTACAAGTTTTTGTTTAGTTTTATTTTATAATTTCTATATCTGTTAAGTATATTTAAAAATTAATTTATTTTATAATTTTATTATTAATGAGGTAATTGCACTATTATTTATAATATACACATGTATTTTAAAATATATAATTGCGAGTAAAAATTTATATTAATAACGATATTTTTTAGAGTTAATATTCTATTTTAATAAAATACAAATGTATTTTTAAAAATATTTATTTTTATTAATTTTATCAAAATTAATCATATATTTAGAGCTATTATTCTATTTTAAAATAAAGTTACAAACTATTAACATAAACTAAACAATATATTCTTTTTTAATTTTTTATTAAATAAATTCAATATGTTGAAATTAACTATAAAATTATATTTTGTGATTAAAGTCTCATATTTTTGAGCGTTTATGTGGTTTTTATATTTACCCTTTAAATTTATTCATTTAGGATGCCGCCTCTTTTTTTGGGCCTGAAAATTATAAAAATGTACTTCTACATTTTTATGGGTCTTTGATTTTGGTATTTGTCTGAGAAGTTTTATGAATAAAGTTTATAAAGTCATTTGGAATGCTTCGATTGGAGCATGGGTTGCAACATCTGAAATTGCAAAAGGTAAAACCAAGACTAAATCAAAAACTTTAAATGTATCAGCGGTGGTTTTAGCGGGCGTAATTAGTTTTGCTCCACATGCCTTTGCAGGGACAAATACCGATGGAGGATTAGGTCAAGGTACATCTATTTCAGGTACAACTTCATGTCGTGAAGGAAATGCGAATACTGCCAATGAAAAAGATGTCGCTATTGGTTGTGGCGCCCAAACTCAAGACAGAACAGGCTCTAACATCGCAAACCGTAACAATCCATATAATAATTCTACGGGTGCTTACGCCGGTGCAATGAAACAAGGTGGAGCAATCAGTGTCGGTACGGGCGCTGTAGTTGAAAAAGGTTTAGGAACAGCAATTGGTTCTTATGCAACAACACAAGGTATTTCAGGTGTAGCAATTGGTACAGGTGCTCTATCTTCAGGGAATACCGCTCTTGCACTTGGACGTCAATCTGCAGCGACTGCCGATTTTTCTCAAGCCATTGGTAATGTTGCAGCGGCTACAGGTAAAGGTTCTTTAGCAATTGGGCATTCGGCAACGGCAGAAGGTTATCGTTCAATTGCAATTGGTTCACCAGATATTGAAAATGCTGACCCAGTTGCAGGACAGGCGGGTGCTGCTTATCAACCTAAAATGGCAACAAAAGCAACTGGTAAAGACTCGATTGCATTCGGTGGTGGTGCAGTAGCAACAGAAGAAAATGCTTTAGCGATTGGTGCATTTTCAGAATCTAAAGGTAAAAAGTCTGTTGCAATTGGTACAGGCGCAAAAGCAAAAAAAGATAATGCAGTTGTGATTGGAGACCAAGCTGAGGCTACTTTTGATGGTGGTGTCGCAATTGGTAAAGGGGCCCGTTCAGAAGCTGAAAATAGTATTGCTGTAGGTAAAGATTCAAAAGCAGTCCAAGCTACAGGTGAAAGTTTCTTAACTAAACAATCAGCTCCAACTGGTGTTTTATCAATTGGTGACGTGGGAAGTGAGCGCCGTATTCAAAACGTAGCAGATGGTGCAGCAGATTCGGATGCTGCCACTATACGTCAGTTAAAAGCCGCTCGTACTCACTATGTCAGTATTAATGACAATGGTCAGCAAGGTGGCAATTTTGAAAATGATGGGGCGACTGGACTTAATGCGATTGCTGTTGGGGTGAATACTTCGGCTGCTGGTCGTGATGCATTGGCGATTGGTGGATATGCACAAGCAATGGGCGTTGGTGCAATTTCAATGGGAAGTAGCAGCCAAACCATTGGCAGTGGTGATGTTGCTATTGGCCGTAATGCATCGACAAAAGGTGCAGCAGGAACGCCGACTGGCTATAGCAATCAGTCGATTGCGATTGGTGATCAGACAAAAGCAATTGGAGATCAGTCAATTGCGATTGGTGCGGATGTCATTGCAAGAGGAAACTCATCTGTTGCCATTGGTGGTGATGATGTAGATAAAATCGCCCAAGATGCCGAGTTGAGTAAAACCTATACAGAAATTACAGGTGGTGTGCTTAAAGCAGGTAAGTATCCAACGACTGAAGCGAATCACGGCTCAACTGCTGTAGGTACTCAAGCAGTGGGTACTGGTGCATTTTCATCGGCTTTTGGTATGACTTCTAAAGCTACGGGTGATGCTTCCTCGGCTTTTGGTGTGATGTCAAATGCTTCGGGTAAAGGTGCCGCTGCATTTGGTGCGGTTGCTCAAGCAACAGGTGACGGCGCATCGGCAATGGGTATTAACTCATTTGCATCGGGTACAAATTCAACAGCAATTGGTTCTGGTAATAAACCAGGTGAAGGTGCAAAAGCAACTGGACACAGTGCTGCTGCAATTGGTAGTGGTGCCCAAGCAACAGGCGATAACTCGGCTGCAATTGGTAAAGGGGCTGAGGCTACAAACGAAAATGCTGCTGCTGTAGGCGGCGGTGCAAAAGCAGCGGGTAAAAATGCTGCCGCTATTGGTGGTGGTGCAATTGCTGACCAAGAAAATGCAGTTGCAATTGGTCAAGGTGCTCAATCATTGGTTGAAGGTGGTGTAGCTTTAGGCGCACGCAGTAAAGTAGAAGCTAAAAATAGTGTTGCTTTAGGTCAAGATGCTGTAGCAACTGAAGCGACAGGAAGTTCTTTCCTCACGAATCGCGATGCTTCTAAATCTAATGGTGTTATTTCTGTTGGATCGGCTGGAAAAGAACGCCGTATTACCAATGTTGAAGATGGTTCGGCTGACTCGGATGCAGTAACAGTACGCCAGCTTAAAAATGTTGATGGACGTGTAAATCAAAATGCGAGCAATATTAGTAAAAATGCTCAGAATATTACCAATCTAAATCAAAAGTTAGATGATACAAAAACTGACTTGGGTAACCAGATTACGGATACAAACACCAAGTTAAACAATACCAAAGATCAGTTAACAACTCAGATTAACGACACTAAAACTGAGTTAAACAATACGATTGGTAATACGAAAATTGAACTGAATAGCAAAATTGACAACACCAAGACCGAGCTTGAAAACAAAGGTTTGAACTTTGCTGGCAATAGTGGTGCAGACGTACATCGTAAATTGGGCGAGAAGCTCAATATTGTGGGTGGTGCAGCTGCTTCAACACCAGCTTCAAAAACAAGCGGTGAAAATGTCATTACCCGTACCACTCAAGATGGCATTCAGATTGAACTGTTAAAAGACTCGAAGTTTGACAGTGTGACTACTGGCAATACTACTTTAAACAATAATGGTCTGACGATTAAAGACGGTCCAAGCATTACTAAAGATGGTATTAATGCTGGCGGTAAACAAATTACCAATGTAGCTGATGGTGTAAATGCTAAAGATGCAGTAAATGTTGATCAGCTAACCAAAGTAAAAGATAACTTGAATGGCAAAATTACTGATACAAATAATCAGTTAAATGATGTGAAAAAAGATTTGGGTAATCAGATCGCAGATACCAACAAGAATTTAAATGATGCTAAGAATGATCTTGGTAATCAGATTACGGACACCAATACCAAGTTAAACAATACCAAAGATCAGTTAACAACTCAGATTAACGATACTAAAACTGAGTTAAACAACACGATTGGTAATACGAAAACTGAACTGAATAGCAAAATCGATAACACCAAGACCGAGCTTGAAAACAAAGGCTTGAACTTTGCTGGTAATAGCGGTGCAGATGTACATCGTAAACTTGGCGAGAAGCTCAATATAGTGGGTGGTGCAGCTGCCTCAACACCAGCTTCAAAAACAAGCGGTGAAAATGTCATTACTCGTACCACTCAAGATGGTATTCAGATTGAACTGTTAAAAGATTCGAAGTTTGACAGTGTGACTACTGGCAATACCACTTTAAACAATAATGGTCTGACTATTAAAGATGGGCCAAGCATTACTAAAGAAGGTATTAATGCGGGTGGTAAACAAATTACCAATGTGGCTGATGGTGTAAATGCTAAAGATGCAGTCAATAAAGGTCAGTTAGATGATCTTGCTGCCAAGCAAAATGCAACTGATGATGCTGCAGTGAAATACGATGATGCTAAGACCAAAGACAAAGTTACCTTAAAAGGTAAGGACGGTACGGTTTTAGATAACGTGAAAGCAGGTAACATTTCATCGACTTCAAAAGAAGCAGTAAATGGTAGCCAGATTCACAATATTTCAAACAGTATTAAAAATAGTATTGGTGGCAATACAGTTGTAAATCCAGATGGTAGTTTGACTACGAATAACATTGGTGGAACAGGCAAAAACAACATCAATGATGCAATTAAATCTGTAGATGACAAAGTTACAAATGGCATTAAGGATGTTGAAAACAAAGGCTTAAACTTTGCTGGTAATAGCGGTGCAGATGTACATCGTAAACTTGGCGAGAAGCTCAACATTGTGGGTGGTGCAGCTGCCTCAACACCAGCTTCAAAAACAAGCGGTGAAAATGTCATTACTCGTACCACTCAAGATGGCATTCAGATTGAACTGTTAAAAGACTCGAAGTTTGACAGTGTGACTACTGGCAATACTACTTTAAACAATAATGGTCTGACGATTAAAGACGGTCCAAGCATTACTAAAGATGGTATTAATGCTGGCGGTAAACAAATTACCAATGTAGCTGATGGTGTAAATGCTAAAGATGCAGTTAATAAAGGTCAATTAGATGATCTTGCTGCTAAGCAAAATGCAACTGATGATGCTGCGGTGAAATACGATGACGCCAAGACCAAAGACAAAGTTACTTTAAAAGGTAAGGATGGTACGGTTTTAGATAATGTGAAAGCAGGTAATATTTCATCGACTTCAAAAGAAGCAGTAAATGGTAGCCAAATTCACAATATTTCAAACAGTATTAAAAATAGTATTGGTGGCAATACAGTTGTAAATCCAGATGGTAGTTTGACCACAAATAACATTGGTGGAACAGGTAAAAACAACATCAATGATGCAATTAGTGAAGTGAAAAATACTGCAACTAAAGCAAAAACGACTGTAACTGAAGGTGACAACATTGTAGTAAAAGAAACTGTAAATAAAGATGGCAGTACTAACTACGAAGTATCAACCAAAAAAGATCTGATATTAGACAGCGTAACTGCGGGCGATAGCGTACTTAATCATAATGGTTTGACTATTAAAGATGGTCCAAGCATGACTAAAGATGGCATTAATGCTGGCGGTAAGAAAATTACTGATGTCGCGAACGGTGTGATTGCACAAAACTCTAAAGATGCTGTAAATGGTAGCCAGATTCACAATATTTCAAAAAGTATTAAAAATAGTATTGGTGGCAATACAGTTGTAAACCCAGATGGTAGTTTGACTACCAATAACATTGGTGGAACGGGTAAAAACAACATCAATGATGCTATCAAGTCTGTAGATGACAAAGTTACTAATGGTGTAAATGACTTGACTCAAAAAGGGTTGAATTTTGGTGCGAATGACCAGAAGGCAACTAAAGGTAAAGCTGTCCACCGTAAGCTTGGTGACACCATCAATATTATGGGTGGTGCTGATGCAGAAATTGCTGAGGATAAAACCAGTGGTGAAAACATCATTACTCGTACCACAGAAGATGGCATCAAAATCGAAATGCTAAAAGATGTGAAGTTCGACAGTGTAAATGTCGGTGGTCATATCTTGAATCAGCAAGGTCTCATCATTAAAGACGGTCCAAGTGTCACAATTAATGGTATTGATGCGGGTGGTAAAAAAGTTACCAATGTTGCTGATGGTGTAAATGCCAAAGATGCTGTCAATAAAGGCCAGTTAGATAAGCAAATTAATGATGTTAAAGATCAAATTGGTAAAGATATTGGCAAACTTTCTGATCATGCTGTGCAGTATGACAAAGATAAAAATGGCAATGTCGATAAGAACTCAGTCACTTTAGGTGGCGGAGATAAAGGTACAAACCTGAAAAATGTAGCTGATGGTAAAGTTGCTGAAGGTTCTAAAGATGCCGTAAATGGTGGCCAATTATGGAATGTTCAAAATCAAGTCGATAAGAACTCGAATGATATTAAGAACATTCAGAACAATATTGACAACATTTCTAATGGTAAAGCTGGTTTAGTTCAACAGCAAAAACCAAATGGTGAAATCACGGTTGGTAAGGATACTGGTGGTACTAGCGTAAATATGGCTGGTAAAGACGGTGACCGTGTTGTCCAAGGTGTCAAAGATGGCGAGATTAAAGCCGGTTCGAACCAAGCCGTAAATGGTGGTCAGATTCACAATATTTCAGACAGTATTAAAAACAGTATTGGTGGAAATACATCAGTAAATAGTGATGGTTCAATCACGACTAAGAATATTGGTGGAACGGGTAAAGACAATATTAATGATGCGATTGGTACATTAAATCAATCTAACCAAGAACTGGGTAATAAAATTACCAATCTGGGTGATCAGTTACAACAAGTGTTCTATGACACCAATAAACGTATTGATGACGTTGAGAAAAAAGCCAATGCAGGTATTGCCGCTGCAATGGCCCTAGAAAATGCACCCTTCGTAGCAGGCAAATATACCTATGCTGTGGGTGCGGCATATCATGGTGGTGAAAACGCAGTTGGTGTGACCTTACGTAAAACCTCTGACAATGGCCGTTGGTCAATCACAGGTGGTGTGGCAGCTGCTTCTCAAGGTGAGCCAAGCGTTCGTATTGGTATTAGTGGTGTTATTAACTAAGAAACTGGTTAGGAGAGTAGCAATGCTCTCCTTGCTCGACAGATTAAAGAGATTATAGAGATGAACAAAACAATCCAAAGCTTAGTCGTAGCAGCCTTTGCTGGTTTCGCGGTGACAACTTATGCAAATGAACCCGTTCAACAACAGGAAATTCATTTTCCTGCAATTGAAAAAAGTTATTTAAAACAAGTAAAACGTTATGAATACCAAGATGTTGCTCGTTTAGATGCAGGACTGAATAAAGATCAAATTCGAGCTTTATTGGGTAATCCACAATTTAGTGAAGGTCTTTTTGCAGTAAAAATCTGGAACTATGTACTTGATGTTCGTATTCCTAATACGAACCAATATCAACGTTGTCAGTTGCGTATTGATTTTGATAAGCACTATTTGGCAGAGCGTTTATCATGGAAAGGTGAAGCATGTGAAGGCTTGGTTGCTTGGGGGGAAAATAATCAGGTACCAGCGCATAGCAACTTAATAGGTGAGCGTACAGCCAGTGTGTTATTTGCTTTTGATCAGTTTGATGCTAAAGCGATTGAACAAGGAACTGATAGCGTTACTAAAGTTGCTGAACAAATCAAGAAAAGTGGGGCAACAACTCCTATTGTAGTTTCGGGCTTTACAGATCCTTTGGGTAAATTTAGCTATAACCAGAAATTGTCTTCTCAACGTGCTAATACGGTTGCCAAGCTATTGGTAGAACAAGGTATTGAAGCAAGCCGAATACAAATACATGCAAATAGCCAAACCGATTTATATAAGCAGTGTAGCGGTAACAATAGTTCACAAATTATTCAATGTTTAGCACCAAATAGACGTGTTAATATTACTTGGTAAAACGGTCTGCGCGAAAAAGTCACCATCCTCTAAGATGGTGACTTTTTCGTTTTAGGAGGCTAAAAAATAAAAAACATATATTTAAACCTATTCAGTTTATAAATTTAGATAAACATCATTTCTTTAAATAATAAAAGAGCCATGAAGCCATCAACCTCTCTAGTGTTTAGCACCTGCTTTGATGTTCTAAAGTATAACTAATCAATATATGAATGCTGTGTAACAAACCTCTAGCTCTATAAAAATTTTTACAATTAAAATTTTGTCTATATAAAAAATATTTTTAAATTTTTTCATGGAAAAGTTTAATATTTTAAAAGTATATGTTTTATTTATAACTTAAGTGGGATTTAAATAATTAACATAAGAAAACCTTTCAATGCTCGCAACTTTTATTTTTATAAGAATTTTATAATATTTTTTTTCTATTTAAGTGTTTATATATTGTTCATTTTTTTAAGAAACTTTTCCCATTACTGATTTTTTGTGTGATTTATTTCTCATTTTTTCTCTGATATAGTGCGCGAAAATTGCTATACCTTTTGCTTTTTGAAACTTTATGTAACTTAAGGTAAGCATCGTCTATTTTGTGTAAAAATGCGAGTAAGCATATGAATAAGATATACAAAGTCATTTGGAATGCTTCATTAGGAATCTGGGTTGCCGTTTCTGAAATTGCAAAGGGCCATTCAAAAACTCGTAGCCAAAGAACAGATGATGCTTTGGTACTTTCAACTGAAGTTTCAAACAATAATTTAATTATCAATCCCTCATCTCTCCCAGCACCACTCCTTTTTCGAATCAAACCACTTACATGGGGGGTACTAACAGTACTTGTTCCTTCCATCACTTTTGGTGCAGTTGGTGTTAATGGTGGTGCTCTTGGGCCAAATGGTACTGTTAACTCAACAGCAATGTCAGCATGTACTGGAACCACACCGGGAACGACTACTGGCCAAGCTTATGTAGGAGGAGACCGTTCATTAGCGTTTGGTTGTGGTGCTGTAACAGATTCAGATAGAGATATTGCAATAGGAAGCCAAGCTTCTACAGTAAATCCAGCAAATGCGACGGGAACTTATAATGAGTCTATCGCGATTGGTGCTCAAGCCACGGCAAGTGGAGCGCAAGCTGTCGCATTAGGTGGTCAGACTGTAGCGAAAGGTAATTCATCTGTCGCTATTGGTGCTGACGATATGGATAAAGTCGCTAGTACGAATGCTCCAGCTTTTAACTATACGCCAGCTGCTGGTGATAATGCTGTATATAACAATACTGCTACTGCAACTGCATATAAAAATTTGACGGGCGATTACTTAGTCAACTTTGAACAAACAAATGGTGGTGCATCTGCAGTAGGAAATCGTTATACCAGTGTACAAACAGGTGAAGCTGCGGTTGCGGTAGGGTCAAAATCAACTGCTAATGATTTGGGGACAGCTTTAGGTCCTGTAGCGACAGCTGGGGCACTAGCATCAGTAGCATTAGGTACAAAAGCGGATGCAGAGGGGCAAGGTAGTTTATCTATTGGTGCATTGGCTTATACAGGTAAAACAGGTGATGTTGCTGTAGGTATTAATTCTGCTGCTACAGGTGGTGATTCAATTGCAATTGGTGCAGGAAAAGACTTAAAAAGTACTGCCTACGTACAATCAGGTGCAACAGCGACTCAAAAAGGTGCCAGTGCATCTGGGGCAAACTCGATATCAATAGGTACTAACACTGCGGCGACTGGTACAAATGCAGTGGTTGTAGGTACGCAATCAACTGCATCAAATCTGGCAGTAGCAGTTGGTTCAGTTGCTACAGCTGGAGACCAAAGTGTTTCTATTGGTTCAAATAGCGCAGCTTCTTCTCAAACATCTGTAGCAATTGGTGCCGGAGCACAAGCAACCTTACAGAATAACTCGGTTGCTTTAGGTAGTGGTTCTGTTGCTGATAGAGCTTCTGGTTCACTCGGATATGATCCTTTAACTGAAACGAGTACAACAAGTACCAATAGTACTTGGAAGGCAACAGATGCTGCTGTTTCAGTTGGAAATGGAACTACACGAACTCGCCAGATTACTAGCGTTGCGGCTGGAACAAATGATACAGATGCAGCCAATGTCGCACAGTTAAAGAAAGCAACTTCTAAAGTTTTAGCTGGAACAGGTACGACAGTTGCTCAGGGAACAGATAGTAACGGTATAACGACTTATACTGTAAACGCGAATACATTTGCGATACGTCAAGGAACGACCAATAAAGCGACTATTGGCGATAACACAAATGATAAAGTTAGCTTTATCAATGGTAAAAATACTGTTGCCAAAGTAGCGGATGAATTAAATAGCAATACTGATGTTACTTTTGATTTAGCTGATGATATTTCATTAAATAGCGTAACAACTGGTAATACGGTGCTGAATAGTACAGGTGTTACAGTTAATGGTGGGGCGAATGGTCCAGTAAAATTAACAAATACTGGGCTAGATAATGGTGGAAATAAAATCATCAATGTCGCGGCAGGCACTATTTCATCTACATCCACAGATGCAGTGAATGGTAGCCAGTTAAATACCACCAACCAGAATGTAACGACTGCGCAAAATACTGCAAATACAGCAGTGACCAATGCAGCAGCAGCCCAAGCAACGGCAGATAAAGGCCTAAACTTTAGTGTCAATGGTGGCACAGCAGACAATGTGAAGCTAGGTGAAACGGTTAACTTTGCAGATGGGACTAACACCACTGCAACGTATGATCCGACAACCAATACTTATAAATACAGCGTGAATGACAATATTGGTTTAACCAATGCGGGTAGCTTAACGGTTGGCAACACCAAGGTTGATAACAGTGGATTAACCATTACTGGTGGCCCAAGTGTGACCAAGTCTGGCATTAATGCGGCTAACCAGAAGATTACTAACGTAGCAGCAGGCACTATTTCGTCTACATCTACAGATGCAGTGAATGGTAGCCAGTTAAATGCGACCAACCAGAATGTAACGGCTGCGCAAAATACTGCAAATACAGCAGTGACCAACGCAGCAGCAGCACAAGCGACGGCAGACAAAGGCCTGAACTTTAGTGTGAATGGTGGTACAGCAGACAACGTGAAGTTAGGTGAAACGGTTAACTTTGCAGATGGTACCAACACGACTGCAACGTATGACCCGACAACCAATACTTATAAATACAGTGTGAATGACAACATTGCATTAACCAATGCAGGTAGTTTAACGGTTGGCAACACTAAAGTTGATAACAGTGGATTAACCATTACTGGTGGCCCAAGTGTAACGACTGCAGGTATTAATGCGGGTAACCAAAAGGTTACTAACGTTGCAGCAGGCACTATTTCTTCTACATCAACAGATGCAGTCAATGGTAGCCAGTTAAATGCGACCAACCAGAATGTAACGACTGCTCAAAATACTGCAAACACAGCAGTCACCAATGCAGCCGCAGCCCAAGCGACGGCAGACAAAGGCCTGAACTTTAGTGTCAATGGTGGTACGGCTGACAACGTGAAGTTGGGTGAAACGGTTAACTTTGCAGATGGTACGAACACCACTGCAACGTATGACCCGACAACCAATACTTATAAATACAACGTGAATGACAACATTGCATTAACCAATGCTGGCAGTTTAACCGTAGGTAACACTAAAGTTGATAACAGTGGATTAACCATTACTGGTGGTCCAAGTGTAACGTCTGCTGGTATTGATGCGGGCAACCAGAAGATTACTAACGTTGCAGCAGGTACTAACCCGACCGATGCTGTTAATGTAAGCCAGTTGGGTGCAGCAACTACAGCAGCCAATACCAAGACAGATGCTTTAGGTACCAGTACCGCAAGTAATTTAGGTGGTGGTGCAGTTTATAATCCTGTTACAGGTGCAGTTAGTTCACCGATTTATACTGTAAATGGCAACAACGTAAATAACGTGGGCGCTGCAATCACGGCATTGGACAAAGGCTGGACACTACAAAGCAATGGTGCCAATGCAGGTGCAGTGAAAGCTGGTGATACGGTTGATATTGGTACGGCTACAGGTGAAACGAACCTGAAAGTAACTAAAACTGGTAACAATATCCAGTATGGCTTAAACCGTGATCTTAATATTGACAGTGTAACGGCAGGCGACAGCAAGTTAGACACTAACGGTTTAACTATTACTGGCGGTCCAAGTGTAACCAAGTCTGGCATTAATGCAGCTAACCAAAAGATTACTAATGTTGCAGCAGGAACCATTTCTGCTACATCAACAGATGCAGTGAATGGTAGCCAGTTAAATGCGACCAACCAGAATGTAACGACTGCGCAAAATACTGCAAACACGGCAGTGACCAACGCAGCAGCAGCCCAAGCAACGGCAGACAAAGGCCTGAACTTTAGTGTCAATGGTGGTACGGCTAAGAACGTGAAGTTGGGTGAAACGGTTAACTTTGCAGATGGTACGAATACGACTGCGACGTATGACCCAGCAACCAATACTTATAAATACAGCGTGAATGACAACATTGCGTTAACCAATACAGGTAGCTTAACGGTCGGCAACACTAAAGTTGATAACAGTGGATTAACCATTACTGGTGGTCCAAGTGTAACGTCTGCTGGTATTAATGCAGGCAACCAGAAGATTACCAATGTTGCAGCAGGTACTAACCCGACCGATGCTGTTAATGTAAGCCAATTGGGTGCAGCAACTACAGCAGCCAATACCAAGACAGATGCTTTAGGTACCAGTACCGCGAGCAATTTAGGTGGTGGTGCAGTTTATAATCCTGTTACAGGTGCAGTTAGTTCACCGATCTATACTGTAAATGGTACTAACGTAAATAACGTGGGCGCTGCAATCAGTGAATTGGACAAAGGCTGGACATTACAAAGCAATGGTAGCAATGCTGGTGCAGTGAAAGCTGGTGATACCGTTGACATTGGTACAGTTGCAGGTGAAGCCAACCTGAAAGTCACCAAAACTGGAAACAATATCCAGTATGGCTTAAACCGTGATCTGAATATTGACAGCGTAACGGCAGGTGACAGCAAGTTAGACACTAACGGTTTAACTATTGCAGGTGGCCCAAGCGTGACCAAGTCTGGCATTAATGCGGCTAATCAAAAGATCACCAACGTTACAGCAGGCACTATTTCGTCTACATCAACAGATGCAGTGAATGGTAGCCAGTTAAATGCAACCAACCAGAATGTAACGACTGCTCAGAACACTGCAAACACGGCAGTGACCAATGCAGCAGCAGCACAAGCGACGGCAGACAAAGGCCTGAACTTTAGTGTCAATGGTGGTACAGCAGACAACGTGAAGTTAGGTGAAACGGTTAACTTTGCAGATGGTACGAACACGACTGCAACGTATGACCCGACAACCAATACTTATAAATACAGCGTGAATGACAACATTGCGTTAACCAATGCTGGCAGTTTAACCGTAGGTAACACTAAGGTTGATAACAGTGGATTAACCATTACTGGTGGTCCAAGTGTAACGTCTGCAGGTATTAATGCGGGTAACCAAAAAGTTACTAACGTTGCAGCAGGCACTATTTCTGCTACATCAACAGATGCAGTCAATGGTAGCCAGTTAAATGCAACCAATCAGAATGTAACGACTGCTCAAAATACTGCAAATACAGCAGTGACCAATGCAGCGGCAGCACAAGCGACGGCAGACAAAGGCCTGAATTTTAGTGTCAATGGTGGTACGGCTGACAACGTGAAGTTGGGTGAAACGGTTAACTTTGCAGATGGGACTAATACCACTGCAACCTATGATCCGACAACCAATACTTATAAATACAGCGTGAATGACAACATTGGTTTAACCAATGCAGGTAGTTTAACGGTTGGCAATACTAAAGTTGATAACAGTGGTTTAACGGCTGGCAATACTAAGGTTGATAACAGTGGATTAACCATTACTGGTGGGCCAAGTGTAACGTCTGCTGGTATTAATGCAGGCAACCAGAAGATTACCAATGTTGCAGCAGGAACTAATCCGACCGATGCTGTTAATGTAAGCCAATTGGGTGCAGTAACTACAGCAGCCAATACCAAGACAGATGCGTTGGGAACCAGTACAGCGAACAACCTAGGTGGTGGTGCAGTTTATAATCCTGTTACAGGTGCAGTTAGTTCACCAACTTATACCGTAAATGGCAATAACGTAAATAACGTGGGTGCTGCAATCACTGCATTGGACAAAGGCTGGACACTACAAAGCAATGGTGCCAATGCAGGTGCAGTGAAAGCTGGTGATACGGTTGATATTGGTACGGCTACAGGCGAAACAAACCTGAAAGTCACCAAGACTGGAAACAATATCCAGTATGGCTTAAACCGTGATCTTAATATTGACAGCGTAACGGCAGGCGACAGCAAACTAGATACCAATGGTTTAACTATCACAGGCGGTCCAAGCGTGACCAAGTCTGGCATTAATGCAGCTAACCAAAAGATTACTAATGTTGCAGCAGGCACTATTTCTGCTACATCAACAGATGCAGTAAATGGTAGCCAGTTAAATACCCTCGATAATCGTGTGACTAAGAATGGTGATTCTACAGCCAATATTTTTGGTGGTGGTGCCAAAGCTAATCCAGATGGTTCGATTTCTAACCCGACTTATAATGTTGCAGGTACAAGTGCCAACAATGTAGGCGATGCATTAACAGCACTTGATAAAGCAGTCACTGATGCAGGTACAGCAGCAAATGCAGGCTGGACTGTTTCAGCCAATGGCGATACAGCGACTGCTAAAAACATCAAGCCAAATGGCAAAGTCAACTTTACAGGCGACGATAACTTAACCGTTGCTCAGACGAGCAATACGGATAATGAAGGTAACATTAAGGTTGCGCTGAACAAAAACTTGAAGGTTGATAGCGTTACAACGGGTACGACAGTAATTGATACGACTGGCGTAAAAGTTGGAGATAACGTTCAGTTAGGAGCAACAGGTTTAACTATTGTTGGTGGACCAAGTATTATGACTTCTGGAATCAGTGCAGGTAACAAGGTTATTACCAATGTAGCTGCTGGTGTTAACACGACAGATGCAGTGAACAAAGGCCAACTTGATAGTGCAATCACGAACATTAATAACAATGTTGGTGCATTGGCTAATAGTGCAGTTCAGTATGACAAAAATGCAGATGGTACAGTCAACAAAGACTCTGTGACTTTAGCAGGTGGTGCTAATGGTACAGCACTTAAGAATGTCGCAAATGGTACGGTAGCAGAAGGTTCTAAAGATGCTGTAAATGGAGGCCAGTTGTGGAATGTTCAACAACAGGTTGACAAAAATACGGGTGATATCTCGAACCTTCAAAATAACATTAACAATGGTAAAACTGGTCTAGTTCAACAAGCGGATAAAGATGCTGCGATTACTGTTGGTAAAGACACGGGTGGTACACAAGTTAATGTTGCTGGAAAAGCGGGTGACCGTACGGTGACTGGCGTTAAAGCGGGTGCAGTGACTGAGTCTTCAAAAGATGCAGTAAATGGTTCTCAGCTTAATGCAACCAATCAGGCGCTTGTAAACGCACTAGGTGGTGGAGCGGGTTATAACAATATTACCGAAAGCTTCTCAAACCCTACGTATAACGTGGCTGATAAGTCTTACAACAATGTCGGTGATGCGATAGGCGCATTGAATCAAGCTGATCAAACATTAAACAATAAAATTGATAATGTGAACAACAAGCTTGAGCAAGCGTTCTATGCAACAAATCAGCGTATCGACAACTTGGAAGAAAAAATGTCTGCTGGTATTGCTGCAAATGCTGCACTTGAAAATGCGCCATTTATTGCAGGGAAAGTCACTATGGCTGTTGGTGCTGCTTACTATAATCAGCAAAATGCTGTAGGTGTGACTGTGCGTAAAACAGCCGACAACGGTCGCTGGTCACTTACAACAGGTGCAGCGCTTGGCAGTCAGGGTAGCCCATTAGTACGAGTTGGTGTAAGTACAGTCATTGACTAATTTTGACTAGGCGAGGAAGGCTTAAGGCCTTCCTCATTCTCCATTTCGAGAGTAAAAATATGAAAAATACAGTTAAGGTGTTATTTATTGCTGTTCTTTCTGGCCTGGCAATGGTTAGTTATGCACAAGAAGACACAAGATCTCAGCAAGAGGTTACTTTTCCTAAAGTATCTGATAGCTATTTAAAACAAGTAAAACGTTATGAGTACCAAGATGTTGCTCGTTTAGACTTAGGGCTGAATAAAGACCAGATTCGAGCTTTATTGGGCAATCCCCAATTTAGTGAAGGAGTATTTGCAGTAAAAGTCTGGAACTATGTACTTGATGTGCGTATTCCTCACACAAACCAGTATAAACGCTGCCAGTTACGTATTGATTTTAATAAAAAGTATTTGGCAGAACGTTTATCGTGGAAAGGTGAGGAGTGCGAAGGCTTAGCTGCTTTGGGTGAAAATAATCAGTCACCTGTGAACAATGCTGTGATTAGTGGACGTACAGCAAGCGTTTTATTCGCTTTTGATCGTTCCGATGCAGCTGCAATTCAGCAGGGTTTAAACAATCTAGACAAAGTTGTCGATCAAATTAAGCAAAGCCCATCGACAACACCTATTATTGTTTCTGGATTTGCAGATCCATTAGGTAAGTTTAGTCATAACCAAGAATTATCTTCTAAACGAGCCAATACGGTGGCTAAACTACTTGTACAACAGGGAGTAGATCCAAATCGTATACAAATACAGGCAAATAGTCAGACCGATATATATAAGCAGTGTAGCGGTAACAATAGTTCACAACTTATTCAATGTTTAGCACCAAATAGACGTGTTAATATAACTTGGTAAAACGGTCTGTCACGGCAAAGTAATCACCCTCTTAGGGTGGTTACTTTTTCGTTTTAGGAGACTAAAAAATACAAAGCATATATTTAAAACTGTTAAGTTCTAATATTTTATATAAATATCATCTTTGAAAATAATAAAAGTGTTGAGGCGTAAGTAGAGCATCTAAGGGTTGATCCCAGCTTTGTCGTTTTAAGGTATGTTCAATGAATTGAAACTGATGTGCCAATCCTAAACGGTAAGGCTTATGCTTAGCACTTGCCAAAGTACGATCATAATATCCGCCCCCCATACCAATACGTGTCCCATATTGATCACAGGCCAAAAGTGGCATAAGCAGTAAATCAAGCTCTGATACATGTTTTCCTCGCGTTGCCATAGGTTCTTTCATACCTAAGGGATGGTGAGAAAACCGTCGAGTTAAATATTGGTTCTTATTTATTTTTACCCATACTAAACGTTGGTTCATTGAACAAATCATTGGTAAATAAACGTGTTTGTTCTTTTTAAAACATAGTTTGATAAGAAGATCAGTATGGATCTCACCAAATGCATGTAAATATAAGCCGATTTTTTTTGAAGAATGAAAAATAGGAAGGTGATTCAGCTCATGTAATACCCGAAGCTGAGCCTTTTTTTGCTCAAATTGAGTTAAAGAACGTCTTTTAGATCTTAGATTTTTTCTAATAAAACTTAGTTCATTCATGGATAAATCTAACAAAGATTTGAGATCAGTCGTGCAAAATTATACCTACTTTTCTATAACTTCACTGAAATATCCTCATTATTGAAAAAATAGTCGAACTTACTTAGTAAAGTAACTATATTTTGTTCCGAGAAGAATCTATTTGCATAAGTTTTATAATTTTTTTACCTATTTACAGTATTTATTTATCTTTAATCAGGATAAGTATATTTAAAGATGAATATGAAACTGTGAAGCAGATGAATTTAAAAATTTTAACCTTGATGATATGTACTACGTTGTTCGCTGGATGTACAAAACAAGCCGAATCTGAGACTGCTCAAGTTGACTATAAGACTCAATTTGAAGAGTCTGATCAAAAAATTAGTGAGTTCTTAGATCAACTGGACAATCCAAACACACCTCAAGAGGTTAAAGTTAAAATTTTATGCCATGATTATCCTGATGTGTACAAGAAACAATACATGCCGGCATTAATAAAAATTTCACCAAAACCGTATACAGAAGAAAAGTTATTGTCAGATTTAAAAAGTGCCACTGATTACTATAAAGGGAATTTAGGGATAAAGTGTGATTGATATTTGTTTATTAATTCTCAAATAAATTAATAAATGTGAATTGATTGGCATTATTTAGTTGTGCTAAATTTCTCTGGGTTAATTATTTGACGTTTTCAGGATTTGATATGCAAATCTTAAAATTTTTGCAGAGCTTTAATACGGTTAGTACTTATTTGACACTTGCTTCTATCTTGCTAGTGGTCCTAATGATTTACTTTTATGTAATCAACCCTACATGATGATTTTGAAAAGAAAACGTTAACTTTTAACTATTTCCTTGTTTAGCGCAGCTGTTTAATAAGAAATTAGGATAGGGATATGAAATTCAAAATATTATTGCTAAGTTTTATAGCCACGGGCTGTTTTGCTAACGAGGATGTAAACGATCCTGATATTTGCAATATCGTGAAAAAAGTTGCTTATAACGTAATGGAAGCAAGACAAAAAAAAGTACCAGCTCAAGACTTACAACAAATTGCCAATGGTCTTACCGATGAAAAAGCGCAACAGCTTTATCAAGATTTAATTAACTCGGCTTATGCAGCCAAGGTATTCAAAACAAGTTTTTTTAAACGTAAAGCCATCGAAGATTTTCAGACAGGGTGGTATGAAGAATGCCTACATAGAAATGGGCAATAATTAACAATAGTAGAGATTTAATTTTTAAGTTTATCTAATTAATTTGAAAAAATGAACTTTGAAATAGACTGACAGATCTGTCTTGAAATCTTAATTTAAAATAAAAATTATATTAATAGTGATCTAAGAAAAATAAATACTCCGAAGATGCCGCTGCATGTGTCGTTACCCTGAACCCGATGAGTTCAAGGTGGACGCGACGTATACTTCCTGGGTTTCCTACACAGGGTAGGCATACACTCTAAATATACAGAACACAATCCATAAGTTTAAGTATCGGCAGGGGAATAGACCCGCTGGCGAACATCCCAGAGTTAGCTTAAGTATAACCGATCTGGTTCCTTTGGCAATGATCTGAGTTTATTGAACTGTAAAGTTATTCTTCGTTTGATGAAGCTTTGTACACTCAAGGAACATTAATCAATATTTAAGTACACTAAATAGTTTGAATACAAAAATGCCTTGCTTCTATAAATGATAGTGCAAGGCATTTTTGTATTGATAGCTATCTATCTATTAAACAGCTTGTTCAACATCTTCCAAAATAGCCTGTAGCAGGCGTTCACAATGCGTATATTCTTGCAAAGATTTATTTAAACTTAACACTTCTTGAGTGAGCTGTAGAGCAACCATAATCACAAGTTTATTGTGCTCAACGCGAGGTGCACTACGGCGCATATCATTGAACTTCTCGTTAAGGAGTTCTGCTGCACGTTCAAGCTCATCTCTTTTATCGGAAGTAGTAGCAAGCCTAAAGGTCTGCTCAATCAGCCGAAGCTCTACCATGACTTGTTCACTCATGATTGTGTCTCCTCGCCAGCTTCAGCAATTGGATGGGCAAGTTGCTGAATTTCTTGTGCATGTTGATCTTGAGCTGTGCCTAAAATTGCTAAACGTTGAATAATGGCTTCAACTTTGGCTTTGGCAAGTTCATTTTTTTGTAACAAACGATCACGATCTTGCTGTAAGTCATGTAACTCTTGCTGAGTTTGACGCTGATGTGACTGAAGTTTTTCTTTGGTCACGCGTAGCTCATTACGTTCTGCCAAAATTTCCTGAAAACGATTTTTTAAATCGGTCGTACTTTTCTCTAGGCGACTGTAACGTTCAGCAAGTGTGTTAGCATCTTGATTCAATTGTTGAAATTGACCTTGTAACTGAGTAAGTTGCTCAGTTAATGTCTCAATTTCCTCTTGTTTTTTAGTGATGATGCTATTTTTTTGCACAACTTGTGCGTGATGCTCTGTTTCAGCCAGTTCTTTAGCTTCCAAGAGAGTCGTATTTTCACTCTCTAGATGATGTAAGCGTGTTTTTAAAACGCCAATATGCGCTTGTAGCCGCTGTAATTGTTCTAACATAACGAGGTCGCACAGAATTGCAATCAAAGGTAATATATACGAAGTATAGAGATTGGATAAACGAATGCAAGACGATATTTCAGGCTGGACAGAATGGAACGCTCATTTTGAAGGAATTGAAGAAATTTCAAGCCCTAGTGAGTTACATGGTTTACTAACAGGTATTGTTTGTGTGACTGAAGCGCCAACGCGTGAAGAATGGACACAAATTTTAACAACTCTTAATGTGCCAGAGTTAAATGAAGAAGCTTTAGCCGTCTTAACTGATGAAGCGCAAGATGTCTCACACGCATTATCGGAAGATGAATTGGACTATTTACCAATGCTTCCAGATGATGAGCACACACTTCAAGATCGTGTACAAGCATTATCGGACTGGTGTGCTGGTGTTGTACTTGGTTTTGGTTTGGCATCGGGGCATGTTCGTGGTGATGAACGTGAGCTGATTGAACATTTACAAGATGTTGCAGCAGTAGAGTTTGAAGACTCTGATAATGATGAAGAAGGCGAAAGTAGTTACGAAGAACTCTATGAATTTGTACGCTTAATCCCTGTAAGCTTGTCAATTGGTAGAACGAAAGTAGCTGTTGCTGAAAGTTCATTATTGAAAAACTTTTATGCAAAAAGTAAAACTTCTGCTGTAAGCACTCTAGATCAAAATATTGTAGAAATGTTTACACCACATCGCCCAAGTTAATTGAGGCGATGGGTTATTGGTTATATTTTATTTTTTGACTTTAAAATTCTAAATCAAGTAGATCATTATGAAATTGCCTCAAGCTGATTTTCAACATCGCAGAGACCGTCTGGCAGAAAAAATGGGTCCTAACAGTATTGCAATTATTGCAACACGTGAGGAAATGTACCGTAATCGCGATGCGGATTATAAATTCCGTGCCGATAGTAGTTTTTTCTATTTGACGGGTTTTGCGGAGCCTGAGGCAGTGGCTGTCATTGAAACTTTTGATGACGTTAATGACTATAGCTATAGTCTTTTTTGCCGTGAACGTAATCGTGAGATGGAAATCTGGAATGGTTATCGTGCGGGAATCGATGGCGCAATTGAAGAGTATGAAGCAGATGAAGCCTATGCTATTGATCTACTTGATGAAGAAATTATTGAAAAACTATTAAACAAAGAACGTCTTTATTATCGAATTGGGCACAATGCAACATTTGATGCGCGTGTGAGCCAGTGGATTAAAAAAGCGAATGCTGAGCATCGTCATGAAGCTGCTCCAGCTCAGTTGGTTCAACTTGACCGCATTGTCGATGAAATGCGTTTAATCAAGTCACCGCAAGAAATCGAGCTAATGCAGATTGCCTCAACAATTAGTGCTAAGGCACATACTCGTGCAATGCAAACTGTTCGCCCCGGCATGATGGAATATGCACTTGAAGCCGAGCTCAATTATGTATTTGGGCAAAATGGTTGCGTACCTTCTTACAACAGTATTGTCGGTGGTGGCGCTAACGCTTGCATTTTACACTATGTTGAAAATAACCAAGCTCTTAAAGACGGCGATTTGGTTTTAATTGATGCCGCATGTGAATATGAATTTTATGCATCGGACATTACCCGTACTTTTCCGGTAAATGGGAAGTTTAGTGCTGAACAAAAAGCATTGTATGAAGTGGTATTGGCATCTCAATATGCGGCGATTAATGCGGTACGTATTGGTAATTCGTATCGTGAGCCTCATGAGGTTGCAGTTAAAATTTTAACTGAAGGCTTAGTTGATTTAGGTTTGCTCAAAGGTAATGTGAGTGAGCTGATTGAAAATGAAGCATATCGTCAGTTTTATATGCATGGTACAGGCCACTGGTTAGGTATGGATGTACATGATGTCGGTTCTTATAAAAAAGATGACGACTGGCGCCAGTATGAAGAGGGCATGGTCGTTACCGTTGAACCAGGCTTATATATTGCGCCAGACGATGAAACTGTAGATCAAAAATGGCGTGGTATTGGTATTCGTATTGAAGATGACGTGGTCGCAACATCAAAAGGCCCACGAATTTTAACTGCCGACGTAGTTAAAGATATTGCAGATATTGAATATTTAATGGCGCAAGCTAAAGCATAATTAAACGTATTCGCCTAAGGAGCAAAACTCTATGCAACAACAAGTGATTATTGTAGGTGGGGGTATGGTGGGTTTGAGCCTTTCCCTGATGCTGGCGAAAGCTAATATCGCAGTAAAGTTATTAGAAGCTGTGAAATACCCAAACTATGATGATCAGAATGTTGCTCCTTACCATTCCAGTTTTGATGCACGTAATACGGCTTTATCACGCCGTAGCGTACAGATTTATCAGAAGCTAGGGTTATGGGATGCGTTACAACAACATGCAACCCCAATTTTACAAGTTCACATTACTGAACAAGGTAGTTTTGGCAAAGCACGTTTAATTGCTGAGCAAGAGAAAGTTGAAAGCTTTGGGCAGGTGATTGAAAACGCTTGGCTTGGGCGAGTTTTATTAACTCAAGTACGTCAGCAGCCTTTGATTGAGCTGATTGATGGTGTACAGGTTACTGCTTTAACTCAAGATGCTGAACAGGTACATATTGAAGCTGAGCGTGGCGATGAAGTCTTAAAGCTTGAGACAAAATTATTAATTGCAGCAGATGGGCGTGATTCTTTTTGTCGTCAAGCAATTGGTGTGGGTGTCGATGTTCATGACTATGATCAGGTTGCCATCGTTACGACTGTTCAGACCTCAAAACCGCATGAGCAGGTGGGCTTTGAGCGTTTTAGCGCATTAGGGCCTTTAGCTTTATTACCTTTACCGGGTGAATACCGTCGCTCAGTGGTATGGCCTGTTAAAAAAGGGACGGAGGGTGAGTGGCTGGGTGAAGAAAATGACCAACACTTTTTAGATGCTCTACAACAAACTTATGGCGATAGAGCGGGTAAATTTGAAAAAACGGGTAAACGTTTTAGCTATCCGCTTTCACAAGTGCTGGCACATAAACAAGCTGTTGGCCGCGTTATTTTAATGGGGAACGCAGCGCATACAATCCATCCAGTTGCAGGACAAGGATTTAACTTATGTCTACGTGACGCTGATGTTTTGGTACGTTATTTAGTGAATCAGTTAAGCGCATCTGATGACATTGGTAACCCAGATAATTTACTTGCCTATGAACAGGCACGTTTGTCAGACCAGCAGCGCGTGATTAAGTTCTGCGATACTGTCGTTCGGGGTTTTAGTAACCAAAATCCATTATTAAAATTGATCCGTAATACGGGATTAATTGCATTTGATGTGATTCCGGGTGTTAAGCCACTGGTAGCGAACTATGCAATGGGGCTAAAAGCATGAGTGAAGTGTTAGATGTCGTTATTGTTGGTGGTGGACTGGTCGGTGGCTTAACGGCTTTATTACTTGCACAAGGTGGTATACAGCCTACAGTGCTGGATGCTGCTCCTGTACTTGATGTTGAAAAAACATTAAGCGTGATGAACCCACGTGTTTTAGCACTGAGCCAAGCGACGATTCATTTACTTAAAACGGTTAATGTTTGGGATGATCTTGCACGCCAAATGCCTTATACCGGCATGCAGGTGTGGAATATGAATGGCTATGGAGAAATTAATTTTGGTCATGAGTCTGTAAAAAGACCAATGCCTGAACAAGCCTTGGGCTCTATGGTTGAGCCGAGCGTATTGAATGTGGCCATTCAGCAAAAAATGCTTGAGCAGTTAACAGACTATCGTACTCAAGTTCGCGTTACCCGTATTGAGCAAGGTGTAGGATGCTGGCATATTCAACTGGCTGACGGCACAACACTTAAAACTAAATTGCTTATTGGTGCAGATGGTGCAAATTCATTTGTACGTGAGCAAGCTTTTATTGATTTAGATGTACTGGATTACAAACAAGCAGCCATTAGCTGTGCAATTAAGACTTCTAAGCCTCATCACTATGTTGCTCGTCAAATTTTCTTACCTACGGGACCTTTGGCATATCTGCCGATGGCTAGTCTTGAAGAAAGTGAAAATGGCTACTGGCAGTCTATTGTCTGGACGCTACCAGACGATTATGCCGATGAATATTCCGCTTTAACCGATCATGAGTTTATGCAGCTTTTAACTCGTGAAAGCCAACATATGTTGGGTGAAGTGCTCGATGTTCGTTCAAGAGCACAATTCCCACTTAAGGCTCGCGCTGCAAAACAATATGTTAAAGCTGGTTTAGCCCTCATAGGGGATGCAGCACATGTTATTCATCCACTAGCTGGGCAAGGGGTGAATATTGGTTGTTTAGATGCAGCAGTACTCTGTGATACATTGCTGCATGATTTAGGCCGCGGTGTCTGGGCACATGAACAAACATTAATGCGTTATGAACATCGCCGTAAGGGACAAAACGATGCGATGATGCATAGTATGTCGGCAATTGGCTGGGTAGAAAGTAGTGAGCTATTTCCATTTGTTTGGGCCCGAAATGTGGGGCGCAAGCAGGTTGAACAAATTTCGTTCTTAAAAGAGCGTTTTATGCAACAAGCGAATGGTTTAGGGGCTTTACAAAACACCCAGTATAGTCGTTAAAATAATTACGAAGTTTATGCTCTACTGGTCGAAATAAATATCAGTAGATATTTTTTAAACAATCATTTATATATCATTACCAATTCGGTCAGAAAAGATACGGATTTGACCAATTTGGCTCTTTGCTAAATGCAAAGAGATTGCTAAATTTCTGAGGTCTCAAAAGCCATAGCGATGATGCAATACAAATCATTGTGGGGAGTGTAAATATGACAGATATCAATGATTATGAAGATGCAGAAGATTCTGCTGTAGATGAAGACGAAGCCAAAGCGGCTGAAAGTGGTGCAGCTGATGAAGAAGCAGGCAACTTAACTGATGCTGATCTTGCAGAAGCAGAAACGCTTACCGTAACTGCGAAACAAAAACAGCGCCAAGCATTGGAAGATGAAGTTGCCGCGTTTTTAGCTCGTGGCGGGAGAATTACTGAAGTTCCACCAGATGAACATAGCGATCATTAATATTAAAAAAGCATCACATGAGTGATGCTTTTTTATGGCCTGCTGTAGGCTGAGTTAAAGGTTGTTTTGCAATTCTTTTAAAATGCCGCATTCGTCTACTGTACGGTCAGTAGAGCAGTGCTGTTTTAAATCGATGAGAGTTTCTTTTAACAGCAAAAGTCGTTCAATTTTTTCAGATACTTCAATCAAATATTTATTCACCAAATTATCAATTTCCGTACACGCCTGTTTGGGCTGAGCTTTCATTTCTTTTAGCGTTTTAATGTCATTAAGAGAAATATCTAATTCACGGCAATGCTTAATAAATAAAAGATCGGCGAGTGTCTGGTCTGTGTAAATACGATAGTTATTTTCTGAGCGCTGAATACGGTCTAGTACGCCTACTTTTTCGTAATAACGAATAGTATCGATCGGGACATCCGCTTTTTTTGATAATTGGCCAATAGAAAGATTCATAAGACTTGACTCTGGAGCTACTCAAGGGTTTTTAATCACTATAAAAGAGTTTTTGAGGAAATAAAATGGCTGGATGTGGATGCGCTTCAACATGTTCTCCTACAAAGAAAGTAAGTCCACGCTTTAGAAAAGCGTTATGGATTGCACTTGTCATTAATGCACTGATGTTTGTGGTTGAAATTGTGGGAGGTTACAAAGCCCAATCTGTTTCACTATGGGCAGATGCACTAGACTTTGCCGGCGATGCAGCAAATTATGCTTTGTCTTTAGTTGTGCTTTCGATGAGTCTTTATTGGCGAGCAACGGCAGCACTTGTTAAGGGGATCACAATGGCATCTTTTGGATTCTTCGTGATTGCAAAAGTAGTGTGGTCATTTTTTCATGGCGTTTCACCTGAACCTATGGTTATGGGGGCAATTGGAGTAATCGCCTTAATTGCTAACGTTTCAGTCGCTTTAATGCTTTATGCATTTAGAGATGGTGATGCCAATATGCGTTCGGTTTGGTTATGCAGTCGAAATGACTCTATTGCCAACATTGCAGTTATTTTTGCTGCTGTAGGGGTGTTTGGAACAGGCACCGTATTTCCAGATTTATTGGTAGCCTTTGTGATCGCATACTTAGGTGTATCTTCGGGCTATGCTGTGATTAAGCAATCATTACAAGAAAGAAAACAGTCTAAGATGATATTGGGTTCAGAAGCTTGATTTTGATTGCATAAATAAAAAAAGTACCATGTAAACATGGTACTTTTTACTGTTTGAATGCATTAGATGAGAAGCGAAATTGCAATACTCCACATCACGCAACCAATGAGAAAATCTAAAATTTTCCAAGCTTTAGGATTGGTAAATAATGGTTTTAATAATCTTGCGCCGTAACCCAAACTGAAAAAGAAAAGCCAAGAAGCAAGAATACTGCCCAATGCAAAACTAAGTTTGTCTTCTAATTGGGTTGCAACAGAACCCATCAACACAATGGTGTCCAAATACACATGCGGATTTAGCCAAGTAAAGGCAAGACAGGTCACGAGTGCTTGGGTTAAAGTCTGTTTTTGGCTGCCCTCAAGCTCCATGCCTTGATTCGTTTTAAATGCTGCATAGAATGCTTTTGCGCCGTAGACGAATAAGAAAGTTGCTCCTAAATATTTAGCGACTGTAATTAAGATGGGTGATGCTGTCATAATTTCAGCAAAACCTAATACACCACAGGCAATTAAAATCGAGTCGGACAATGCACAGATTAAACATAGCCAGAATACATATTGCTGTTTAAGCCCTTGTTTTAGAACAAAAGCATTTTGAGCACCAATCGCTACAATTAGGCCACTACCAATACCCAAACCTTTAAAAAATACACTGAGAGAAAGCATAACCATCAAGTAGAAAATAATCAGATGCGGGAATTATCTGACTTTTTATTGAGAAATAAGTAAAATTAAGAATATTTAGGTTTGGCTAAAAAATATTTAGGTTTGTATATGTTAGATAGTAGGCAATGTGAAGCTTTTCTGGCTGTTGCAGAGGTTGGAAGCTTCGATGCAGCAGGAGAGCATTTATGTATAACGCCCTCTGCTGTATCATTACGTGTACAGGCATTAGAAAAATATTTAGGGCAGATTTTAATTATACGTGGTCGCCCAAGCGTGCTGACGCAAGCAGGGCAAATCTTACTGCAACATTTGCGTCATACAAGATTAATGGAGCAAAATTTATTACAAGGCTTAATGGGTAAATCATCTGAGTCAGAATTTTATAAAATTGCTTTGGCCTCAAATGCCGATTCATTAGCCACTTGGCTTTTACCCAGCATTCAGCAAACCTTGTTTAAAGAAAAAATAGTATTAGAGCTAAAAATTGATGATCAATCTCATACGCATACTTTGCTAGAAACAGGGCAAGTCAATGCATGTATATCGGCAGAAGAGCAAGTGATGGCAGGTTGTTTAGCCCAGCCTCTGGGTAAAATGCGCTATAAAATGCTGGCATCGGCCGAGTTTGTGAACCACTGGTTTAGTGGGGGAATTAACCGAGAAACTCTAAGAAAAACTCCAGCAGTGATCTTTAATCATAAAGATTTAATGCATTCGGAAGTCTTATTGAAGGGCTATGGTTTACCGATGCAAAGTTATCCTTACAGTTTTATTCCGGCAACAGATGCTTTCGTTAAAGCAATTCAATTAGGTTTAGGTTACGGTATGGTGCCAGAGCTTCAAGTTCAGCCATTACTCGAAAATGGAACACTCATTGAGATTATGCCCGAGGCTCAACTTGATGTCCCTTTGTATTGGCACCATTGGAAAAGACAGTCGAAACAACTTGATGCACTGACCGAGACTATTGTCCAAGCAGCAAAACATGTACTGAGATAACGTTTAGATATTTCTGTCTGAATAAAAATTTGAAATATGCTGAATATAAAACTCTATATCTTGTGGTGAGTAACCTAAAAGTTGTCCGATCCTACGGTCTAAGCCTAAACGCTCTTTAAATTGAGTTTCTGTTAGTGATTTTTCAATACACATCACAAGCTCATTTAAATCGGCTAAAGATGCATCTTTATAGATCAACATAATTGAAAAAGGAATAGGAAGAGAAGTTTCAATATCTTTACTGAGCATAGTTAAAGTACCTTGCTCAAGGTGCTTTAGAAATTTAATAGGTAATAAGTCATAAAATAAAGCAATCGGTTTATGACCAGAAAGTAATAATTCTAGTTCTTGCCCTTCATGGGGCCCAAGTTTGCCAAGCTGTTCAGCCATATCAATACTCTTGTTTTTATATTTAATATTATTATGCAAAATTCATGTACGATGATGAGATACTCTGTTTGTCATCACCGCACGTAATTAAAAAATTAAGATTGTGTTAACTCAAGCGCACGTTGATAAGCAACTTTTTTCTTAATACCCGTTAAATCGGCCGCAAGTTGAGATGCCGCTTTAACCGATAAATCTTGAAGTAAACGCTTTAAAAGCTCGTCTAATTTTTCTTGTTCTAGATCCGTTTTTTCCGGTGCACCGCCAATCACAAGAACAATTTCACCTTTTTCTTGGTTATGGTCATTTTCAATAAAACTAACCAAATCTTTTAAGGTCATTTTTTTGATGGTTTCAAACGTTTTTGTAATTTCACGTGCAAAACCAACAGGGCGATTTTCGCCAAATACCTCAGCCATATTTTTTACGCATTCTAAAATACGGTGTGGGGCTTCATAAAAAATTAATGTCTGAGTTTCATTTTTTAGCTTTTCGAGTTGCGTAATACGTTGAGAGGCTTTAGATGGTAAAAAACCTTCAAAACTAAAACGGTCACTTGGTAAGCCTACAGCACTTAACGCAGCAATTGCAGCGCATGCACCTGGTACAGGCACGACTCTAATACCATGCTCTTGAGCGGCACGAACCAGTTTAAAACCGGGGTCACTAATAAGCGGTGTACCAGCATCACTGATCAAAGCAATATTTTCACCAGCAAGTAACTTTTGAACTAACTGATCAATTTTATTACTCTCGTTGTGGTCATGGCATGCGGTAAGTGGGGTAGATATATTATAGTGCTTGAATAATTGAGCCGACTGGCGTGTATCTTCGGCAGCAACAATAGAAACTGATTTTAAGATATCAATTGCACGGAAAGTCATATCATCTAAGTGCCCGATTGGGGTGGCTACAACAAATAACTGAGCACTCATTTGGTCTTACTCCGTACAGATAAACAATTTTAATGGGTTAGTGTACCCGAAATTATGTTTTTGGCGTGAACAATGTCAGCGGGCTTTTTATTTTCAAAAGTCATCTGCTTTGGATTTGCTCAATTCAAAAAATTAAAAAGGCATAGCACAAGCAATGCAGCGGACATACTTTTTAAATGGGGAAAACAATTATCATGTTAGTGGCACAGCAACTCGGCCAATGGGCTGAACAAACGGCATTGGATATTTTAAAAAAACAAAATTATGAATGGGTCGCCAGTAATTATCACTCACGCCGTGGCGAGGTTGACCTGATTGTAAAACGCGGTAACGAATTGATTTTTGTTGAGGTAAAAGCGCGAGGGCAGGGAAATTATGGTCAAGCTTGTGAAATGGTCACTGTGAGTAAACAGAAAAAAATAATTAAAACAGCGATGAGGTTTTTACAGCGCTACCCATCTTATCAGGATTTTTATTGTCGTTTTGATGTGATTTGTTTTGATTTTCCACAGAAAATTGCAAAAACAGTACAGCAAGACTTTTCTAAATTCCATTATGATCTGCAATGGATCGAAAATGCATTTACTTTGGATTAAGAGTTCATTACTCTTTTGACCAAGTTAAAAACTGATGTTTTATGATCAAGCCAAGAAGAGATTGATAGGAGTCTGGTGGAGTGTTAAAACGTATTGCTGTAACGGCGCTTTGTGTCGCAAGTTTGTCAGGTTGCGCAAGTTTTATTTCTGGTGGAACAGGTACAGCTCCAGTTGGAACAGATAGTGGTGTACGTAGTTTAGGTCAAGTATTCATTGATTCTTCAATTAAGCGTACAGCGAATATTAATCTTTATAAGCTTGATCAGCGTTTCAAAGAGTCTCGTATTAACATCGAAAGCTTCCATAGCACAGTATTGTTAACAGGTCAGGTGCCAGATCCATACTTGAAACAATTGGCAGAAGACAATGTTAAAGCAATGAGTGATGTAAAAGCCGTACATAACTATATTACGGTGGGTAACAAAGTTAGCTATAACACCATCATGCAAGATGCGGGTGTAACTGCAAATACACGTGCTCTATTAATGAAAGCACCTGTTGTATCAGACAGTAAAGTATTGGTGCATACAGAAAATGGTGTTTTATATGTGATGGGACGCTTAAACACAGCTGAAATTAATGATTTAAATAATGTGCTGCAAAACGTTGGTAACGTGACTAAAATCGTGACGCTTATTGATAATATTGATTTAGCACCAGCTCCAGCAGCAAATACTGCCAGCGCAACAACGACTCCGGTCATTAATAACGTTCTTGCTCAACCAACAGTTCAAACTCCTGTTGCAATTGATCCGGACCAAACAGAGCCAGCGTCTACTGCACAATAAAATATGAATCTGATTGAACAATTACAAAGCAAAATTGAACAGGCGAGAACTCTTTACAAAGAGTTCCGTCTATATGATTTGGGGAGCTTTGCTTTAAACCGTTTTACTCCAAAAGACGGCTTTGAGCAGGTTTTAAATGTGCGTTATGGCTTAAAGCCACGCCATCGTTTAGATATTTATCGTTCTGCAAAAAAATTACCACACCGACCACTCATTGTTTTTGTACATGGTGGTGCATGGCAACACGGTAATAAACGGGACTATTTATTTGTTGGTGAAGCATTTACCAAAGAAGGTTATGACGTTGCCGTTATTAACTATCAGCTTGCTCCAAAAAATATTTTTCCAAGTTATGTGGATGACTTAACCCAAGCGTTAAATCATTTACACCAAAATCAAGAAAAGCTCGAAATATCGACAGAGAATGTTGTACTTATGGGACATTCGGCAGGAGCGTTTAACGTGATGTCTGCTGTTTATCACCCAACACCAAATACAATTCAATGTTTAGGCAATATTAAAGCAATTTTTGGTTTAGCAGGTCCTTATCATTTTGATTATAATGGTGATCCACTTGCTGAAGATGCTTTTGATCAAAGCATTTCTTATCAGGAGGTGATGCCATATTATTTTGTAAATCAAAACAATATTAAGCATTATCTTTTAATGGCTGAGAATGATCAGCTTGTAAAAAAAGAAAATACCTTTGATCTTGATCAAGCCCTAAGACAAAGTGGAAATCACAGTCATATTGCCGTGATTCCTAAAACAGGCCATATCACAATTTTGGCGAGCCTCTCGAGCTTTGTAAGTCATTACTTCAGAACGAAACGGACTATTTTGCATTTTCTCGATGAAGTATTCTAAAAAACATCTAGTTTTAAAAAGCGCAGATTACTTCGCTTGAGTAATCTGCGTAATCATTGCGTGTGCAATACTGCCTTTAAATGGAATTTCAGGAAGCTGATCAAATTTAAAGAACTGTGCATCGGCAATTTCATCTTCTTGCAAAGAAATTTCGCCTGACTCATATTCAGCTCTAAACGCAATCATTAAATTACTTGGGAATGGCCAAGGCTGGCTTGACATATATTGAATATTTTTGAGTTTAAGACCCACTTCTTCTAACGCTTCACGTTGTACAGCTTCTTCGAGTGTTTCACCGACTTCCACAAATCCTGCGATCAAACCATACATATTGGTTTTATTGTGAATAGATTTCGCCAATAAAATTTCATTATCACCTTTGGTAATGATCGTGATAATGCATGGGTTTACACGAGGGTATTGGTGATAACGACAAGAAGGGCACACCATTGCATATTCAGTCGGGTGTACTTCGGTTGGGTGTCCACAGTGGCTACAAAACTTGTGGTTACGTCGCCATTCGAGCAATTGAACAGCACGACTCGCCTGTAAAAATTGCTCTTTTGACCAGTTGGAAATAAGTTGTCGAATTGGAACGAGCTGTAAACCTTCGGGTATGGACTCTTCATTTAACAGGTCACGAGCAATGACCTGTTCATCATGACTGAAAAGCAAATCACTTGCTAACTTTTCGACTTTGGGTAATTGAAGGTTTTGGTCAACCAATAACTGTTGATGATGAAAAATATATGCAAGTGATAACTCAGACATTAAGCTGCCTTTTTTTGAAGTTGTTGACTACTAAGCAATGCTACATCAAACATGGATTGTAGAACAGGCTGTTTATTTTTTAAATTGTCAACTAACATATCTAGTCCAGCTAACACGTTAAAAATACAGTGAATCTGATCATGATTAAAAGGCTGATTTAGATCAATTTGCTGCTGTACAAATTTTGCTGTTTCAAGCAAAGCATTTTGTTGAACCGTACTTCCTAAAAACTCAGCCGCACCCGCTAATTCTTTTAAAGAGCCTGCAATTGCTTCAATATTTTGTGTTGGATCGTTGGCATACAGTGTCAAACTTTGACATACAAAATCGGTTAAATTTTTCGTCTCATTTAATAAAGTTTGATGTGCTTCGTCTAAACGATCTAGAGAAATATGCGTATTGTTGACACGAATTTGTAGACGATTAGATGAATAATGACGTACCAAAATACCAATTGAGTTCATGGCAGATAAAATGCTTTTCATGAGCTGCTGAGCGTAATTTTCATTACTCAATATATTCATCTGACTTAAACTACTCGCTTGCTGAGTAAGTTCTAAAGCAGCTTCATTTAAGTTAAGTAGTTTAAAGGTGTGAGCAAGCTGCATAAGATTCGTTTGCAGTTGTTGGGCCTTTTCTGGGGACATGTTTTGGTAGTTATATTCAATATCATTACGAATTTTGTTCATTTCGCTTAATATTAATTGGCTTACCGTTTGCATAGTATCAAAGTCTGGACCATACAAATGCTTGCTTAACGTTTTGAGTTGAGAGTCGGTAAGAAACTCATTGCCAATATCGAGTTGATTACGAATCTGCTGAGCAAAGTGATCTTCTTGTCCAATTACAATACTCAAAATATCTGCTAATACATTTAAACCCGCTTCAAAACTTTCAGGCGATGCTAAAAATAGGCTTATTGCATTTTCAAGGTTAATGAATACACGCAAGCGTGCATCATTTAAAACAAGCTCATCAATATGATTAAAGGCAGCGTTAACCAATTGCCAATACTGCTGGCTTGGTTGACCATGAGCCATACTCACTAAATAGCTTCCAATGAGCTTAAATGCCTGAAACTCTCGGGCAGTTTCAGCTTTATTTAAAAACTGATAAAGAGATAATTTATAAAGTTGATGGATAAACTGAGTTCTTTCATTAATCAGAATTTCGGGTTGTGGCAACTCAAGTGAGCTTGTCGTAAGGTTTGAAGCAATCTGTTGGCCTGATGAAGTTAAAGGTTTGTTTAAAGCTTTTTCCAGATTATTTAGGGTGTCTAAAAGAAACTGAGGTACTTCGACTTCACGTAAACAAATAAACTCAATATAGCGTTTCACCATGGTTGTGCCTTCACTTAAAGCAACAACGTCATCGGTATTGATGTGTTCTGGCTTCGCCATAATTTTTTGCATCAATTCAGCTGAATATTGAGTGATCTTTGCTAAATAGGGAATATCAATAAGGCGTAATACTTGAGTGCATTGCTTAAATTGTTCTAATGCATCATCAATACCAAAAGGGAGAGTCTGTTCTTCAATTAATGTGCTTACAGCGCCTTCCACCAGTTTTATTGAATTATCAATTTCATTTTTAATGATGAGTAAAGCTGTTGGATCAAACTGAATCGAATTATGCCCAGACATAAAAATTCCCCTTTGCAAAAAAAATCAATTGTTATATTCGTCATGGCTCAATAGTTTGAGCTAAAAATCTATATAACTAATATAACTTAACTTGCAAAAGGGGAAACTAAAAAAACACTAGAGAATCAAAAAATTATTTTGCAAAAAGGCAAGGTTCTCCATATTTTTTCTCAAATTCTTTGACCCAAGTCTCATGTATGTTTAACTCTTCATCCGAAGGATAAATGATGGGTAAATCAATTTGAACACGGGTTCTTTTGGTATTTTGCTGGTCTTTTTCACTTTGAGATAATGCATCCATATCAAAGGAAACCTGACCACCTGTCATTGCCAAGTAAACATCAGAAAGAATTTCAGCATCGAGTAACGCACCATGGAAGGTACGGTCACGTGCTGGAATCTCATAACGTCTCACTAAGGCATCGAGTGAGTTTTTCTGTCCAGGGTGTTTATTTTTTGCGAGTGCTAACGTATCAGTAACTTCACAAACTTCTGAAAGAGCAGGCAAACCAACGCGCTTAAACTCCATGTCCAAGAAGTTCATATCGAAGGTTGCGTTATGAGCGATAATTTCTGCGCCTTTTAGATACTCAAACAAAGTATCTGCAATGTCGGCATACAGAGGTTTGTCTTTTAAGAAATCATCACTGATACCGTGAATGTTTTCTGAATCTCCCACAGGTTTTTGCGGGTTAATATAAATGTGAATTGAGCTGCCCGTAAGCTTACGGTTAATCATTTCGATCGCGCCGACTTCAATAATGCGGTCGCCATCTTGGAAATAGAAACCTGTCGTTTCCGTATCGAGAATGAGTTGTCGAGGGCCTTGCAGCTTAAGCTTTGCTTCGGTAACAACAATCTGTGGATGAATATTGCTAGTTTGCTGCTTTGTTTCTTGCTCGACAGCTTCAACCTCATTCATTTCTTGGTCCACACTTATCATCTCAACTTCTTGTGGTTGCTCAAGAGCGATATCTTCATCTTCGGATGTTTCAACCAGATCAAATCCGAACGGATCATCTAGCAACCAGTCCTGTTCAGGCTTTTTTATATCTTGCGGTACAGCTACAGACTGTGGTTGCTTGAGTTCTTGAGCAGTTTTGTCTGCACCTAAGTTTGCAAGTTGGTCTGCCATTTCATTGCCAGTATGTCCAGCGTGGCCTTTAATCCAATTCCACTCAATATTTCTACCTGCGCAAACAGCATCAAGTTTTTGCCATAAGTCAGGATTTTTAACATCTTTCCAATTTTTCTTTTTCCAACCATGAATCCATTCTGTAATGCCTTGTTTCACATAATTTGAGTCTGTCCAGACAATTAATTGTGCATCGGGTGGGCAAAAAGAAACGCCTTCAATAGCCGCTGTAAGTTCCATACGGTTATTGGTTGTGTCGGGTTCGCCGCCAAATAATTTATGTTCACCCTGTTCAGTAATGACATATGCACCCCAACCGCCTAAACCGGGATTGCCACGACATGCACCATCAACATACAGTGTGATTGTTTGAGACATAAATCGAAACCTAAACTGAAAGAAAAAGAGCTGAATATGGTGTATTGTATACGCAAAAAGTTCGGTTCCATCGTTACAAAGCAAGCTTTTTTTAATTTCTTGTAACATTTCCATGCAAATGACATTAAATTATTGCCTTGTCTATCCTGCATGCTTTACTACAATGGCATCGAAGACCTAGGGTTTGTGGGCAGACCCCAAGAAATATTACGCGAGTTGTTTGGAAGTTTTTATGTATAAACCAACCACATTTGTGTGGCAGCCATCTGCAGCATCATTATTCAAAATTACAGTACTTAGCTCTGCTTTAGCTGCGTTGGGTATTACAACAGGCTGCTCTTCGACTCCGCAATCTGCAAAAACCTCGAAATCAAAACAGGTCAGTGGAGCAGGCTATCTTGATGCAAGCAGTCTAGACTCGTTAGAAGATTTACTTTCAGCAACAGATATGCGTGCTGTAGAAGGCGACCGTTTACTCATTTTAAAACACGGTGACGTCTGGAAGCGTATGGCTGTGGGTTTCAAAATGGACTTAAACCATTGGGACTCTCGTATTGAAGCACAGCGTAGCTGGTTTATTTCACGTCAGCCTTATATTGACCGTTTAAGTGCTCGTGCAAGTCGCTATTTATATCATACGGTGAAAGAAGCAGAGCGCCGTGGTCTTCCAACTGAACTCGCTTTATTGCCTGTAATTGAAAGTTCATATGACCCTGCTGCAACAAGTAGTGCAGCAGCAGCAGGTTTATGGCAGTTTATTCCGAGTACGGGTCGTATCTATGGTTTACAACAAACCGGTATGTACGATGGTCGCCGTGATGTTGTCGAATCTACACGTGCCGCATATGAGTTTTTAGGAAGCTTATATAACCAGTTTGGTTCATGGGAATTGGCTTTGGCAGCCTATAATGCTGGTCCGGGTCGTATTCAACAAGCGATTAACCGTAACCAAGCAGCTGGCTTACCAACTGACTATTGGTCATTAAAACTTCCACAAGAAACCATGAACTATGTTCCACGTTTCTTGGCGGTTGCTCAAATTATTAAAAATCCGCGTGCTTATGGTGTGACATTACCACCAATTGCTAACAGACCCCATTTCCGTGAAGTTACTTTATCTGCACCTTTATCATTAAATGAAATTGCATCGGTAACAGGGCTTAGCCGTGCTGAGTTATATGCATTAAACCCAGGTTATCGTGGTGAAACAGTAGACCCTGCAAGTCCGATGCGTATTTTAATTCCGGCTGATATAAGCCCATCAGTTGATAATAAGCTAAAAGGCATGAAAGCAGGTGGAAGTACAGGCTGGTGGGCAAATGTCACTTCGCCATCTAAACCTACGACCAGTCCTTCAAGCTCAGTTACAATTAAAACTACTCCTGCAACTCAAGTTCAGCCAGTAAGACCATCGACACCTGCTAAAACAACCAGCGGTTCTGTGACTGTAAAAGGTTCAACACCGCGTGGTTCTGATGCTTTAGCTGCTTTTGCAGCCTCAGCTGACGTACCAAGTGCACCGCGTATTCCGGTTGCAGTAACACCAGCGACCAATGTTAAGCCTGTACGTACAGAACCACCAATTTCAGCAACTGAGCGTGAGAAGATTTTAGCGGCAGTACGTGCTGAAGGTGAGAAGGAAACAGTTGAACAAGCTCTACAGCCACAAGCTACTCAAGCTGAAAAAGACCAAGTGGTTGCTGAGTTAAAGGCAATTGCACCTCAAGGTACTGAAATTGTCGATCCTTATGATGGCAAAATTAAGTTAACGGCGATTCAGACAAGTCAGTCGGTTGCTGAACAACAAGGTAAAGAGTTAAGTAAAGGCTTTGCTTATCCGAAAACTTTAACTGAAGATGCAAGCGTTGCGAACTCTGAAGATGCAAAGCGTAATCAAGATAAGCCTTATATTAAAACTGATACTGATGTTGTAGTTGTGCCGCCTAAAGGTAAACGTAGTACCTACACCATACAACCAGGTGATACCTTAGCTATTATTGCAATGAAAAATGGTGTCAACTGGCGTGACGTAGCGAAGTGGAACCAGATTGATCCTGAAAAGACTTTATTTGTAGGAACTAGCCTATATCTTTATGATGCCAAGCCTCAAGAAGTAGAGTCTAGTTCAAAATCAACAACTAAACCTGATGTATATGTTGTTCAAGCAAATGACAGTTTAACTGGTGTGGCAAATCAATTTAATTTGTCTGTGAAACAGCTTGCTGAATATAACGACCTATCTGTAAGTGATGGTCTATTTGTTGGTCAAAAACTGCATTTGAAAGAGCCTAAAGGCAACCGTAATTCGGCTAAGACAGAGTCTAAAGCTGTTCAGGCAAGTACACGTCGTATTGCAACAAAGAGCTATACGGTTAAACGTGGCGAATATTTAAAATTAATTGCAGATCGTTATGCGTTATCGAACCAAGAATTGGCAGAGCTAACACCAGGCTTGTCAGCTGGTAGTAATTTAATGGCTGGTCAGAAGATTAATGTACCTGCAAAAGAAGTTGCCGCTGTTGACGAATCTGATGACAACAAAACTTCTGGTAAATATGAAAAACTTGCCGCGGGTCCGTCGTATAAGACTGAAAGTTATAAAGTACAGCGTGGTGATACCTTATCGAGTATTGCGACTAAGTCTAAAATTAGCTTAGCGGAACTTGCCGAACTGAATAACTTAAAAGCGAGTAGCCATGTACAACTTGGTCAAAACTTGAAAGTACCTGCAGGCGTAAGTGTTCCAGACCACTATGTGGTGCAGTCAGGCGATAGTTTGCATGCGATTGCAGCTAAATATAACCTGCAGACAAGTTATTTGGCTGATTTAAACGGTTTATCTCGTACAGCAGGTGTTCGTGCTGGTCAGCGTTTAAAATTGACAGGTGAGGTTGAAGCACCAAGCAAGGCTACTACTAAAAATATCAAAGAAGAAACACCAGATACCTATACCGTTAAATCTGGCGATAACTTACGAAGTATCGCTAGCCGCTATCATTTACAGTTAGATTACCTGACTGCATTAAATGGCTTGTCTCGTAACAGCAGTGTGCGTGTCGGTCAGCATTTAAAGCTAACAGGTGATGTTCCTACTGTAGAAACAGCGAAAGCTGATACAGCAAAATCATCAGCTAAACCTGTTGCAGCAGGCAAAAATACTGAAAAGTATACGGTTAAAGCGGGTGAGTCGTTAAATGCGATTGCGAGTCGCGCAGGTATTTCAGTTCGTGAGCTTGCTGAAATGAATGCATTAAAAGCAAATGCTAACTTACAACGCGGTCAAAATATTGTGATTCCAAAAACTGTAGTGGAATACAAAGTTAAACGTGGTGATACCTTAATTGGTCTTGCAAGTAAATATGGTCTAGAAACGACTTTACTGGCGGAACTCAATAATTTAACACCGTCGACGCAATTACGTATTGGCGATATCATTAAAGTGCCTAATTTATAGAATAATTAGAACTTTATGCAAAAGTTATATTCTCAACTGAGCCTGCTAGTCGGGCTCAGTGTTTTTTCGCAAGCTATTTTTTCTGCACAGCAGACCACGCCCTATATTGCAGTTCATTCCAAACCTAAATATCTTTCAATGACTGCTATGCCTTATGCCAATCCCAATGCGCCTAAAGGTGGAGTACTAAGTCGGGCGGCACAAGGTACGTTCGATAACTTAAATAGTATGAACGGCAAGGGAAACGCGACAGAAGGGGTAAATTATCTTTTTGATACTTTAATGACGCAGTCACTCGACGAAGTTGGAGTTTTATATCCACTTCTGGCAGAAAAAGTTTCCTACGATCCTGAAAAAACGCAGTCAGTTACTTTCTATTTAAACCCTAAAGCTCGGTTTAGTAATGGACAGCCTTTAACCGCAGCAGATGTCAAATTTAGCTTTGATATCTATCAGGCCAAATCCAACTTTGGTTTACAAATGTATCTTTCGGACTTGGCAAAAACGGAAGTGATAAACCCACATCAAGTTAAGTTCACCTTTAAGTCTCACCATAACCTGAAAATGGCATTTGTCGTGGCGACTTTACCCATTTATTCAAAAGCAGATTGGCAGAACCGTGATTTTACACGTCTTACCTTGCAACCGATTATAGGTTCAGGCCCATATGTGCTTGAGAAGATTGATGCAGGACGAAGTATTAGCTATAAACGAAACCCCAATTATTGGGCGAAGGACTTGCCTATTAATAAAGGGCGCTATAACTTCGACCATTTAAAATATGTCTACTATCGAAATTGGGATATTGCATTTGAAGGTTTTAAATCTGGGCAATACACCTTGCATGAAGAGACTAGTCCTAAAAAATGGGTCACTGACTATCAGTTTCCAGCGGTAAAAGCTGGTTTAGTCACTCAATATAAATTTAGACACCATAATCCGATTGCAACCGAAAGTTATGTGTTTAACACAAGGCGCAAACCTTTAAACGATATCCGCTTTAGACAAGCCTTAACCTATGCCTATGATTTTGAATGGCAGAACAAAGCTTTGTTTTATGGGCAATATCAGCGATTACAAAGTTATTTTGAAAATAGTGAATTGGCAGCAACAGGCCGTCCATCAAAGAGTGAGCTGGCTATATTAAAGCCTTTATTGCTAAAGCTCTCCCCAATAATGCAAAAAGGTGTATTGGCAGATTGGAAATATCCAGTCTCAGATGCTAGTGGTTTTAACCGTCAAAATTTGTTAATTGCAAGACAACTACTTATTCAGGCAGGTTATAAAATTAAAGAAGGGCAGTTATATACGCCTGAAGCTAAACCTGTGCAAATTGAGTTTCTTATTCAACAAGATGGTAAACAAAGAACACTCATGCCATTTGTAAGAAATTTAAAAAAATTAGGAATTAATATTCAATTACGCCAAGTTGATGCACCGCAATATTTAGAGCGTACACGCCGTTATGACTTTGACATGACGACTATGAACTTACCGCAATCTTTAAATCCGGGCAATGAACAGGCTCAGTTCTGGGGGAGTGTCGCAGCCGTTCAAGATGGCAACTATAATTACGCAGGTATTCGTAATTCTGTCATTGATGAAGTTATTTCAAAACTGGTCACTGCCAAAGACCGTGAACAGCAAATTACTTATACTCATGTTCTTGATCGATTACTTCGAGCAGGCTATTACCAGATTCCGACTTATGGAAAAGGTGATTATTGGTATGCATACTGGAATATGTATCAGCAACCTAAAGTGAAACCTGTGCTCTCTGCTGGTATAGAGTATTGGTGGAGTAATGCAAACCAAGCCAAGAAAGTTGCTCAGTATTTACATCAACAATAAAAACATGTACCTAAAGGAAATCCTGTTATATGGGTTCATATATTCTTAAGCGACTTCTTTTAATGATTCCAACGTTGTTCATTATTTTATTGATCAACTTTGTGATTGTTCAAATTGCACCGGGTGGACCTGTTGAACAAGCAATCCATGAGGTGCAAAGTGGTGTAGGGGCAGGGCGTATATTAGGTACTGAAATGTACTATCAGGGTACTAAAGGATTAAGCCCTGAAATGGTCGAGCAAATTAAAGCACAATACGGTTTTGACCATCCTCCAGTAGAACGTTTCTTATTGATGTTAAAAGGTTATTTAACTCTGGATTTTGGACAAAGTTTTTTTAAAGATAAATCAGTAGTTGAGCTGCTTTGGGAAAAAATGCCTGTGTCGATTTCACTTGGGCTATGGAGTACTTTGCTGATTTACCTCATTTCTATTCCACTTGGTATAAAAAAAGCAAAACAACAAGGGTCTTGGTTTGATCGTTCTACTTCACTCTTGCTCGTGGTGGGTTATGCGGTGCCAAGTTTTGTCTTTGCGATATTACTGATTGTTTTCTTTGCTGGTGGGTCATATTTTCACTGGTTTCCATTGCAAAACCTAGTATCAGATAATTTTCATCAGTTGAGTTTATTTGGCAAAATTATGGACTATTTATGGCATATGACTTTGCCACTTATTACCATGGTTTTAGGTGGTTTTGCGAGCTTAACTTATTTAACCAAATATTCATTTTTAGAAGAACTCAATAAACCTTATGTTTTGGCCGCTTATGCAAAAGGCTTAAATGATCAGCAAGTTTTATATAAGCATGTATTTCGGAATGCTATTTTAGTGGTGCTCGCTGGATTGCCAGAGGTTTTAGCAGGTATTTTCTTTGTGGGAAATCTGTTTATTGAAATTATTTTTCACCTCGATGGAGTTGGGTTATTAGGCTTTGAAGCAATTGTGCAGCGGGATTATCCGGTTATTTTTGGTGTGTTATTTTTCTTCACACTTTTTAGTCTACTTTTGCGACTTATTTGCGACGTGCTGTATCAATGGATTGATCCGCGTATTCACTTTAACGCACAAGGAGGCAAATAATGTCTCTCATGGCGCAATCACGGCTGCAAAAGTTTAGACAACATAAATTGGGATGGATAAGCTTTATTCTGTTTAGCCTCATTTTGATAATGTCATTATCTGCTGAACTCATTGCCAATGACAAACCATTGTTGGTCAAATATGAGGATGCTTATTATTTGCCGGTTTTTAAGGCATATCCCGAAACCACTTTTGGTGGTGTGTTTGAAACAGAAACAGATTATAAAGACCCCGCTGTACAAGACCTCATTAATCATAAGGGCTGGGCGATTTGGCCGCTTATTCAATTTTCTTATCAGACTCCTAATTTAGACTTGGCTGTACCTGTGCCGTCACCACCTTCCAAGCAGAATTGGTTAGGCACAGATGACCAAGGACGAGATGTGTTAGCACGTATACTTTATGGGCTTAGAGTTTCGTTACTTTTTGGTTTGGCTTTAACGGGTTGTGCAGCCTTATTTGGTATTTTAGTGGGCGCTGTACAGGGCTACTATGGTGGTTGGGCCGATTTGTTGGGACAACGACTGGTAGAAGTCTGGAATGGTTTACCCATGCTGTTTATGGTCATGATTTTGGTCAGCATGTTTACTCCAAATGTATATTGGCTATTTTTTATTATGCTGTTCTTTAGCTGGACTGTACTGGTGGGGATTGTTCGTGCGGAATTTTTAAAGGCGCGCCAGCTTGACTATGTTCGCGCCGCTCAGGTTTTAGGTGTAAATGATAGCGGAATTATCTTTAAACACATTTTACCGAATGCCATAAGTTCTAGCCTGTCGCAGCTACCATTTATTTTGACGACCAATATTATTGCTTTAACAGCACTTGATTTCTTGGGCTATGGTTTGCCGCCAGATGCGGCTTCTTTAGGTGAGTTATTGTTACAAGGCAAAAATAACTTAGATGCACCTTGGTTGGCTTTATCTGGGTTTTTTAGCTTAGCTTTTGTGTTGTCATTATTAATTTATATTGGGGAGGCGGCACGCGATGCATTTGACCCAAGAAAATAACTTAAGTGTAGATGGTACGTTGCTAAAAATAGAAAACCTTTCAATTTCTACGCAAGGTCAGCTTTTATTAGAAGGCCTTAATTTGCAGTTACAAGCTGGTGATACGCTTGCAATTGTAGGTGAAAGTGGTTCAGGTAAAACAATAACCTGTTTGGCGATGATGGGTCTATTACCAGAAAAATTAAAAACATCTGGTCGTATTCTTATTGAGTCCAAAAATATTTTAGACATAGACGAAAAAGCGAAAACCTATATACGGGGTCGCCAAATTGCCATGATTTTTCAGGAGCCTTCTACGGCTTTAAATCCATTACATAGGGTTGAAAGAATTGTCGGTGAACATTTTATTTTACAAGGTTGGTCAAAAAACAAAGTACAGCAACATGTTATTCAACTATTAAAAGATGTAGGAATAGCTAACCCAGAGCAAATTTTAAAACGTTATCCGCATGAGCTCTCTGGTGGACAAAAGCAAAGGGTCATGATTGCGTCAGCTCTGGCACTTCAGCCTAAAATTTTAATTGCAGATGAACCAACCACTGCGCTTGATGTGATTTTACAGTCACAGATTTTAGAGTTGTTAAAGTCTTTACAGAATAAATATGGCATGGCGCTGATTTTAATTAGCCATGATTTGAATGTGGTACGCCGTTATGCAAATGGCCTTATAGTATTACACAAGGGACAAGTTGTAGAGCAAGGTCAGCTTCAACAGATTTTTGAAAAGCCCACATCAATTTATACCCAGCAATTGTTAGATCATGATCTTGGCTTTGCTGAGCCTCTAGCATCTGGTCAGAAAATTTTATCTGTCCAACACTTAAATATTAAATACCCAATTCGAAGTGGTTTCTTTAACCGAATTCAAGGTTATACCACTGCTATTGAAAACTTAAGTTTTGAGCTTATCCAAGGTGAAGCACTAGGCATTGTGGGTGAAAGTGGTTCCGGAAAATCTTCATTGGCTTTGGCGTTGGTTCGCTTAATTAAAAGTGATGGGCAAATTGTCTTTTTAGGACAGGATTTAAACCACTTAGAACAAAAAGCTTTGCGTAAGATGAGGTCAGACCTGCAAATTGTATTCCAAGACCCATTTGGTAGCTTAAACCCACGTATGACAATAGGGCAGATTATTGCCGAAGGGTTGAAAGTAAAGGGAGTCGCTGATAAACAGATTAAACAGCAAGTTGAATCTGCCTTGGTAAAAGTTGAGTTGGCTGAAGACTTTCAATATCGCTACCCACACGAGCTTTCTGGTGGACAGCGTCAACGCGTTGCTCTAGCGAGAGCTTTAGTGGTTCAACCTAAACTTTTAATTTTAGATGAACCAACGTCTGCATTAGACCGAACGACACAAAAAGCGATGATTCAATTATTGCGACGTTTACAACAAACAGAGCACTTAAGCTATATTTTTATTAGTCATGATTTAAATGTGGTCAAAGCACTCTGTCATAAAGTGATGGTATTACACCATGCAAAAGTTGTGGAATATCAGTCGACTGAACAGTTATTTAATGATCCTAAAACTGAATATACCAAGCAATTAATTATGGAAAGTCTTTAATTTACTTTAATAAAAATTTGTTTTATAAGCATAAATTTCATTTAAATTTTTAATGCAAAAAGTTGCAGTTTTCTATACTTTTTAAATTTGACATGTGCTATTGTCAGTTATCGATTTTACCTTGACATGACCTATAACTCGTCTAAATTAGAGTAATTGCTCTAAAATATTAAAAGAGGTTAACCATGAGCCAGATTGCACAACCAATCACGATTCGAAATACCACCTTTAAAAACCGGATTATTAAGGGTGCAATGAGTGAGGCACTTGCAAACTATGAGGGGCAGCCGAATGACTTACATTTAGGTTTGTACGGTGCTTGGGCAAAAGGTGGTTTGGGCTGTGCAATCACTGGTAATGTCATGGTCAATGTCGAAGCCAAAAATGAGCCGGGTGTAGTGGTTATTGAAACTGAGCGTGATCTGGAACGTTTAAAAGAATGGGCAGCAGTCGGTAAACAATATGGCATGGTGCAGCTCATTCAGTTGTCTCACCCTGGTCGTCAGTGCCCTAAGGGCTTAAATAAAGAAACGGTTGCACCTTCGGCAGTTCCTTTTAGCCCAGCTTTAGCGACTATGTTTGGGACACCACGTGCGCTTACACATGAAGAAATTTTAGACATTATTAACCGCTTTGCAAAGGCTGCTTGCATATGTGAAAAAGCAGGTTTTGAAGGGGTTCAGTTACATGGTGCACATGGTTATTTAATTAGCCAGTTTTTATCGCCATTAACCAATAAGCGTACAGACCAGTGGGGTGGTTCATTTGAAAACCGTACTCGCTTTTTACTAGAAGTTTATAAAGCGGTACGTGAAGCAACTTCAGAGAATTTTATTATTTCCGTGAAGCTTAACTCTGCTGACTTTCAGCGTGGTGGTATTAGCGAAGAAGATGTGATTTCGGTATTTAAAGCAGTTGATGAGGCGGGTATCGATTTAATTGAAATCTCAGGCGGTACTTACGAAGCACCTGCAATGGCTGGTGTTAAAGCCGATAAACGTAAGGCAAGTACGATTGCACGTGAAGCATACTTTTTAGACTTCGCTGAAAAAATTCGTCAGCATGTAAAATGTAAACTTATGGTGACAGGCGGTTTTCGTACAGTAGAAGGCATGAATGCTGCTCTGGCAAGCGGGGCATGTGACTTTGTTGGTATTGCTCGTCCACTTGCTGTTGAAACAGATTTAACAAACCGATTAATCGCAGGCCAAGACGTTCGCTACGCAGTAAAACCAATTAAAACAGGTTTACCTTTTGTCGATAAAATGGCGATTATGGAAATCATTTGGTACGCAGCACAATTTAAAGCAATTGGACAGGGTAAAAAGCCAAATCCAAAACTATCACCATTAATTGTGTTTTTAAATTACGCCAAGGGCAATATTAAGGCGATTGTTCAAGGGCGCGTGAATTCACGTAAGTCTGCATAAATAAATTACCAAGCAATAGCCCAGTAAGTCTGAAACATAGAAGCAGACCATTGTCCTTTAATTAAAGCATTTTTAAAGGCAGGTCTGTTTTCTATTTGGGTCAAATAACGCTGTATATGTTTAAACTGGCTGTAGTTTTGTGTGCAAGCCAATAATGGAAACCACATCAAAATATCAGCAGTAGTAAATTGATCTCCGACAAACCATAAGTGATGCTCTAAATGTTTATCAATCATGCTCATGTGTTGTTGTAATAGTTGATTGAGATAACCTTGATCAAATCCATATTTTAAAAGCTTGGGAATAAAACGGACTGGAAAAGGCGTACGCTGTGCAATTTGGTGAAAGATTTGTTTGAGTACTAGATCGGGAATGAATGTTGCCTCGCAATAATTTTTCCAATAATAGAAATCTTGAAGTTGTTGGCTTAATAAATTGTTCTGTCCCAACTGAGGATGTAAATGAGATAAATAATCTAAGATTGCTGAGGTTTCAGCCAAAATTGAAGTTTGCCCTTGTTCAATAATTTCAAGAGTTGGAAATTTTGATAATTGATGTGGTGAGTTATTATTTTTGTCTTCATCTGAATGGTATTTAGTCATTAGCTCATAGTTGAGTCCTAATTCTTCTAAAAACCAAATAATGCGTTGCGAGCGTGAATTTTGTAAGTGAAATAATCGAATTTGCATGTCATGTTCAAATTATAGTTCTGATCTATTTTTAGTATAATGTGGAATATAACTCAAACATAATAAAATATTGATAAATCATAAATTTATAATTTTTTGAAGAGGTTTAATATAGAAATTACCGCTGGTAAAGTTATGGGTCTTAAAACCAGTTAGACCTTGATCCCCCAAGTTGCTAACATACGTTACACTACTAGCTCAAATATGTACAATTATGTTTTGGGTTACCATATTAGCCTACTGAAAGAATAAAATCCTTTCACAGCAGGTAGCATAACTAGTCGTTTTTAATTGTATTTTTGAAAATCAAAATAGTTTTTATATTTATTTAGGGGAAATTCGATGTTTGCGATTGTTGGCATATTTTTAATAGCCATGATGATATTGGCAATTTTAAGTGTTTTAAAAAAAGGGGAAAGCAAAAATAGAAATGCAAAACGTAACCCAATCAAGGGAAAGCGTATCATTACTATGAATGAACAACCTACTTTTATGAAGCTAAGAGAAGCTTTGCCTGAACATATTATTTTGGTACAAGTTGCTTTTAGTGCTTTTATGACAGCACAAGGATACGCGACACGTAATTTATTTAATCGCAAAATTGCTGATTTTGTTGTGTTAGATAAAGCATTTAATATAGTTGCTATTGTTGAACTAGATGATTCGAGCCATAAAGGAAAAGAAAAGTTTGATGCTGAGCGAGATGCTTTAATTCAAGAAGCAGGTTTTAAAGTTATACGTTATAAAAGAACCCCAGAGTTAGCACAAATATATGTTGATTTCAATATTGCATCAAGTTCATTGACCCAAGTTTCAATAGAACCAAATGTAACTGTGACAAGAACAAAGTTTGTCGCTGATACAATAATTATTGAGAGAGATGATCCAACATTACAACCCACTCAACATATTGATGAAGTAAAGCTGAAGTCTTAAATTTTGACAATAAGAAATTTATCTCATGGATGAAATTTGAAGTGAGATAAAATAATTTGAAGCGATGATTCTTTATAAAAAGAATATGGCGTCCCTACGGGGATTCGAACCCCGGTTACCGCCGTGAAAGGGCGATGTCCTAGGCCTCTAGACGATAGGGACGTTGAGGATGGCGGTATCTTAAGAAGCCGCCACCAAACTGTCAAGGAGGTAAGGAGACAGTTTGTTCAAAATATAGCAAAACAGTTCAGCAGTCTTCTGAGTATCGTATAAAGCAGAGTGTGCTTCTTTACCATCGAACTCAATTCCAGCTTGAATACATGCTTTTGCAAGCACAGTTTGACCGAACATAACCGCACTTAACGTAACGGTATCCATGACTGAAAAACTATGGAACGGGTTTTGGTTTTTTGTAGCTGAGCGAGCAATGGCTGCTTGTAAAAAACCAAGGTCAAAATGTGCGTTGTGACCTACGAGTACCGCATGAGTACAATGTTGCTGTTTACGGACTTCATTGACAGATTTAAAAATGCGACGTAACGCAGTACGTTCATCTTCAGCCATAGCAACACGCATTGGGTTGAATGGATCAATTCCAATAAAGTCGAGCGAACGGCGGTCAAGGTTAGCCCCTTCAAAAGGGTTAATGTGTGCATGAAATGCAGGACCAGGGACAAATTGCCCCTGAGCATCATACACAATTGGAATGCACGCGATTTCTAGCAATGCATCTGTCTGGGCATTAAAACCTGCCGTTTCAACGTCAACAACAACAGGTAAGAAGCCACGAAAACGTTGGCCAATGACCGGGACAGAGGTTTCTTGTGTCACACTTTTCTCCATTGCAGCGTTTTCCCGGCATGCAGCGGGATGATTTTTTGATCATCTAAATAATCAAAAGATTCTGGAACGAGGTTATCTTCTTTGACCAAAGTAATGGTAGAAGTATTACGAGGTAAGCCGTAGAAGTCAGCACCAAAGTGGCTTGCAAAACCTTCTAGGCGTTCTAATTTACCAACTTGGTCAAACGCTTGTGCATAAAGCTCAATTGCATTAGGTGCACTATAGCAGCCTGCACAGCCACAAGCATTCTCTTTTGCATTTTGTGCATGAGGTGCACTATCTGTACCTAAGAAAAACTTAGGATTACCGCTTGTCGCCACTTCAAGCAAAGTCGTTTGATGTGTTTGACGTTTTAAAATTGGTAAACAGTAGAAGTGCGGTCTAATCCCACCGACCAACATATCATTACGGTTAAATAATAAATGTTGAGGTGTGATCGTTGCAGCGACATTACGATCTTGTTCTAAAACAAAGTGTGCAGCATCACTGGTCGTGATGTGCTCAAGCACTACTTTAAGTTTTGGGAACTGTTTCAGTAATGGTGATAATACCTCATCTAGGAAGCGTTTTTCACGATCAAAAATATCTACATGATTGTGAGTGACTTCACCATGAAGCAATAACGGCACTTGATGCTCTTCTAATTGCTCAATAACTGCATAAACTTTGCGAATATCACTCACACCATTGTCAGAGTTTGTAGTCGCACCAGCGGGATAAAGTTTAATTGCATTTACATATTGTGATTCTTTAATTTTACGAACTTCATCTGGTGAAGTGTGGTCCGTAAAATAAAGCACCATACGAGGGTCAAAATTATTGCCTTCTGGAACATGGGCAAGAATACGTTCGCGATACGCTAAAGCTTCTTCCACAGTTTTTACAGGAGGTACAAGGTTTGGCATACAGATCGCGCGTGCGAATTGTTTAGCCAAATCTGGAACAGTACGTTTTAATGCTAAACCATCACGTAAATGTGCATGCCAATCATCTGGCTGGAGCAGGGTAATAGAGTTCAAGGCAGTTCAAACTTCGAAATAAAACAAATGATAATCGATAAAGTGTGAAAATGGTAACGAGAATTACGGACAAATGGCAAAATAAAGCACAGGGAGCTTTAAAAAATAATGTTATATTTTGTTAACGCAAGATATGTAGGAACCGAGTAGTGGTCAATAGGGGAAATGTACATCAATTACTCAAATCAAAAGAAGAAATTGAATATTTGGTCACGCTACATACCCATCGTTACGCCAATACGGCTTTGCCAAAGCAACTTGAAAAAAAGTTCTGGTGTTTGAATCTTGATCGGACTCGGCAGAATATTTCGAAGTTTTTAGCAAGTGGCATACTCACTTATTTAATTTTTATTTTACTTGTTCTTCCAACCGACTATTTAGTGATAGGTGAGCCTTATATTACTTTGGACTTTGTTCATTGTTTGCTTAGCGCCATGAATATTGCTTTTGCGCTATTACTTTTTTGGATTTTTGCTAGATTCAAAAAGCTTTCTGAGCATTTTTATCTGGCTGCATGTGGCATTGTCTTTTTATCAATTATTACGAGTGCCATGCTCTTACTGAGTGTTGCAAATATGGCACTTAAAAATCAGTCGATGTTGCTTCTTTCATTTTTATATATGCTTGGGTTTATCTTAAGCGGTATTAAGCCGTTGCATATGGCATATGTCGGCTTATCAGCGGCAATCTTGGTTTTTGTTTTACTTATTTTTTTAAACGTAGACTGTGATTATATTGCGCTAGGGCGTGCCTTATTTGGTAGTTGTATTTTAGGTTTTTCAATTAGCAGTATGCTTATTTCAAGGGAAAGAAGTCTTTTTCTAAATAACCAGCTTGCTGAAATTAATGAGCAGATTTTACGGATTGAAGCATCAGAGTTACTGCATTTGAGCCAACAAGATGCGCTTACTCAAATTTCCAATCGTCGTACTTTTGATGAAATGTTTGATTTTTTCTACTATCGAGCCAATCAAGAGAAACGCCCTTTAGCCGTTTTATTTATTGATATCGATTTTTTTAAAAACTATAACGATTTTTATGGGCATCAGATGGGGGATAAAGTCATCTCTAGCATTGCCTCAGCAATTAAAAACTCAATTCGGCATGTTGACTTTGTTGCGCGATACGGTGGTGAAGAGTTTGTCGTGCTATTACCTGAAACACCTGCACAAGGTGCATATTCAGTAGCGGCCAATATTTATAAAGCCATTGAAAGACAGGCCATTCCTCATGCTGCTTCGTTAGTATCGAAGTATGTCACGATCAGTTTAGGGTTTACCGTATATACGGGCGGGTTAAAGTTGGGGCAAGATAAATTAATTCATGCCGCAGATCAGGCTTTGTATCGAGCAAAGCAACTGGGACGTAATCAAATTTATTATCAGCCTTTACAAGTTGCTGAAATTGCCTAACTTAACTTTAAATATAAAAAAGGCCACCTCACTAGGTGGCCTTTTTTGACGTCATAAGAGAATTATTTTTTCTTACTGTCTAATTGAGGGATAGCAGAACCTTGACCGATTGAAAGTAAACCAGCATCTGTATAGATACCAAGTTTTGCACGTGTATCGGTAATGTCGAGGTTACGCATAGTCAACTGACCAATACGGTCCATCGGCGTAAACATTGAATCGCCTTTTTCCATCGTTAAACGTTCAGCTTCGTACGTTAAGTTTGGAGATTCGGTGTTCATGATGGTGTAGTCATTACCACGACGAAGTTCAAGCGTTACTTCACCAGTAATCGCTTTAGCAACCCAACGCTGTGCAGTTTCACGCAACATAAGTGCTTGAGAGTCGAACCAACGACCTTGGTAAAGTAAACGACCTAAACGTAAACCGTTAATGCGGTACTGTTCGATCGTATCTTCGTTGTGAATACCAGTAACTAAACGCTCGTAAGCAATATGAAGAAGGGCCATACCCGGTGCTTCATAGATACCGCGAGATTTTGCTTCGATAATACGGTTTTCGATTTGGTCAGACATACCTAAACCATGACGACCACCAATACGGTTTGCTTCAAGAATAAGTTCAACCGGATTGTTAAAAGTTTGACCGTTTAATGCAACAGGTACACCTTCTTCAAAACGTACAGTGACTTCTTCTGGTTTGATTTCAACTTCTTCTTTCCAGAAAGCAACGCCCATGATTGGGTCAACGATTTTGATACCAGCATTTAGGTATTCAAGATCTTTTGCTTCGTGAGTCGCGCCCAACATGTTTGAGTCAGTTGAGTACGCTTTTTCTTTTGACATTTTATAGTCAAAACCGTTGTCGATGAGGAACTGTGACATTTCTGCACGGCCACCGAGTTCATCGATGAAGTTTTGATCTAACCAAGGCTTATAAATTTTAAGATTTGGGTTGGTTAACAAACCATAACGATAGAAACGTTCAATATCGTTACCTTTATAAGTTGAACCGTCACCCCAGATGTTTACGTCATCTTCTTTCATTGCAGTAACTAACATGGTACCTGTTACTGCACGACCGAGTGGAGTCGTATTGAAATAAGGAACACCACCTGTACTGATATGGAATGCACCACACTGAATTGCAGCAATACCTTCAAGCGCCAATTGTAAGCGGCAGTCAATTAAGCGAGCTTTTACAGCGCCGTATTGTTCTGCTTTCTTTGGAATTGCATCGTAGTCATCTTCATCTGGCTGGCCTAAGTTTGCAGTATATGCATAAGGCTCAGCGCCTTTTTGTTTCATCCACAATAAAGCTGCTGAAGTGTCTAAGCCTCCGGAGAAGGCAATCCCAACTTTTTTGCCTACTGGTACATGCTGCAAGATCGTTGCATTATCAGTCATTGCTAGTCCTAACTATTTCGAAATAGGCACCCTAATACTTCGGTGACCAAGAGAATTTATTCGCTCAGTACTATATCACTTTTCAAATCGATTTTTTTTCTGTTAAGAAAGGAATTCTTTTTTTTTCATTTGAAAAATAGATTAATATTGGAAAAATATAAAGTTTTACGATAAGTATGACAATTTAGACGAAATGATATAAAAGGAAAAAAGATTCAACGTTTCAATTACCCATAAAAAATTAAAATAAAGGATCACAAGCTCGAATAATTGACAATTTCAACACGTAAAAAAATACGTGTGGTCATCCTAACATTTAAAAAAAGTATTAAAGTACTATGCAACAAGTTGCAAAAAAATATTGGGACGCAGCATGACAAGTTACGCCAATTTATTAAAACCATTACATTTGGGCTTCACTACCATTAAAAACCGTGTAGTCATGGGTTCAATGCATACGGGATTAGAAGATCGCTTTTTTAACTACCCCAAATTAGCAGCTTATTTTGAAGAGCGTGCCAAAGGTGGGGTAGGTTTAATTATTACTGGTGGTATTTCTCCGAACCGTCAAGGGTGGTTAGCACCTGCCGGCGGAACTATGAATAGCCTGTTTGATGTTCCTCAGCATCGGTTGGTAACGCATGCCGTTCATAAGCATGGTTCAAAAATCTTAATGCAAATTTTGCATGCGGGCCGCTATGGTTATCAGCCATTTGTAGTGTCTTCAACAGCAATTAAATCGCCAATTTCACCATTTAAACCGCGCCAGCTTTCTGAAAAAAATATTCAAAGCACAATTGAAGACTATGCACAGTGCGCCGATATTGCCAAAAAAGCAGGTTATGACGGTATCGAGATTATGGGATCAGAAGGTTATCTGATTAACCAATTCTTAAGTCGCCATGTAAACCAGCGTACTGACCGTTGGGGCGGTGAAATCGAAAACCGTATGCGTTTTCCGGTTGAAATTGTTAAAGCAATTCGTGCAAAAGTAGGCGAAAAATTTATTATTTGTTTCCGTCTATCGTTACTCGACCTTGTACATGACGGCAACACGATGCAAGAAGTAGTAATTGTTGCTAAAGCTTTAGAAAAAGCAGGTGTCACTTTATTAAATACGGGCATTGGCTGGCATGAAGCACGTGTACCGACCATTGTAACCTCTGTGCCTCGCGCAGCGTTTGTCGATTATACGGCCCATGTAAAACAACATATTTCAATTCCGGTGATTGCGTCTAACCGTATTAATATGCCTGAAACTGCTGAAGAGATTTTGGCAACTGGTAAGGCAGACATGATTCAAATGGCTCGTCCTTTATTGGCCGATGCTTTTTGGGTCAATAAAACCGCAACAAATCGTGTTGATGAAATTAATACCTGTATTGCGTGTAACCAAGCGTGTTTGGACCATGCCTTTAAAAATAAACGTGTGTCATGTTTAGTTAACCCTCGTGCGGGTCATGAAACAGAACTGGTTTATTTAAAGACTAAACAACCGAAACGTATCGCCGTTGTAGGGGGCGGCGTAGCTGGTATGTCTGCTGCAACCGTGGCAGCGAGCCGTGGTCATGCGGTGACTTTATTTGAGGCAACTGCAGATGTAGGTGGCCAGTTCAACTTTGCAAAGGTTGTACCGGGTAAAGAAGAATTTCACGAAACAATTCGCTATTTCAAAGTTCAACTTGAAAAAACAGGAGTAGATGTACGTTTAAATACTCGTGTGAATCGTGAGCAACTTGAACGTGAAGGGTTTGATGAAGTAATTGTGGCAACAGGTGTAATCCCTCGTGCTTTAAAAATTGAAGGAAGTAATGCGCCACAAGTTCTTTCTTATGCTCAAGTTCTAAAGGGCGCAGAAGTTGGACAAAAAGTTGCTGTGATTGGTGCAGGCGGTATTGGCTTTGATGTATCGGAGTTTTTACTAAAACCACCACATCAACCACAGCCTCAACCTTTAGCTGAGTGGCAACGTGAATGGGGGGTAGACCCAGATCCAAATTATATTTCTGAAGGTGGTATGCAGCCACCCGTGGTTGAACCAGCAATACGCGAGATTTATTTACTACAACGTAAAACAACACCGCTTGGTATTGGTCTTGGCAAGACTTCGGGATGGGTTCATCGTGCTCAACTTAAAAAGCATGGCGTGCGTATGCTACGTGGTGTGCAATATAAAGCCGTTACTGATGAAGGGCTTTGGATTGAACATAATGGTCAAGACCAGCTTTTACGTGTAGATACTGTTGTGGTGTGTGCAGGTCAAGAGTCGGTAAAAGACTTAATGCCAAAAGAAGGTGAGTCGACTATAGCGAACTACCATATTATTGGTGGTGCCAAGCTCGCAGCAGAGTTAGATGCGAAGCGTGCGATCAAAGAAGGCGCAGAATTGGCTGCTCAACTGTAAAATTGATGAAACAATATGCACTTGAACACAAAGCGATGATATTTTTCTTGAATAAAATGAATAAGCTTTGTATTCTTACGCACATGGAAGCGTGGCAGAGCGGTTTAATGCACCGGTCTTGAAAACCGACGAGGGTGTGAGTCCTCCGTGAGTTCGAATCTCACCGCTTCCGCCAAATATTTAAATAAGCCCTTGTTTTTACAAGGGCTTATTTTTTACCTATGCGTTTACCCCTCATCATATTCCACACAAAAATTTGGGTTGAATTACATGGGATAGGACTAGAAAAGAATAAATGGGAAATCGCTAACGGTTAGTTGAGTCGTTGAACAGCCACAAAATAATTTACAGGCCCAGTTGGCATTTTATGTCAACCTACTATGGTTTTAGGCTCAAGATATGCGTTAATGCCCCAACGACCATTTTCCCGACCTAATCCAGAAAACTTGAAACCTCCAAATGGTGCATGAGGTTCATTGGTTAGTGTATTGATCAGCACACGTCCTGCATTAATTTGTTGAGCAATTGCTTCACAACGAGCTATATCTGTTCCCAAGACCAATGCACTTAGACCATAGTTTGTATCATTGGCAATGCTAATAGCCTCTTGATCATTGTTATAAGGAATAATCGTTAGTACTGGACCAAAGATTTCCTCTCGAGCAATTCGCATTTGATTGTTGGCTTGGGTAAAGACTGTGGGTTTGACAAACCAACCTGCTTGAAATCCATCTGGTCTACCTTCGCCTCCAGTAAGTAGTACAGCACCTTCCTCTTGTCCCAGACGGATATAATTTTGTACCCGTAGCCATTGTTTCTCACTAACCATAGGCCCAATGTCTGTATCAGCCAGATATGGGTTTCCAGATTTAAGTTTTATGACAGCTTGTTTGGTGATTTGTTCGAATTCGCTCAGACGTGATCGAGGGACTAGAATACGAGTACCAGCGATACAGGCTTGACCACTATTAGCAAATCCAGCTTGTAATACTAGTGGTATAATCGTATTAAAATTTGCATCATCTAATACTATTGTAGGTGACTTACCTCCTAGTTCTAAGGTAATACGTTTCATCGTAGCAGCGCCTGCGGTCACTAAATGTTGTCCAACCAAAGTTGAGCCAGTGAAAGAGATTTTTGCGATATCTGGATGTTTAGAGATTTCTTCTCCAACAATCTCTCCGCGCCCATTTACGATATTAAAAACGCCGGGTGGGAGGACGGCTTTGTGTAAAGCTTTAATTATCACTTGTGTCTGTAATGCACTCATTTCACTTGGTTTTATGACTGTTGTGCACCCAGCTGCTAATGCAGTGGCTAATTTATTGCAAATAAAGCCTGCATTGCTATTCCATGGGGTGATCAAGCCTGCTACGCCTACAGGTGTATAGACTACTTTGGCATGACCAAGTTTTTCTTCAAAGATAAATTCCTTTAAGGAACTAATGGTTTGTGCAATTGCATCAGCTGGGTAGGTTGCCATCCAACGACCTTTAACTGATGGAGCGCCATATTCTAAAAGAATGGCTTCCATGAGCTCATCTTCACATGCAACAATAGCTTGATGCATTCGTTCCAGTACCGCAATGCGTTCTTCACGGGTAGTGCGTGACCAGGCCGGAAATGCCAACTTTGCAGCAGAAATTGCAAGTTGTACATCCTGTTCGTTGCCTAGTCTTACTTGACCAAAAACCTCTTCGGTACTTGGATTATGAAGGTTAGCCCATTCTTGCCCAAATGGAGTCACAAACTCGCCATTGATATAGATTTGTTCAATACGGGTCATGTTGATTATCCTATTAGATATGTCATGTATTTAGTCTAGTCATGATTCATTATTCTGATAAGCTAGTTTTTAATGAATGAGTCATCCTTAAATTCAGGATAATCTATGCATAAAACAGGAATGACTGAACTGGAAGTGATTTTGGCTGTCGCACGTCGTAATAGCTTTCGTGGAGCAGCGCAAGAGTTAGGCATGTCTACTACTGCTGTAAGTAGCGCAGTTGCTGGGCTTGAAGCACGTCTTAAAGTACGGCTTTTTAATCGTACAACGCGGAGTGTGGCACTTACTGATACTGGGCTTCGTTATATAGAGCGTATTGCGCCAGCACTTATTGAGATTCAAAGAGCAGGTGAGGAAGCGAGCACAGGTTCTGAAATACCCAGTGGTACATTGCGTATTAATGCACCGCAAGGTGTTGCTACATTTCTGTTAGCACCATTGTTCAATCGATATGCGCAACGCTATCCTGAAATGTGTATTGATATTACAAGTGATTCTCGTTCGGTAGATATCGTAGCTAGTGGTTTTGATGCAGGTATTCGTTTAGCTGAGTTTGTACCGCAAGATATGATTGCTGTGGCTTTGACACCCGACATTCGTATGCTAATCGTGGCAACACCTGAATACTGGGTGAACAACACTAAGCCGAGACACCCTCGAGATCTGCTTCAGCATCAGAGTATCGGTATGCGTATGTCACATGGTGGTATTTACCACTGGGAACTAGAGAAAAAAGGGCAGAAGTTACGAATGGATCTTCCGGTTCGTTTCACACTTAATGAACTGACAGCAATTAAGCAAGCTGTAATGTTGGGATTAGGGGTTGGTTTTCTGCCTGAGTGGTTGATTGAGGAAGAGTTAAAGGCAGGTAAGCTCATACCTGTATTGATTTCGTGGTGTCCCTCATTTGGTGGTTTAAGATTATATTATTCTGGACATCGTTTCATACCAGCTCGGTTAAGAGCATTGATTGATATGATACATGAATTGAATTAGAGGCTAGACAGTTTATTGTTGTATGCAGATCTGATGGAGCACGTGTCGCATATAGGAGGGCAGATCAAGCAGGTTGTACCTAAAGGGAAGTTTGAAGTGTGCTCAGTCGGATTGAATGGATTTGCTCGCCAAACAAGCCATTCTTTTTTTCAGATAAGCCCCAAGTAAGTAATATAAACATTATCTCGATAATAATTTATAATTTTTATATCACTAAAATTAGTATTATAAATAACTGTTTTACCATTTTTGAGTGGTATTTTTTAATTTTAATTAATGATTTTGTGATTTTATAGCCAATCGTATTGATATGCATTTAAAATCTTTATAAATTCAATCTCTTTGCTATCCTCTGCTATAGAGACTCGGTGGATTTATTGTTTTGGGTAATAGATATAATTTGCATAGATTTGCCAATGCAATCAATAAATCTCAAGTGTTATATTTATTTTAAACTCTAGATCATCTAGTTATTTTAGCTTTACCTTGTTTATTAAAATTTTGAACTTTAGAAGACATTAAAATCTACTTTATAGGCTTATTTAATAATTAATGCTGTGAAGGATTTAACTAAAGTTGGTCTAAATGAGTTTTAAGAAACAATATTAAACCTACAATGGTTATTTTCTTTAAATATATGCAATAGCCATTTAGTTACCAAGAATATGTAAGTAATAGGATAAAAATGTTAGAAACTGATGTTTTAATTGTTGGAAGCGGTCCTGCTGGTTCTTCTGCTGCACTTATGTTAAGTACTTATGGAATCAGAAATATCATAATAACTAAATATAGATGGCTGGCAAATAGTCCTCGTGCCCATTATATCAGTCAAAGAACAATGGAAGTTGTCCGAGACTTAGGGATATCTGATGAAGTAATAGCAAAAGCAGCGCCAAAGGAAGTTATGGGAGATGTTGTTTATTGCACATCTTTAACGGGAGATGAAATTGGACGCTTTCCATATGGCATGAATAATCCAGAAAGAATGTCAGAGTATGCTAAAGCAAGTCCCTGTGAGCAGTGCGATCTGCCTCAACACCTATTTGAACCTATTTTGCTTTCAAATGCAGCATCACGAGGTAGCCATCCAAGATTTGATACGGAATATTTATCTCATGTACAAGATGAAGATGGTGTAACTGTCACTGTTTTAGATAGATTAACTAAAGAAACATACTTAATCCGATGTAAGTATTTAATCGGAGCTGATGGGGCGAGCAGCCAAGTCGTAAAAGATCTAGATTTACCTATGGCAGGTAAAATGGGAAAAAGTGGCAGTATCAGCATTATTTTTAAAGCCGATTTAACAAAATATGTTTCGCATCGACCTGGATACCTATGGTGGATTATACAACCCGGAGCAAACATTGGTGGAATCGGGTTGGGGTTGTTGCGCATGGTCAGACCTTGGAATGAATGGCAAATTGTTTGGGGGTATGACATTGAAAAAGAAGAGCCTTCTCTTACCGATGATGAAGCGATTGCGATTTGCAAACAGCTTATTGGTGATAACGATATTGAAATAAATATAAGTAGTAAGTCGTTATGGACAGTCAATGAAATGTATGCAGAGCAATATTCGAAAGGACGAGTTTTCTGTATTGGTGATGCTGTCCATCGTCATCCGCCTTCTAATGGCTTAGGTTCAAACTCATCTATACAAGACGCTTATAATTTATGTTGGAAATTAGCATTTGTATTAAATGGCAAAGCAGGTCGTGGTTTATTAGACAGTTTTAATGATGAAAGAGCACCGGTTGGTGAGCGAATTGTTAAACGAGCCAATCAAAGTGTTAGAGAGTTCTCTACAATATTTTCTGCTTTAGAGCTAGATGGAAAGTATAGTACCGAGATGATGCAAGGAAGCATAAACGCTTTAAGTGAGGCTAATGAAAACGGTGCTGTTAAACGTCGTGATTTAAGGTCTGCAATTGAATATAAAGCTTATGAATTTGCTGCTTTAGGAGTAGAAACTAACGTGCGCTATAATTCATCTGCAATTATTGGAGCAGAGTCTGCTATTGAAAATAAAGTAGATTCTAGTAGAGATGAAGATCTTCATTATTATCCTTCATTTACCCCTGGTCATAAACTTCCTCATACATGGCTAGTCAAAAATCACAGAAAAATCTCAACTTTAGACTTAATTGGAAATGGAAAGTTTACGCTTTTCTGTTGGCTACAAGGTGACAAATGGAAGTGTGCTGTAGACAAACTTAATAACCAGCTCAACTTGGATATTAAAGTTATACAGGTAGGCCCGAAAAGAGATGTTGAGGACTCTTATGGAGAACTTTCTCGCTCTTGGACTAATGATGAAAATGATTGCATGCTGATTAGACCGGACGGTTATATTGCTTGGACAAGTAACAAAATTGAAGCGGCGGATGATGAATTATCTAGTGCTATATCATCAATACTTAGTTTGATTTAGTTGATTGTCTATGAGATAAATTTTAATAAAATCTATTGAAAAGTATTTTATTGAATTTGGATTTCCAGTATCCGTCAAATTCTAAAAGCCTCTGTTAAAAGCAGGGGTTTCTTATATGCAAAGTCTATAAATCAAACCAATCTTTAGCTTAATTATTGATAACAAATCCTAAAAATTTCATATAAATCAAAAGAGTATGTATTTTAACCAAAATTGATTCATTTATATAATATATTTTTTATTTTCAATATCTTACAGTGATTCTGCCTACATGTCAGAATTGATCAAGTTATTTGTAGAATATTCATTTATTGATATATGATGAGCCAATACTTAGAAACTGATTCAAAACATAATTCTATTGTTCGGCGAGCAAGTTCAAGGAAGAAATAAGGCTGAATTCAGGTTTCTAAACCCTATATCTGGAAATTATTTCTAGCCAAATATTATATTTTGACCCAATAGTTGGGAATGTCTCACTCTTATTTGGAGGAGGCGTTTCCTAGTTTAGGATATATCTATGAAAAAATTATTTAGTGTACTGTTCAGCGCATCTGTACTGACACTGACTGCATGTAACAAACAACCTGCACAAACTGAAAATACAGCAGCAAGCAAAGACAAAACAGAGTCAGTTCGTACAATTAAACTGGTTTCAACAGGTTCAGATACTGACGTATGGAAATATGTTGCAACGCTTCCTGAGACTAAAGAAGCGGGTATTAAACTCGAAGTGACCAATTTGACAGACTATGTTGTGCTTAATACATCTGTCGCAAGTGGTGAACAAGATGTCAATGCGTTCCAGTCATTTAACTATTTGGCTGCTTATAATGCTTCAAACAAAGCCAAAGTTGCTGCGGTTGCGACGACTTACTTAGAGCCAATGGGACTTTATGCAAATAAAGTTAAAACTGTTGAAGAGTTCCCGCAAGGCGCTACAATCGCGATTCCAAATGATACTGCCAATGAAGCTCGTGCATTAACATTATTGCAGTCTGCTAAACTGATTAAACTTAAACCGAACTTTGACCCTGTAAAAGGGACTATCACTGATATTGCTGAAAATCCTAAAAATTTGCAATTAAAACCAATTCAAATGACGACAGCAGTTCGTGTTAAAAACGATGTAGATGCGATTGTACTTGGTAATACATTGGCACTAGAAGGTGGTCTCAATGTAATGAAAGACTCTATCTTCCGTGAGCCAATTGACCAATCTACTAAGCTTTATGTCAATTTATTGGGTGTGGCTGAAGCAAACAAAAATGATCCGATCTATACGAAGCTAGGCGAACTTTATCACTTACCTAAAGTACAAAAATTTGTGAGTGAAAAATTCGGTGGTACAAAAGTTGAAGTGAACAAGCCTGTTTCTGAATTTGCGGACATCAAATAAGTAATTTTTTAATTAAAATTATTTTTCAAAGCTAAGCTCCGGTATCGGGGCTTAGTTTTTTATAATGTTGTACTTAAGTGAAATGATAATAAAATTATTTATTAACTTAATTTTACATCTATATTTTAAGTTGTTTTATAGGGAATTAAGAGTTAAAAAATAAGCTGTTCTAAAGAATAGGCAAGGCATAGCCATAATCATTGGGTAAATATAAAAGTTTTTTAATATCAGTTCTTTTTAGCATTTGTACGCTATTCATTCTTTTAAAATCATACATCTGCTTAACTATATTCATCAAAATGACATCGATTGGTCATCTAAATGAAATTCTGCTGGTCGAAAATAATCCAATTTATTGGGGTGAATTCCAGTCATGCAGAAAAAATCTTATAAAGTTCTAAGTTTGGCGTTTCTTATTGCGAGCACGATGGGTTTAACTGCCTGTAATGATAGCCAAGATCAGCAATCTACAGTAGTTTCCCCAACACCAACAGATACTCGTGACCAGCGTTTTCTAACGGTAAAAACCAATGATGTGATACAAGTTGCGATTGATGACTTGATCCCAACGCAGGGTGCGATTGGCTATGATCAAATTTATTATAAATTAGGTCGTTGGCAAGGTGATTTACAGCGCCCAACTTGGCAAGCAGACCCAGTCAATCAATTAGTTTATTTAAATAAAACCATTGGTAAGAAGTTTAGCGATTATTGTGAAGCGATTGGTGCAAAAGGTCGTGATGATTTTACAAGTCTGCAAGACCTACAAAAGGCCAATTTAAAACAATTAGAGACATTTAAGTGCCAAGAACAGCCGGGCACTGAAACGGCTGATTTGAAAACAGTCGTTGTTGGCTATGATGGGCGACTTTACCTGACCGATGGTCATCATACGATGACAGAGTTCCGTGAACTGCCAGATGGTGGTGGTCAACTTAAAGTATGGGTAAAAGTTGTTGGGAACTATAACGATAGTAAAACGGCAGATGAGTTTTGGGCGAAAATGCTTGCAAATGGCCGAGCATGGTTAAGAGATGGAAAGAATCAACCGATTTCATATCAACAATTACCTAAAAACTTAGGCCTCAAAACTGCAACAAACCCTGATGGTATGCAGAATAATCCATATCGTTCATTGGTCTATTTCACGCGTGATATTGGTTATAGCAAAGTTGCCAACGCAACGGACTATACTGAATTTCTATGGGAAGATTGGTTTAATAAGCAAATCGACAAAAACTTGGTACATCCTTTAAGTTTTTATCATACCGATGCCAGTGTGTACGGTGTTGCAGATGTGTTGGCATCTACAGAAATAAAAACGGACTTAACTGTATCGGGGAGTGCAACAGGTTATCAGGCAGCGGTTGCTGATTATTCATTATTGATGGGAAGTACTAAACCGACTGATATTATTTATGGGACTTCAACTGCCGCAGATTTGGGTGCATTACAGCTTGTGAAAAATGCGGCTAAAGGTTCTGTTACTGCGACTTCAATTTCCAATCTTGCAGATTTGACCCGTGATGAAATCAAGAAAGATAAAACTCCGCGTGCGGGTGGTAGCATCTGGTATGCCGTAAATTACAAAGCATGTGGTAAACCCGCTACAGGAACGTGCTGGGGTTGGTAATTCATGCGTAGTATAAAAAAGGAGTGAGTAAAGTCGCTCCTTTTTTAATATAAATAAATTATGAACGTTTGATCAGAACGGAATTAATAATTTAAAAATTAAAAAGCCATGACTTGCTCTTGCTTAAGTCCTAAACATTTCGTCTTACACATTCTATTAAGATTTTTTCTATTTTTATAAATCTAAAATTAACAATAACTTGTTAATTATTTAACCTTACTTTTTAATGATCTAATTTAAAACAAATATCATTTTGTGTGCTTGACTGAGAGAGAGTTGGGAACTATTCTTTGCCTGCTGGCCACATTGCCAGTCGGTTTTGACAGACCGATTTTATTGGATTGCATCAGAGTTATTCCTTCTGAGGGATAATTTTGAGGGTACTTCTCGTCTCTTTCCCGTAGCGGTAGGACGGGAGAGGGACACTTTCGAGTGTGCTGGTGTCAATCCAATCCGGTCTGTCAACCCTTTTCCGTTCTGCCACCATAATTTTAATGTCTTGGCAGAACTCCAAATAAAAAGGAGTTGGCTTTGCACATTCTTAATTTCTTGGCAGCCCTTGCCATAAGCTATAACGACACAGCTTAAAAACTTCAAAGCAGCTTGATCACCAATAGGTTTTCAGGCTTTAAGTCATTACGGCTCAAAAAACTTAGCAACAATAAAACTTGAGATGTGCCAAGCACAGTCTTTATGGCTTTGCTGTGCCTTTTTTTCTCCCAGAAAGGGCACAGGCTTTTTTATCTCATTTAGAAACAACAAGAATTTAAAAGGTAAAACTATGCGAAATTTAGAAACCTCTTCCAAAAAATTACAGGCTGTTCAGACTGCCATACAACTTATTACGACGCATGGGTTTAATAATGTAGGCGTAGATATGATTGCTAGAGAAACTAAAATCACCAAAGGCACGCTTTACAAGTATTTTGGCTCAAAAGAAGGCCTGATCGAAATGTGCATCGTTTTTCAAAAAAGCCTATTGAAGGAAGAGGTACTCTCCATTGTCTACTCAAGCCGTTACTGCACTTCAAAAGATAAACTTAAACAAATTATTGTTTTACATACCAATTTAAACAGTTTGTACAATCTTTTACTTAAAGCCATTTTTGAAATAAAACTGCTTTATCCGAAGGCCTACGGCATGGCGGTTGAATATCGAAAATGGTTGCATCATGAGATTTTTGACTTGATTTTTAGTTTAGAAACTAGGGGATTAAAGCCTGATCCAAACATGGTTTTGAACCTCATAGACGGTTTGATGCTACAGGTTTTAAGCTTAAACAGTTTGGAGGAAAGGGACACGGTTATAGAGTGTTTTTTATGTCTGTAGAATAGATGAAATAAGAAAAAATATGGGAGGAAAGTATCCAAATGGTAATTTATCTCTCTTTCCTCAAGTATGGAAAATATTTTAAACTGAACTGAATTTAGGGAAGTAATATTTATCATGTTCTAATTGGTTTGATTTTCCATATTAGTATTGTTGGTATATCTCTATTTTTATACTAAACCATTAGTACTTAAGTCTTAGTGAGATATAAAAGGTAATATTTCTAGTTGGATTATTATGTTGATTTGTTTAATTTTTTAGTATTTTTAAATTTAATATTTAGATTAATTAAAATATTAAAATTCATAAATAGTTATAAAAAATTGAAAAACTATTAATTAGAGAAAATTACCCCCTAATTCCTGAGTATATCATCTAATTCAGAGATAGGGGGGCTGATTATAACTAGCTAATTATCTTTCTTGATAACAAATAAACTTATTTTTCTAAAGTAATTACTCCAGATTGATTTGAAAGACCAGGCTCATTAGATATTTTAGCTGGCAAATTACTTACTTTCTGTTTCTTATCTTGTATTTGTGTATTCATTAAATCAGTTAAAGATTTGGACATCATTTGCTCATTATTTTTAACTTGTATATCCTGCTGAACATCAGATCTAAACTTAATATTTTTTTGATTATTATCCATTTTATAAAAGTGGTAGCTAAGTATACTAATGATAAATGTCAAAATTATACTGCTGATAACAAAATATTTTTTTTGCATATACATCTTTTCATTTTTGTAACAATTAGTTAAATTATACAGCAATTTTAATGAGAAGATGAATAAAAATTGAAGAAAATTTTTAATAAAGTAATTTTGTTTTTAGTAACTTGGATATCCATGTCTATTTGTTTTGCAGCAGGTACTGATTATTCAGCTCTTACAAATAACTTAGCAATAGCGCCAGGTATTCAGGGAGCTACAAAAGGTTATGATATGTTAAGTGGAAAAGTTACTCAAAATATTCCTTTAGTGAAAGGTAATTTACCATTTACCATGCAGTATCATGCATCTTTACGTCTAGAAAGTGAGGGAGGTGCTAATCTCTATCAAGAGCTAGATGAAGGTGGCGTTGCAGATTGGAGTAATGAATATTCAGGCCAAGTAATTACTAGTACCATTCCATCGTCTAATACAAGTGTTTTTATAATTCAATTACCAGGCAGTAGTGAAAAATATTTGATTTCAAGAGAGGAGGGAAAAATACTTAAACGGATTTATTATAATGGAGCTGGGCAGTTTGAAGCTAAAACATTTTATTCCGAATATTTACGTGATATCTCTTTTAACCAAGTAAATGGTTCTATTGTCATTGTTAAAGATGGTGTTAAGTATACGGCTTCTATTTACAAAAATATGGAATCAGTTTTTGGTAGTACAACTATTCCTAGTTATTTGTATAAGTTTACTGAAATACAATTTCAAGATGGAAGAAAATTAGATTTGTCATATGATAATGGTTATAATTTAGTTCAGGTTAAAGATAATCGAAATAATACTTTAAATATTCTTAGAGAGTACAAAAAGTTTGGATCACTTAATCAAACTTATCTTGAACGTAAATTAATTACTGGTGTTGAATTAATTAGCGGCTCAAATGTTCAGAAATCAAGTATCACTTATCAAGAAAATCAAGTCAAAAGTATCATTGATCCTTCAAAAATAGAAACTCGTTATACTATTTCTTCTATTAACTCGATTGTTGCTGGAAATTTTTCTTTTCAATATGAAGATGAGTCTAGAGGCTATTGGATTCAATATATTCTAAATAATACATCAAGAAAAATTACGAGTTCCAGTGAAGGAAATTATCCAATACTGAAAAGGGTAATTGACCAAAATAACAATGTATTAAGAGAATATGAGTATGGAAATGTTTGGCAATTTTATAATAGTTCATCAGTATTTCTAGTATATACCACACAGATTACAGCTTATACACCAATAAATAATCAGAAAACTCAAAGAAGTATTTCTGCATGGAATGATATGCGGGGAGAATTTGCAAATCGTTTTACCATTAATGGTCAAGATCAGGCTATGGACTATACTATGGCGGCAGTTTCACTACCAGGAACATATAATCAAGCTGATTTGGGACTTATGTCATCAGCAACAGCAACTATGACAATTCAAGGTGATTACCCTGGTCTTTTGAGTGGTTCCACTCCTATTCGGTCAGTACAATTTAATCCATTTACACATCGTTTGAAGTCAATCACTGATTTAAATGGGAATGTATCGACGTTTAATTATGATCAACTTAACCGTCTTACCCAAAAAACAATTGCCTCTGGCACAGCAGATAGTCAGTCGACGACTTATAACTATACAGTACTTACAGATGGGACTGAAAATAGATATCCAACCCCCAACGAGATTGTGACTGATGGACAAAAAGTCACTAACAGTATTAATGCCAATGGATGGATCGTACAGCAGGTAATCTCTTATCCGAGAGGGGGTAATAGTAAAATAATTAACTATTCTTATTATAGTAACCCTAATAATGTTGATTATGGTCTTATCAGTAATGTTGATGGACCACGTGGTGACGTAGATGATTCAACCACCTTTACTTATGATGCATTTGGTAATAAAGCAACTATGGTTCAAAATGTAAATAATCGATCAGTAGTTACTAAATATCTAAATTATAATTCGTTTGCTCAACCTGAGCGTATTGTTTATCCATCAGGCTTAGTGGATCTGTTTATTTATAATGCAGATGGCACATTACAAGCAAAAGTCATCGGTAATGGAGGTGAATCAGGAAATATTACAGGACCTGTTACTCGTTTTAGTTATGATTATCTGAAGCGTAAAAAATCTGAAACTAATCCTGACAATGAATCTATATTGTATGATTATGATAGTGTAGGGCGGTTAGTCAAAATAACTATGCCTGATGGTAATGTGACAATTCAGACTTACTTTGACAATGATGTACTGAAGGCTGTTGAAGGAGCTGTTAATACTTATAATGAAATTAATGTACAAGGACGCATTGCGAAGTCGCGTACGGGCACAGATCCTAATTCAAATTGGAAGACTTTTTTTTATGATGGAAATGGGAACATTATTCAAACACAAACAGCATTGGGTATTGTTGAGAAATGGACCTTTGATGCCTTAAATAGAAATATCAGTTATACAAATGGTGAAAATGAAACAAGTACTAAAAATTATGATAAAAGTGATAATCTAATTTCCTCAAAAGACTCTGCGAATTCAGGCTCAAACCCTTTTAACTATGTAAGCAGTACTTTAGTTAAGAGCGAAATCAATAATGACTATGGGGCAAAAACTTATAACTATAATCAAGCGGATCAGGTGATTAGTAAAAGTCATGGTAATAGAACTTGTAATTATTCTAGTATTGATAGCATTGGGCGTACAGGCGAAATTAATTGTTACAGTGAAAATGATGGAGATCCAGCTTTTGCATATAACTATCAATATACTTATGACAACTCTCGTTTTGGGCGGTTAGATAGAGTATCAAGTAATACTTCATTTGGGGTTAATACTACTTATAATTATGATGCATTAAATAGAGTCGTGGGTAAGACACAAACTAATAAGGCTCTAACAACATGGGGCGGGACTAATAATTCTTTAAGTGTTGGTTATGATTATAGCCCTGCTGGAAAAATTACATCAATCAATATGCCATCAGGTCGTACGATTAATTATAATTATGTTGGTAATAAAGGGTACTTAACTTCTATACAAATTGCTGGTAATCCATTTATTAATAATATTAGCTATGATAAATATGGTCAGCTTTCTTCTTGGAATATTGAAAATACTAATGCTAAATATTTGATTAATTATGATAATGCTCAAAATGGTGAAATAAAGGCTATTTCATTCAATAATAAAGATAATATTTCTTTATATGCGGAGGAATATAGTTTTGATAGTGATCGAAGAATTACTAAAATTAATTATTTGAATAATCATATTAAGAACTTTACATATTCAAAGTCTAATCAACTTTTAAGTGAATCACAGTTTAAAGGAGACTTTAAAAATTATACTATTTACCATGGTTATAGCAGTAATGGTAATAAAATAGTGGGTTCTTACCCAGAAAATAGAACTGGCTATATGGGAGTAAGGTTTGAGTTCAAAGCTATTTCTAATTCAAATCGTTTTGAAGAAATAACTAGATACTTGCAAAATGCCCATGGAATTGATTTTTATAACCTCAGTGTGAAGTATTTGCCAACAGGTGAGTTAGTTAATGCTGGATTATATAATACTTATACAGCAGACCTTTTTGATTTATCAAGTAGTTATGATGGCTCAGGTCAAATTCGATACATAAAAGGGCAAGGCGGTCAATATTATATGGCCTATAACCATAAAAATGAGCGTACAGTCCGTGCTTTAAATACTTCTGGTAGTTGGTATGCTGGTGCAGTTCAGTATGTTTATGATGAAAATAGTAATCTGCTTGGGGAGTATACGGCAAATGGAACACCAATTGTTGAATATGTCTGGATGGGGAATCGTCCTGTTGCGGCAATTTATGGGTTAGGTAGTGATAAAGTTTATGCTGTTGTGACAGATCACAATGCAACACCAAGAATGCTTGTGGATAATGTTAATGGTAATGCGGTTTGGATGTGGGACAGTACAGCTTTTGGTATGGGATATCTTACGAGAAATCTGACATTTAACTTAAGATTCCCTGGTCATTATTATGATGAATTTACTGGTTTACACTATAACTTAAATCGCTACTATAGCCCTGAATTTGGCCGCTATATGGAGCCGGATCCAATAGGTTTAGAAGGTGGGCCAAATCCATATGCATATGCAGAGAATAACCCATTAAGTAATGTCGATCCGAGTGGTTTGGATAGTTATAATTTTTCATTTTTCGAAGCTTATAAAGGTGATAGTGCATATAAAGCTAGTTTATTCGAAGAGTGGGGATTAAAATCATTTAATTTACCTGACTTATTTAGTTCTAATCAACATTTATTATTTAATGGTGGCCCAGGTACAGATGTACAAATTGATGCTGAAATGCTCAGAGTAGAACCTAATGGTGAATGGACAAAAATTAAAAAAACAGGGCAATATGTTCTTCCTGTTCGGGCAAATGGTTATAGAAACCATTTTGGTCAATGGATTGATGAAGGTTTAATTAGTAAACCATCCAAAAGTTCGAAAGGATATTGGGTTCATGGGCAATTAATGATGAGGGAAGATGGAACATTGTTACCGAATGATTATAATTTTGAACAACATAAGGCTAGTAGTGCTTTTGATTTTAAAACTGTGATAAGAAATTGGGGTACCGTAATTGGTGCACGAGAAGCATCAAATGGTTTAACTAATGTAATTAATCAAGGATTTAAATTCAAATTTACAGGTAAACCTTATTGTCCAGCTTGTAAACCACGTTAATATAAATAGGGGAAAAGATAATGTATCTTTTCCCCTTAGGAGTTGGATATGAAAGCTATACACATCTTATCTTTGGTAGTAATTTTCTTTATAATTTTTATATTATATAATATAAATAAATTTTCAAATGTAGATAATAAATATGACTGTTTTCTTTCAGGGGGTGTTTGTGTCGATAGAATAACTTATAATAATAATTACTATTATAATTTGTATTTAAATAATGGTGAAAAAACTGAAATCCAATTTGGAAATGAAAACTTGTTTTTTATTGGATTTAAAGAGGATTCAGGTAAATTATATATTCTTGTGCAAGAGTCAATAATGAATAATCGGAAAATTATTGAAGAGTGTAATAAATTAAATCAACCTTTTAGATTTTCAGAAGATAAATATGTTTTAAATTTGTATATTTTAAGTAGTGGTGAAAATAAAATTTCAATAAAAATTATTAATAAAGAAGATAGTCCTCAATTAATTAGAGAGTGGGTTTCAAAATATAAATTAAATCCAAGTTTAGAATTTATATGCTGAATTTTTTAATTTGGCTATAAGTTAATGTGTTATGTGCGAGATCACTAAAAACACATCAAAATGAATGGAATATTAATTTTTTATTTTAAGTAAATTTTTGGAAGATTTTATTTGGTGGCTAATGTGCTATTAATAATTTAAAATATGTATTGAAAATAAAATATATTAATTTGAAAATTATTAATCAATCAAGTAATAAAATTTAATGTCTAATTTTGATATTGTGTACCCTATTTCTTGTGCTTTTTTAAATGTCTCTGCTCTTATTTTTTAAACATTAATTTATATTAATTACTTTTTGGTTAGGTGGGTAAATATGTTCCAGTCACTTACTTTTTTTATTTCTTAAATAAATTAAACCTAGGCTTCACTCAGATAAATCTTACTTCTTTTTGGTAAAGTGATATGTATATTTTAGACATTCATAACTCTGGAAAATATTTTTATCGATCATTACGCCCGCTTTTTACCAAAAATATTGCCAACCACACCACCAGTAATACTTGCACTAATTCCACCGAAAAATGTTCCTACATTACCATCCATAATTACACCTAATGATTCAGCTACAGTATCAATCGATGGTTTACTGCTACAGGTTTTAAGCTTAAACAGTTTGGAGGAAAGGGACACGGTTATAGAGTGTTTTTTTTAAACCTACGTGTTTAAGGTAAATGAATTAAAGTATAAGAATATAAGAACTTATATGGCATGGCTATAACTATGCCAATTTTAAGGGTAAAGTTAACAGGCTACGTTTGGGGGTTACGATATGACTCTCAGAAAAAGTTGGTAAGTTATGATGAATAAAGTAGAACCACTATAGATGCATCTAGCCAAAAACTATTTGGTTATAAAAACAAAATGATTTAAAAGCCAAAATAATTATGTATTTTTATATGGATGCGAAAAAAGTTAAGCCAAAGACACTTAGTATTCCAAATATGGCCACAAAAGTAGGGAGAGCCTTAGCATATTTTTTTAAAAGAATAGACAGAGTAATCAAACAAGCGAAATAGATGAATGGGGATACAATTATAAATAACCACATCCAAATAAAACTGCTTTTTCCTTCAAAAAAGGATATGTTAATTGTCAGAAGTTGGGCAATTAAACTACCAATGACCAAGCTGGCTGGTAAACCCAATATGAGATAACAGATAATAAGTCCCATGGGTGTACGTTGCTTGACGGATGAATTTAGTAAGTTCTTATCTTTTTCCATAAAGTATTACTCTTACTGCTAATTTATTTTTTACCGTCCTTTAAATATATGCCTGTTATTCTAATAAATGATGACAGTCTCATTTTAATCAGAAACCATCCATCATTAACGTAAATTTATTTTTTAGAGATATAGCATTTGATTTACATTTATGCTGACTCAAGTTCAATTAAAGTATTGATATAATTCCATGTTTTCTCTGGTTCAATAGGGGCTTCTTCGCAAACAGACCCATTGATTAAACCATCCAAAAGAGACAGGAATAAGTGGGTTAGTGTCATAGGGTCCCTAATTTGCATCTCTTTAAAAATAGAAGCTGTAGTATCGAATAACCAATTTCGGTATTCATCCAGCACGATTTGAATCGATGGGTATAAGCTTCCTACATCCATTCGTGCTTTATGAAATGGGCATCCTCTGGCACCATTTTGATTTACCCAATCGATATACCACATATAAAGTTGCTCTAATTTTTCTAAAGGAACTGTTTTTGATGAGATTTGCTTTTCTACAGCAATCTTCATTTCGAGTTTCAATTCCTGTAAGCAAGCAAATACCAGATTTTCTTTAGACGGAAAGTTCTTATAAAAAGTCATTTTAGCTACTTTAGATTCCGTAATAATACGGTCGATACCAACAGCTATATAACTTTCCTGAATAAAAAGCTGGGTAGCAGTGCTTAGAATAATTTCTCGTTTTGATTGTTTTTTAAATTTTATTTCTGCGTTCATAATAGGGTTATTGCAATGAGTTGAGGTGTTAAGTTTATTATTTTAGTTGATAGATGAGATATTCGACTAGTCATTAGAGAGAGAATTAATATAAAAAATAGACAAATCTGTCTGTTTTTTATAAAATATGTTCGATTGTAACTCAAATTTATAAATATAGTGATGTTCAATAATATTTTTCAAATCTTAGAGAGTTTTGGTTTCCTCTCACAACATCGTTCGGTGTATCTCCAGTTTTCAGATGCATCCCTGACTAGTCAAGTTTTTTTACAACGTATAGATGGGCAACATTCTCTTAATCAGGGCATGACAGCCGAACTGATTTGTTTATCAACCAATGCCCATATTTCACTCAAGAAATTTATTGGGGTGCAGGTTGCTGTTGATCAGGTAACAGATCGAGGAAATTTCTTCCGTACTACGGGTATTATTACTGGAGCATCGCAGGGGCAAAGCGATGGTGCTCTAACTATATATAAGCTCACCATAAGTGATCCAACCTATCTCTGGCATAAACGCAGAAACAGCCGTGTGTTTATGAACAAGAGCGTGAAAGAAATTAGTGAAATACTATTTCAAGAATGGCAGGGGAAAAGTCCATTATTTGCTTCGAGTCTGACTTTAGATTTGAGCGGGTTGAAACAAGAATATGACATACGTCCTTTCGTGATGCAGCTCAATGAAAGTGACTATGAATTTTTAACTCGCTTATGGCGTAGTGAAGGGATTAATTGGTTAATTGATGAAGCTGAGCTGACTGTACCGAGCAATACAGATCATATTCAACCACAAAAATTACGTCTGATTGATGATAATAACCAATATCAAGCGCTGACTAGAAGAACGATTCATTACCATAGAAGTCATGCAACTGAACAATTTGACAGCATGACTGGCCTCATGGCTAACCGTGGTTTACAGCCGACATCTGTTTTTGTGCAGCGCTGGCAGTCAGATGTATTACAGCAAACAGATGGGGCTGGTAGTGTACAAAGTAAACATCAGCATAGCTCTAACTATGATAATCAAAGTTTAAGTCTTGAAGATGCTTGGCATTTTAGTCCGGCATGGATGCAAGATTTAAAAGGTGAAGATGGAGCAACCTCAGCAAGTAACCAACAACTGGAAAAATTTAACCAGAACCTAAGTGCCTACTACGATGCCCAGTCTAAGCAATTTATTGCTCAAACCACGGTACGGGATACCCAAGTTGGCTACTGGTTTGAACTGAATGAACATCCTGAAATTGATCTGCATGATGGCGCAGATAAAGAATTTTTGATCATTGGTAAGCATTACTACAACCAAAATAACTTACCGAAAGACTTAAACCAGCAAATTCAAGCGCTAGTTCAACAAAGCCATTGGCAAGCTAGTCAGACAGACGAACGCCAAGGCAATGAACTGATTTTACAACGCCGTAATATTAAGGTGGTGCCTGCATATCAACCTTTAGAGAATCGACCTAAAGCTTCTGTGCAACGTGCCCGAGTGGTAGGGCCCGAAGGCGAGCAAATTTATGTTGACCAATGGGGACGTATAAAAGTCCGTTTCCTGTTTACCCGAGCCGATGACCATCGCCATGATGGTGGGGCTGGAAGTAACGACAATGACACCGATTCGGCTTGGGTTGATGTTTTAACCCCATGGGCTGGAAAGGGGTATGGGGCACGTTTCTTGCCACGTGTCGGTGAAATCGTGGTGATTGATTTCTTTGATGGCAACATCGACCGACCATTTGTGGTGGGACGTATTCATGAAGCAGAACGCCATCCAACCCAGTTTGACCAGAAAGGACAGCTACCAGAGACTAAAAAGCTGAGTGGTATTCGTTCAGAAGAAGTCGGCGGCAAAGGTTTTAACCAGTTACGCCTTGATGATACCACTGGACAAATTAGTGCCCAGCTACAAAGTAGCCATGCAGCCAGTCAGCTAAATTTGGGTAACCTAAGCCATCCAAAAGACAGTGCGACAAGTGATGGCCGTGGTGAAGGCTTTGAACTCAGAACTGACCAATGGGGTGCTGTTAGAGCTGGTAAAGGTTTGCTCGTTAGTACCCATAAACAAGACCAAGCTCAAGGAACACATTTAGACGCAGCCGATGCCAAGCAACAAATAGAAGGTGGCCTTAATAATGCCAAGGCACTCAGTGAAGTTGCGAAAAACCAGCAAACTGATCCATTGGAAATGCTTGAGAATCTAAAAACTTTCTTGGAACAAATTGAACAACAAGATAAAGAAAAAGCGGCCGTATTTAAACAAGCTTTAATGGTATTAACCGCACCTAACAGTATTGCAGTAGCTAGTAATGAAGACATTCACCTAAGCGCAGATGGTCAACTGAGTCAAACTGCTGGGGATAGTATTAACCTAACCACACAGAAAAACCTGATTGCGCATGCTCAAAATAAGGTGAGTTTGTTTGCCGCTCAACAAGGAGCGAGACTCTATGCGGGCAAAGGAAAAGTTGAAATACAGGCACAAGCGGATGGAGCTGACTTTATTGCCCGTAAAGGCATTCAGATTATTTCTACAGAAGACAAAATTGAAATTAATGCTTCTAAAGAAATTGTGATCACAGCTGGTAGTTCTCAAATCAAGATTAATGGTTCAGGAATTTTTCCTGTTACGGGTGGCAAGTTTGAGGTAAAGGCTGGGCAGCATGTGTTTATGGGGGGAGGTAGTGCAAACGCGAATGTTCCTCAACTACCTAAAGCTAAACCCATGCAGGGAGCGTTGGAATTATTGCGAAGTTATGGTGGAGATAAGTTCTTCAAGCAAAATAGCTATAAAGTAATTGATTCATTAGGTAAGCAAATTACAGGCAAACTTGATGCAAATGGTTTTGCACAAGTAACAGGTATTGCACCTGGGCCAGCTAAAGTGGTTTTTGAGAAGGATAATACGAGTGCATGGCTGCAAAGCAGTGATTTTAATCGTAAATATACTTGGGCTGAGCCAGTCAAAAGTGTTCAAGGATTAATGAAAAATGCACTAGGAGCAGTGGGGCAAAATGCGATGTCGCAGTTGCAAAATAATCTTCTTTCAACTGATAAAAATAGTTTCAAAAACTTGGGTAAAAATACTTTAGATAATTTTGTTGGCCAAACAGTAGGCCAGATTAAAAATCAGGTGACCAATACAGCCCTCAACACTGTTTCAAAAGAGCTTAATCTCAATTTATCTGCCGATCAAATGAAAAGTCTTGGTCAAATGGCGGTAAACCCAAGCCAGTCTCTTGAAATGCTAAAAGAGCAAGGCCAAGGTTTTTTGAGTGATCAAATGACTGCAAAATTATCCAAGTCCACAAATCAAGATTCACCTATTCAGCAAGGTGCTTTAGATAATTTTATTCGGTCAAAAAAGTAAATTGGATGAATAGAGCGATCCAATATAGAAAAATATTGTTGTAATTTAATGAATTAAAGGTTTTATATTAATGGCTAATGAGAATACACAGCAGAAAGAAATTAAAAAACAACCTACTGTTGAACTTGCTGTTTTTAACTTAAATAGCGTGACGGATGTAGCAGACTTGCAAATGATCGCAAATCAGGTTCAGCTGTATTTACAAGTTTGCGGAAATACCTCATTAGAACAAATAAAAAGTAAGGCCAACATAACCACGATTGCTAATATCTTTGCATTGACTGGTAGTGTACTAGACCTAATGCTTTATGCCACAGATAAGAAAACTGGTGATGCTGCCGCACAACGTGGAGCATTACTTGCGGCAAATTTAATTGGTTTATTTTCAGAACCGAATAACGAAGCACATGCACGCATGGCTTTACGTCCAATGTTTGGTTTAATGGCAGAATGCTTATATCGAGAAAATGGAAAAATTAAAGAAACTGATATTAAGCGTTTAGGTTTACATCTCAATGCGATGATCGCTGGAGATTTAGAGAAGTTTTTAAAAGAGACTCAAGCGAAGTTAAGCAGTCTACTTACTGGCGCTACAACATTGGGTGTAACTATCCTACAAAGTATGGCGACCCCAGCAACAGGTATAAATGCAGGAATAACCACTGCGGCAGGTGCAAGTGCAGAAAAACGAGATCCGAAACTCAAATTTACCAACTGGGCTGTTCCACTCATTGATTTATTAGGGAAGCCGAGCCAAGCAAATTTAACCCCTAAAATACAACCAAATATAACAAGTCGTTTGCAACAAGAAGCAACTCAAGCTATTGCGACTTTAAGTCAAACTTTACAACAACAAGCAAATGCTAGCCAAAAATATACTTTAGCATGGCTATTACAAGAAACTCTGAAAGCCATACAAGTATTAGAAAATAAAGGTAGTACGAGTGTGCCAATCAACCAGACGGGTGAATATGAACGGCATACAAAAGGAGATACTTTAGAGTTCGTAAGTTTACAGGCAGATGCTTTAAATGCTCCCCCATGTGAAGGTGCAGATTCGCAATCTGGAAAAAGTATTAGCTATTCAATTGGTGCTGAACGGGTTCAACATGCAGACTTCTATTTACCAAAAATAGGTTTTTCTTTTATACGGCAATATAACTCACAAATGGATGAGTTTGATCAAAGCATGGTCGGTGCACGTTGGATGATGCCATTTTCCAATATGATTCAACAAACTGTCCAAGGCTATCTATTTATTGATAGTAAAGGGCGAAAGCATCAACTGCCAGCTTCCATTACATTTGAAAATTATGAAGTACCTTATGAGGGATGGATTATTAAACCCCTTGAAAATGGAGATCTGATTCTAAACTTCGGTGGAGATTGGTCTTTTCAATTCCATCAGTTTTCAGTTGACCAGGCTTATCAATTGATTCAACAATTCAACGAAAAAACACAAGAAAAGATCGATTTAAGTTATCTTATTTTCGATAAAACTGCTTATCTTCAACATATTGATTTTCAATTAGAACATGCCAAGCACCAATTAAAATTTGCTTTTAGTGAGCAAATTAAAATCATTGCGGTGTTTTTAGATGATAAAGCTGAGCCATTAGCACGTTATGAATATGATACCCAAGGTAACTTGATTAAAGCCATTGACCAAAATGGCCATACAAGAACTTATGAATATAACCAATTTCATCAGCTAACACGTTATACAGACCGTACAGGGCGTGGACAAAATATTCGCTATGAATCAACAGACGCCAAAGCTAAAGCGATAGAGGAATGGGCCGATGATGGTAGTTTCCATACCAAACTAAAATGGCATCCGCGCTTACGTCAAGTAGCAGTTTACGATGCTTATGGGGTTCCAACTTATTACTATTTCGATCTGAATGGACTTACATATCGCACTCATTTAGCGGATGGGCGTGAGTCATGGTATAGCCGTGATGGGCAAAAGCGTATTACTCGTCAAATTGATTTTGAAGGGCGAGAGACTCAACAAGAATATAATGATCGAGATCAACTTGTTAAGATTGTTCAGCCAAACGGTGGAATAATTCGTTTTGCATATAATGAACAGGGTAATTTAGTTGAAATTAAAGACCCAGAAGGCAGTATTTGGAAACGGGAGTATGATGAAAATGGTAATCTTAATAAGGAAATTAATCCATTAGGGCATATCACACAGTACAAATATAACAATGATAATCAACTGGTTGAAGTCATTGATGGAAAAGGTGGTGTTAAGAAAATTCAATATAATGAATTGGGGCAGATGATTTCATATACCGATTGCTCAAGTAAGAGTAATACATGGGAATATGATGAAGATGGTGCACTGACAGCTCAACAAACTGCAAATAATAAAGTTATACAGTATTTTTACAGTACCAAAGGCCGAGATAAAGGACAGCTACAAAGTATTATTTATCCTGATGGGCTAAAAGAATACTTTGAACATGATGAAGAAGGACGTTTACTTAAATATACCGATACCAAAGGTTTAGTAACGGAATATAAGTACAATCAAGTTGGCTTATTAGAGCAGCGTATTGATGCCAATCGACATAGCATAGCTTATCAATGGGACAAACAAGGCCGCATTCACAAGGTGATTAATCAGAATCAAGCCGAATATTTGTTTGGATACAATCCGTATGGATATTTGATACGTGAACAGGCCTTTGATGGAGAGGAAAAGCACTATAGTTACAATGAGAACGGAAGGTTATTTCAAATCCATCAACCAAATATACTGACCCAATTTGAATATTATGCAGATGGACAAATTGCTTCGAAAAGCTTTACCCACTTATATACAGGGCAGAAACAAATAGAACAATTTGACTATAACCTGAATAATCAACTGAGCCGAGTCAGTAATGAGGTTAGCCAAATTGATTTCTATTACAATGCACTTGGGCAGTCGGTTAGAGAGCACCAGCATTATAAAATTCCAGAACTGAAACCGCTCACAGCAGTATTACATTATGAATATGATGAGCTTGGAAATTTAATTAAAACAATTCGACCTGATGGTCAAACATTGAATCATCTTGTTTATGGTTCAGGGCATATTTATGCAATTGGTTTAAATAACCAAGAAGTTGCTTCATTTCAGCGTGATGATTTGCATAGAGAAACAACACGACTATTAGCAAATGGGCTCATGCAAATCAAACAATATAATGATGTGGGATTACTGAGTTCACAGTTCATTCAACCTGAGCAAGAAACTCAAGAATATTTACAATATCAAGCGCATAGACACTATCAATACGATCAAAACTATTTGCTTAGTCAAGTCGAAGATAGCCGTTTGGGTAGGTTCAATTATCAATATGACCCAATTGGGCGTTTAATTGCAGTTCAAAGTTTACATAAAACAGAAAGCTTTAGCTTTGATCCGGCAGGTAACTTAATTGATTCTGACTCGGTATTAAGTCCAGCACAAATTAAAAATAACCTTATTAAAAGTTATAAAGGTAAACACTACCAATATGATACTCAAGGTAATGTGACAGAGATTATTCAAGCGGGCAAAAACCTTAAACTGATTTGGGATAACCAAAACAGACTTATTCGAAGTGATAATAATGGTCTAGTTACAGAATATGGTTATGATGTATTTGGTCGTCGACTCTACAAAAAAACATCTAATGAGTTAACCATATTTGGTTGGGATGGCGATTTAATGATATGGGAATCATTTAAATCGGCACAGACTAGTTATACAAAGCACTATATTTATGAACCTGATAGCTTCACTCCATTGTTACAAGCAGGCTATAAGGATTTCATTCAACTAATAGAAACTCCTGATTATCAGGAATATCAAACAAAACCATATTCTATTTATAAAGATCCAGTATGGAATAGTATTACTCGGAAAAAGCGTGCTGATGTAGAGCAAATAACATTTTACCACTGTGATCAGGTAGGAACACCACAAACCATGACCAATACCCGCGGTGAATGTGTATGGGAAATTCTTCAAGACACATGGGGCGCGGCATCACAAATTAAAGCGATAAATCAAGATAATCCATTTGAGCAAAATAATCTACGCTTTCAAGGACAATATTACGACCGTGAAACAGAACTGCACTATAACCGTTATCGTTATTATGAACCTCATAGTGCAAGATATATAAGTAAAGACCCGATTGGTTTGAATGGTGGATTTCATACATCTGCTTATGTAGAAAATCCAACTAAGTTAACTGACCCGTATGGATTATCTCCTGATATTTCAATTCCTGGTATGAAAGGAGACCCAAGAATGAAAGATAGGTCAACATTAGTTCAGGCAACTGATAGAGCGTTGAATGGAACAAGTGCTAATATTAGTGGTGCACTAGGATTAGGTATAACACATAGCACTACTTATGCAGGAGGTGGGAGGGCTGTACATTCTACTGGACGAACGTTAGGTTTAGGTGTTTCGGCTAGTACTACGCGGGATATACTTAATATAGGTAATAAACCTGATGGTAGATATATAGAAGCTTGTGGAGGTGTTGGTGCTAATTGGTTTGGACAAATTTGTGGTGGGTATTCTTGGTCTGGAAAATCATTTTATGCGGTCATAAAAGGTGGAAGTGGAGCAGGAGCTGGTTTAGGAATTACAGATGGGTGGCAAAATACATCAGATTATATACCTGAACAACCAGTCTATACTATTCCACCAGAAAAAATGCCAGTAATTCCGGCTCAGCCATTTAATTTTCCAAGGTTCTAATTATATGGAAATACTATTTTATTTAAGATGGTTTTTGGTTTTTTTATTTGTCTCTAATTTCATTCTAATGATGTATTTCTTATATAGGTATTATATTTATAACAATATGGCAACAGATATTTGGAATTTTTTTTCAAAGAATAATAGTTTTAACAAGGTAATGAGCGATATTGTTTTTAAGAAAAAAAATAATTATCAAAAAATTACTAAGCTAATAAGGTTAACATATTGGTTAGTAGGTTTGTTTCTTTGTTTAAGTATATGGAGTGTCGGTTATTATGAAGCCAATTTTATGTAGTTTTTTATTTTTTTTAACTTTGATTAAACCTGCTTTTGCTTGTGAGAAAATTGAATATTCTAATCAGATTAAAAACTCTAATTTTGATCTCAATATTTTAAGTTTACAAGGAAATCTAAAAAAGATCAATGAGGTAATAAATGGCTTACCTGATGGATTTTATAAAGAGTATATTCTAGGTGTGAGTTTTTTAGACGGGAAAACAAAGTTGGTTGATTTAAAAGAAGCTGAAAAACATTTGATAAATTCTGCTAAGTATTGTTTCTCACCAGCACATTATTCTCTAGGATACTTATACTATTTAGAAAATAAATTAGAAGACTCTAAGAAATGGCTCCTTTCAGCAAAGAAACTTGGTGATAGTTTATCAGCATATCAGTTAGGTTTGATTTATATAAAAGAAAATAACCCTGAGAAGATGTTAGAGAGTTTAGATTTTGCTGAAAAAACAGATTTTACACCTGCTATAACAGAGTTGGGAGTACAATATTATGATGGTAAAATTATAAATAAAGACTTAATAAAAGCATTTAAATATTTTGAAAAAGCGGCCTTAAGAAATGATCCTTTAGCTCAAAATAATGTAGGGTGGATGTATGAAAATGGAGAAGGGGGAGTAAACGTAAATAAAGAAAAAGCATTGTATTGGTATAGAAAAGCTTATGATAACGGATTTTCTGGAGCATATGAGAATTATAGTAGGCTGTTGGGTAAGAAATAAGTTTTTAAGTATTTGAGAGGTGGTTTTTTTAAATAACTAAATTATCAATTTTAAATTATTAAAGATAAATTTTAAGATAGCATGTAGATTTGGTTTTTATATTTATAGAAGGTAATAATTATGAGTTGTTTTTTTGGTAAGATTTGTATTTTTAATTTAAAAGTAAAACTGCTGATAGGATTTTAAAGCTATGAATAAACTAGTTTTATTAATAGTAAATTAAGGGGGTTTTCATATGTATAATAAGTATTTTAAAAATTAGTGTAAGTATGAAAAGTATAGGTTTTAATTTCAGATATATTGTCGATACCCAAGGCAGAACCATTACGGGAGCGATTAAGGACTAAATATGAAATTAAATAAATTGAGTTTAGCAGCTTTTATGCTTTTCACATTCACTGGTTGTGGTGGAGGTGGTGGAATTTATCCACAGCCTTCAGATAAGTATCCATTTGAAGCAAAAATGAAAGCATTGTTAGGCGATAATCTTAAAATTGTAAATTCGTTGCGTAAAGCAGAAGTTCAAATTTCTTCTTTTAGATTTGAAAAAGATCCCAATAAATTGAAAAAAGTAATTAATCAATTAGAAAAAGATGGTTGGATATTAAAGGGTCATGGACAAGGGGTAGATACATACTGTTTAGGAGCTAATAATAGTATTAATATTGTTAGTCCTACTGCAATTGGTGTTTATGACTATCAAGGTGGTAAACTAAATATAACTGATTATAATTCTGATGCTATATCTTATAGTTATAATAAATGGGGTGAGGATTTGTGTGAGTAATTTTTTCAGATATATAGCACTATTTTTCTTGTTTTTACAGGTGGGTTGTTCTAATGGAGTGTATGAACAGCCTAAGGATAAATATCCTTTTAAAGGTAAAATGATAGAGTTTTTAGGAAATGATATTGAAATTATAGATTCTATAAATAAATATGAAGCTCAAGTTTCTTATTTCGAATTTACTAAAGACCCTAGGAAGTTAGAGAAAATAGTCAGGCATTTAGACAAAGATGGATGGGTGTTAAAAGGACAAGGGCAAGGAGTTGATACATATTGTTTAGGTCTAAAGAATAAAATTAATATAGTGAGCCCGATCTTTGGGAAGATTCAAGATTATAAAGGCGGGGAGTTGAAAGTAACTAATTATGATGTTAATACGGTTTTGTATCGATACTATAAGTGGGGAGATAATTTGTGTGAATAATTTCGTGGTTAAATAACTAGCTGGAATAACAGTTTTGTTGCTATTGATTTTGTAAACTAGCTATTCTAGTCAAACTTATAAGACGATAAAAATATAATTATTTTATTAAAGAGGCTTTTTAAACAATATTTTCACTATTAAAACTCTAAGCCAAACAACTTGTTTGGCTCTTATTTTCAGAATTTAATTCCTATCTATTGAGACTGAACTAAGTCACGTTCGCGGCATGATAATTCATAGTAATTACCTTTTGGCAGAGAACGAATTTTAAAGCCATAATAATCACTCGTTGACTCTATAGGACCGACACTACATTGATTTGTTTTTGCAAATTTTTCAATCAATTTCAAATTAGATGTTTGCTTAAATACAGCTCCCCAACCTTCACTCACACAACAGCCTACATATTCAGACATATATTCATCTGAAATGAGTACAAAGTTTTGTCCCATAAATTCATAAGGCTTTTTCAGTTTGTATATATCGTTATAGTCTGCTCGTGAAATATTAGGTTTTTTTGAGATATAGCCTTTTTGTTTGAGTATTTGGAACTTTAAAAAATCCTGAGGTCCAGTGCCAAGTCCTCGATAAACCGAATTATTATCTTCTGCAAAGCTATATGAGCTAAGCATACTGACTAAACTTAAAAATAATATTTTTCTCATTTTAAATTTCAAAAGTTATATGAGGCCGCAATTCTTTCATATCTTATGAGTAGCGTAAAGTAAGTAGCTGAATTAAATTATTTTTTGAGCTAGATGAGATAAGAGAGGGAGGAAAGTAATCTAAATGATGACTTTCCTTTTTTAAAGTAAGAGAAAAGCTTTAAAACTAAGCTTAATAAAATAGGGTTATTTCTTTACTTTAAAACGGTATTTACATTTTAGACAGCGGTAGTCCTGAAAGATATTTTTATCGATCATTACACCTGCTTTTTTACCAAAAATATTGCCCACTACACCGCCAGTAATACCTGCACTAATTGCACCCACAAATGTTCCTACAGTACCACCAACAATCACACCTAATGGCCCAGCCACAGTACCAATTGCTGCTCCTATCGAAGCACCCGTTGCAGCACCACCTACGGTACCCGCTGTTGTTCCCGCAGCTGTTAGTAAAACACCGCCAGTGGTTTTAAGCAGTTTGTCATGATCACGTGTTTCAACTTCTGTAGAACCACACTTCGGACATTGCAGCGTTTTTTCCATAAAATTTTTCCTGTCTTTCATCATTAAGTGACGCAGTGGATGGAACAAAATCAGTAAAGTGAGTAAAAGTGCTGCTTATGGTGAAGCGTCTTTTCCTGATTAATGATCGCAACGATATACCTGGTCAGCCACGATTTTAGCTGAACATTGGCACAAATATTTATAGATCATGTAAACACTTGTACTTTAATAATGATCTCTTAAAAATGTCTTAAGCACCTTTTTTAAAAGGATCACATGTACCTAAAAGTAGCTAAGTGAACTGTGATTCAAAGGGGCACAATAAAGATATTTGCCTGTTCAAATTTGCGGTAGTGGCAAGCTTGTTTATAAGTCCTTAAAACAAGAAAGGCTTATTCTATTTGAATAAGCCTTCTAAGATGATTAAAGTGATTTATCTAACCTTAAAATTTTATATAAACCAAGCATTAAAGTAATCCAGATAGGAATTAAAATTACCGATTCTTTAAAGCCCTGAGTCCACATAATGTATAAAATCATGCCAATAAAAGCGAGCACAACATAATTACTCAAAGGCGAAAACAGAGCAGGGAACTTGGCAACTTGTCCTTCTAATTTCATGGCTTTTTTAAATTTTAAATGGGTAAAGCTAATAATTGCCCAGTTTAAAACTAAAGCTGCAACAGCCATATACATAAGATGGCTTAAAGCTTCTTCTGGTACAAAATAGTTGAGTAAAACACACCCAAAAATCAGAATAGAAGAGAAGACAACAGCGGCTGTTGGTACGCCTTGTTTACTGACTTTTGCAAAAACTTTTGGTGCATTACCTTGGACTGCTAGTCCGTACAACATACGGCTGTTAGCATACATGCCGCTGTTATAAACTGAAAGTGCAGCAGTCAAAATAATAAAGTTCAGTAAATGAGCTGCCCAACCAATGCCAAGTTGACTAAAAATCATGACAAATGGACTTTTATCTAAACCACCGAGGTCCAGTTGATTCCACGGAATAAGCGACATAATAATCGCGAGTGAAGCTACGTAAAAAATTAAGATTCGAAAAATGACTTGGTTAATGGCTTGCGGAATACTTTTTTCCGGATTCTCAGCTTCAGCAGCGGTCATTCCAATCAGTTCAATACCACCAAATGCAAACATTAAAAAAGCAAGCATATAGAACAAACCCGAAAACCCATGCGGAAAAAATCCGCCATGCTGCCATAGGTTTGAAAAGCTCGCTATAGAGTCATTGCCTGCTGTAAGTAATAGATATAAGCCAAACACAATCATTGAAATGACTGCGGTAACTTTAATAATGGCTAACCAAAATTCAGACTCGCCATAAAATTTAACATTGCCCAAGTTCAAGCAAGTGACTAGTACAAAGAAAAATAAAACAGAGACCCATGCAGGGATATGAGGCCACCAATAATGCACATATTTAGCTACGGCGGTAAGCTCAGTCATAGCCACTAAAATGTACACAACCCAATAGTTCCAGCCCGATAAAAAACCGGGAAATCTTCCCCAATACTTTTGTGCAAAGTAGCTAAAAGAGCCAACCACAGGTTCCTCTACAATCATTTCACCCATTTGGCGCATAATTAAAAATGCAACCAAACCGACAATGGCATAACCTAAAATGATTGAAGGACCAGCAGACTGAATGACTTGTGCAGAGCCTAAAAAAAGTCCTGTGCCTACAGCACCACCCATAGCGATTAACTGGATGTGACGATTTTTAAGTCCACGTTTTAATTGGGAAGTTGAGTTACTCAAAATACTATGCGCTGTCTGAAAAAGCCGACGCTATTGTAATGGATTGGATAGGGATAACCTAGTTTGAAAAGTAATATTGCGCTTATATAAAAAGATTCGCACGAACCTGTACGAATCTTTTTTTAGAAAAATGACGTTTTTATAAATTAGAAAGATACCATTTTGCCTGGGTTAATCATTGCACCGATGCCATACATACTTTTAGCGAGCGGAATAACAACTGGTGCAAGGGTACGACCAAAAATAATATTTTGATGGTCAATTTTAGATAACATTTCAAAGTCATTCGATTGCCCAACAAAATCATTTGCAATGGCTTTACCAATGCGGACAGTCTGTGCCACTCCGTGACCGCTCCAACCGTGAACAGCATAAATCGGGAATTTATGACCAAACTTACGACTGTCGACTGCACCATTAACAGTTAAATCGGTTGTGCCACTCCACACAAAATCCATCTCTAGATTTTTAATTTGCGGGAACACGGTATGAATTCGATGCTCTAGATAATTTAGAGTTTTCTCTGGTCCCCAACATGTGCCAGTGCCTTGTCCTCCAAACAATAAACGGTTATTAAAGACAGGACGGTAGTAGTCAATCTGGAACTGAGTGTCATAAACGGGATGTCCAAATGGCAGAAGCTCTTTGGTGTCCAGTTCTAAAGGAGCAGTGGTCGCAACATAGGTGTAAAACGGAATAGTCGTATTGCTTTGTTCTGATAAAAGTTTAAACGAGGCATGGTGTACTGCTAACACCACAGACTTTTTAGCCTTTACTACAGCATTTGCTGTTTGAACATAAATCCCATCTTCTTTTTCTACTATTGAAATGACTTCTGTTTGTTCATAAACAGTACCGCCATTTTGGCAAAAGCCATAAATTAAGCCACGGTTTAAAGCTAAAGGATGGATTTGTCCGCCTAACTCATCAATTAAACCACCTGTATAGTAGTCCGACTTAATATAGTCCATGAGTTCATGCTTACCCACAATACGGGTATGGTCTTCGCCTAAATATTTTCGTGCATCGGCGCCTTGGGTTAAGCCAACCAAATGTCCTTCATGAACGGCGGCAGTAATATGCCCATATTTACGGTCAAAGTTGAGTTGGTATTTTTCCGAGATGTCATCAATGAGCTGCATGGCTTCAGTAGAGGTAAAATGCCATAGTTTTTTGGCATCTTCATAGCTGAGTCGATCGGCCATTTCTTGAGCTTCCCAGCGTGCTAAACCGGGAGTCAGTTGTCCACCATTTCGGCCTGAGGCTGCACTACCAATGCGGTTTTTTTCTAATAAAACCGTATCTACACCTTGTTCAGCTAAGTGTAGGACAGTCGATGAACCTAATAAACCACCACCAATCACCACAACATCACATTCAATGTCGGCATTTAAACTATCAAAGGTATGCCAATCAGACAGTGAGCTTTCATAATAGTTGGCTGGGTTATCTACCGATGCATCATTAATCGTGGCTGTATCAAATTTCGCATGTTTTGGATTTAACCAACTCCACTCTTTACCCACTTGTAGAGATTTACTTGGTTTGTATTCCACATCTTTTAAAAGCTGAGGTTTAGAAATAATTTTCATAGAGAAGTTCCTTAAAAAATTAATAAGCATTACTAATCGCAATACTTTGTTTTTTAATCGTTTTATAGATGAATAAAAGAATGCCTAAAGATAACCAGAAGCATCCAAAAATGAGTGAAGATGAGTCGAGATTGAGCCATAAGCAAATAATGCTAATGACCGATAAAAGCGGTAAAAATAGATTTAGAAATTTATTTTTAAAACCTAAACGCTGTTTATCTTTAATATAAAATTTCATAAAAACTGAGAAGTTTACAGCCGTAAAAGCAACGAGCGCACCAAAACTGATCAGACTAACAACTTGAGCTAAATCTAAAAAAATAGCCGACATTGAAATAAGCCCGACAAATAAAACCGAGAAAAAAGGCGTACCTAAAGAGCTATGGATGGTTCCAAAATACTTTTTAGGAAAAATATTGTCAGAACCCATTATATACAGTAAACGCGAGGCACTGGCATGTGAGGCCAGACCTGAGGCGACTGTGTTCATAATTTGTCCGCATAAGAAGATAGACTGAAACAAAGCACCGCCCACATAAAGCACAATTTCAGGGAGTGCTTCTGAAGGGTGGTGAAAACGAACATTGTTTGGAAAATAAAGCTGAATAAACCAAGCCGCAGTGAAGAAAATAAGCCCACCAGTAAGTGTTGTTAACATGACTGCACGAGGAATATTTTTGGTGGGTTGTTTGGTTTCATTTGAAAGGGTAGTAACTGCATCAAAACCTAGAAATGAAAAACATAGAACTGAAGCGCCAGCGACGAGAGGTAATAGCGATTGCTGGCCATGCCATAGCGGAGCCAAGGTAAGCACATGCTCATAACCTTGAGTCGAGCCAATACCACGAATGACTAAATATACAAAAATGACCATCAGTATGATGGGTGCAAACACAAACACGAGGCTTAAGTTGGCAAGTAACCGAATACGAAAACAGTTGACTAAGGTTATAAGTCCTGCCGATACAAGTACCCAGAACCAATAAGGTAGACTTGGAAGAAGTGCGGTAAGATAAATTGCAGCAAGTAAAACATTAATAAGCGGTAATAACAGATAGTCGAGTAGAGAACACCAGCCGACAAAAAAGCCACTTTTAGGTCCTAAACTTTCAGCCGTATAACTATATGCGGAGCCTGATTTTTCCGAATTTTTACTAAATCTTGCATAACTCCAAGCAGTGAGGAGCATAGCGCCTAAAGCAAGTAAGTAAGCAAGAGGAACATGGCCTTGAGTAATTCCGGAAACAATACCGAAAGTATCAAAAACCGTCATGGGGGTCATATAGGCAATACCAATAATCGTGACTTGCCATAGAGATAGTTTTTTTAAGGAAGACGCTTTATTTTCCATGTCTTTTCAACCTCAAATTTCGTTGTTTTTGCTTTTCATCCAGAAAGGCGATGCTATTTTTAGGCCAAAACTTCCCCTAGACCTGAATAAACAAGTCTGATTGAAGAAAGTTTGAACAGTAGCTAGAGGCTTAAAGTGCTATTTCACCTTGGTGGCACACTAAAGTTAGAATAAAGAACTATTATTCTTTGCTTTTTAAATCACGACCAATTGGAAAGATTGACACGGTCGTGAGAAAAACTGTTGAGCAGTCTTTTCTTTAAACAATGTCCCGGTTCTGATGTTAATGTCATTTGAAGTAATGACCCGAGATGAATCATTCATAATGACTGCTTTTTGCTTGATATTTTTGAGTTTTGGCATAAGCAGCTTTTCGAGTGCCGAAACTAAAATATCCGTCGCAATGACACCAATAAACTGATCATGAATCATGACAGGGTGAGCAATGGTGATGGTGTAGGCGCCGTTACAAATATAATCAACGTAAGGGCCATGTATGCAGGGGCTTTTATCTTGAGCAGGTTTGTGGAACCATTCAAATGAGCGAAAGTCTAAAAAGCGCTGCGCATTTTGATAGTTTTCAAGTTTCGCTTGGTGTAATTGATCTTCTTTTTTATACCACCATTCGAGTGTCCAATAGTCTTGCTCATCTTGTGTTGCTGGACTATAACTTGCAAAACCAGTTCCTTGACTATAATGGCTCTGATTTAGCGCATTTTTTATTTCCTTCTGTAAAGCGGAGCGTTCTGAAGTTGAAAGCTTGATATCTGCATTTTTTTCAGATGCATGCTTTGACAGAATTTTGCTTGCTTTATTTGCGAGTGTTTCGGTAATTGTTGTTGTTTCCTCAACAACACTTTTTAATAAATTTTGAAGCTCTTCTATATCTAAGTGTTGGGTCATTCCTATAACTCCTAAAATTCCATATTTCTAACTTGATTATTGATAAGCCATCTCATTTATTATTTTTATTCACTCGATAACTTATACCGAAGCATTTGGTCAGTGAGCATTGAAACTATTTTTCTTGCTTGAATCACAGCTTCATTTTCATTGTTTTCAACAAAAGATGACAAGAGATGGTGATATTGCTTTACAACTTCACGGTGAAAATCATCATCTCGATAAAGTACGGCGATAAGCGGAGCCCATTCAGCCTGAATGGTCAGTTCTTGATTTGCGAGTCTTGCAGATTGAGCAAATGAGGTGAGTGTAAGCAAGCAACGTAAATCAAGCTGCGCACGTGTATCGGCTTCAACTGCTTGTTCAAATTGCTCAATGAGCTCTTTGATTTTGCCTAGTTCATATTCAGTGGTTCTTTGAGCGGCCAAATATGCACTATGCGTTAAAATTGCACTGTGAAACTCGCCTAAATCGGCAAGATACTCATTTGAAGCTTGGCGTAATGGATGTTGGTTTAAAAGTAAGTCTGAAGGTAGTTCACAAACAAAACTTCCGCCATTTCTACCGCGACGTGTATCAATTAAACCTTTTACACGCAAAGTATTGAGAGCTTCGCGAACGGTAATTGGCGAAACTCCCATTAAGCGTGCTAAATCTGCCTCATTAGGAAGTTGTTCATTGCTTTTGAGCAAACCAGAGATAATTGCATTTTCCAAGCGTTCTACAACTTGTTCCGAACGAGTTGCTTGAGCAATAGGTGCAAAAATTATCGTATATGCTGACATGGCGAATTCTCTAAAAGCTAAGCCAAAAGACTTAGCTTAATGAAGCGGATAAATAATTATTAAAACACGCCATAACCATGGACAGCCTGTTCATCTTCAGGAACAGCTGGTATTGCATCCCAAAGTTCAGCAATTTTGCCATTTTCAACTCGCCATAACTCAAAATAGGCATGTCGATTTCCAGCTATACTGCCTTCGGAATGTGTCAATACAAATTGACCATCAGCAATGGAGCGATGCGTTTTGGAGTATACCAAACCTTGTCCTTCATTACGGATATTGTTCAAAAAATCAATGACTGCTTTAACACCATCTCCAATATCAGGACTATGCTGAATGAACTGGTCGCCATGAGTGTATTCTTTGAAAGCATCGTAATTTCCATCAATTAATGACTTCTTAAAGAAAGACGTCACAATCTCACGGTTTTGCTCTGGGTCATGGTGAGTTACGATTTCGGTTGGGCCGTCTAATTGGGTTCTACCACTTACATTTGGCGCTGCTTCTGCTACAAGCCCATCCCAATGTTCCACAATTTTGCCGTCTTTTACTCGGTAAATATCAAAGCCAACCAAAGGGTTTTCATCTAATCCCTGAAAGCGGCCATGTATCGCAACCAAGTCACCATCTGCCAGTACCCGTACAGCTTCGTGTTGCATGTCTGGGCAGTCTTCTACCAATTGACGCAGACCCGAAATACCATTGGCAACCAGTGGTGAGTGTTCTATAAAGTCTTCAGAAAAATAACGATCAAGAGCAGTGGTGTCGTGCAAATTAAATAGCTCGTGATGGGCTTTAGTCACCAAGTCTTTCATTTCTTGCTTATTCATTTTGATCTCCTTTCAAAACTCATTGTTATTATTCGTTTGAACTCATCACGTGTTTAACGCGGGTATATTCTTCAAAACCATAGCCAGATAAATCTTTACCGTAACCTGATTTTTTGAAACCGCCGTGTGGCATTTCTGCGGTTAAAGGAATATGGGTATTAATCCAAACTGTACCGAAATCAAGTTCACGTGACAGACGAGTCGCGCGGGCGTGATCTTTTGTCCAGACACTTGAAGCTAGGCCATATTCAACATCGTTGGCTTTTTCAATTGCATCATTTTCATCGGTAAATTTTTGAACGGTAATGACTGGTCCAAAAATTTCTTTTTGAATGGCTTCATCGTGTTGTTTTAAACCACTAATAACAGTCGGTTCAAAGTAGAAACCCGGGCGGTCTGCTTGTTTTCCGCCTGTTTCAACTTTGGCATGAGCAGGTAAGTTATCAATAAAGGCTTTAACATTCTTTAATTGATTGGCATTGTTGAGTGGACCATAAAGAGCGTCTTGATCATCTGGATCGCCAAAACGAGTATTTTTGGCTGCTTCAACTAACTTTCTTAAAAATTCATCGTGAACAGATTCAGCCACAATGACACGTGTTGCAGCAGTACAGTCTTGGCCTGCGTTGAAATAGCCTGTTAAAGCAATCATTTCAACGGCTTTATCAATGTCGGCATCTTCAAAAACCAGTACTGGCGCTTTACCGCCAAGTTCAAGGTGGGCTTTCGCTAAATTTGCTGCGGCAGAAGCGGCAACTTGTAATCCGGCACGCACTGAACCAGTAATAGAAACGAGAGCAGGGGTTTTATGTGATACAACTTTTGAGCCTACCTGTGCTTGACCTAACACCACGTTAAATGCACCTTTAGGGAAAAATGGTGCAGCAATTTCTGCCAGTAAAAGAGTACTTTCAGGTGTTGTATCACTTGGTTTGAGTACCACTGTGTTACCCGCTGCTAAAGCAGGAGCAATTTTCCAAATTGCCATCATGAGTGGATAGTTCCAAGGTGTAACTTGGCCAACTACACCAATGGGTTCACGGCGAATAGAAGAGGTTAAACCTTCTAAATATTCACCAGTTGCTGAACCATCAAGTAAACGGGCAGCACCTGCAAAAAAACGAACTTGATCTGCCGATACACCGACTTCTTCAGATGCAATTAAGTGTTTTAATTGACCTGTATTGCGACTTTGCGCTTCAATTAAACGCTCAGCATTTGCTTCGATAGCATCTGCCAGTTTAAGTAATGCTTTTTGACGCATTGATGGTGTACTGCGTCCCCAAATTTTAAATGCTTCTTTGGCAGCGGCATACGCTGCATCAACTTCTGCTTCGGTTGCATTAGGTGATTGTGCATAAACTTCACCAGTAACCGGACTGACCAGGTCGAAGTAATCATTTCCTTTGCTAGCAACATATTCGCCGTTAATAAAGTGTTTTAGTTGAGTTTTAGCCATTTTCTTATACCTTGTCCTTAGGTTTTAACATATAACATATAATACTATATGTATTATGTTTTAAATTTTCTGTCAAATGCCATGACGGAGGGAATGAGTGAAAAAAGTTAGAATTTGAATCAAATTAGATTTTAAGTTTTTGATTTGATTGTTTAAAAAAAATTAAAAATTTATTGAGGATTTTTAGAATGGACTATGGCGTGATGGTTTTTAATTTTAATAGTGGGTGCTTAAGGAAATTTCTTTGTATGAGTGGGTGGATGAGCCAAACCTTATGCTTAGCTCATCAATTCTTATTCTTTGAAATTAAAGTGAATGATCAGGTTTTATGACTGGCAAGCAAGATGCTGGTTTCAGTGTTATAAATACCTGAAATATTCCTAATTCTTTCTAAAACTTTATCAAAGTTTTCTAATGTGTCGGAGCGCAGTTCGACTAAAAGATCCCATTTGCCATTGGTTTTATGCAAGCATTCAACTGCACTTTCTAGACGTAATTCTTTAATCACAGATTGTGCTTTGGTGCCTTCGACCATAATACTCATCCATGCACGGATGACATTGCGTTCTGCATTGGGTTTAAAACGAACCGTATATCCGGTAATGATGCCCGAAGACTCAAGATACTCCATTCTCTTTTTAATGGTTGCTCTTGAGACGTGAACTTTTTCGGCTAACTCGGTTACAGACATCCGTGCATTATCTTTAAGTAAACCTAAAATAATTTGATCAATAGTGTCCATATTGTAATTGTCAATTATCAAAGTGGTAAAAAATAATTCATTTTTTGCTGAATTACAAATTTTGTGAATCAATTTGATTTTGAATAATAGGGGCATTAGCTCACCCGAATAATTCAATTTAATGGACTAGATAAGATGAATAATTTTCCAGTTTCTCGCGGCAACTTTAATGAGTGGATGGTTCCAGTTTTTGCACCGGCAAATTTCATTCCTGTACGTGGTGAAGGTTCACGTATTTGGGATCAAGAAAATAAAGAATATATCGATTTTGCAGGTGGGATTGCAGTAAACGCATTAGGTCATGCGCATCCAGTGGCAGTAAATGCATTAACAGAACAAGCAACAAAACTTTGGCATGTAGGGAACGGTTATACCAATGAACCAGTTCTACGCCTTGCTAAACAACTCACCGAAAATACATTTGCAGATAAAGTATTCTTCTGTAACTCAGGTGCAGAAGCCAATGAAGCCGCATTAAAACTGGCTCGTAAAGTAGGCTTAGATAGTGGTGTTGCGGGTAAAAGCGGCATTGTGGCATTTAATAATGCTTTTCACGGTCGTACTTTATTTACCGTTTCAGCAGGTGGTCAACCAAAATATTCACAAGACTTTGCACCACTTCCAAACGGTATTAATCATGTTGCTTTTAACGATTTAGAAGCTGCAAAAGCAGTTATTAATGAGCAAACATGTGCAGTGATTGTTGAACCGATTCAAGGTGAAGGTGGTGTTATTCCTGCTGACATCGAATTTTTAAAAGGTTTACGCGCGCTGTGTGATGAGTTTGGTGCCTTACTTATTTTTGATGAAGTGCAAACAGGTGTCGGCCGTACAGGTGCACTTTATGCCTATATGAACTCTGGTGTTACACCAGATGTACTCACTACTGCAAAAGCATTGGGAGGTGGCTTCCCAGTCGGTGCAATGTTAACGACTGATAAATTTGCGCCGCATTTTTCAGTGGGTACACACGGTACAACTTACGGTGGTAACCCATTAGCAAGTGCAGTTGCGGGTGCAGTCTTTGAGTTTATTAATACGCCAGAAGTGCTTAACGGCGTCAAAGAACGTCATGACTACTATAAAAAAGCTTTAAATAAATTAAATGAAGAATATGAAGTTTTTGAAACAATTCGCGGTGAAGGTTTACTAATCGGTTGTGCCTTAAAAGATAAGTTTGCAGGTAAAGCAAAAGATATTAATAACCTTGCGGGTGAGGAAGGTTTACTGAGTCTGATTGCTGGACCAAATGTTGTGCGTTTTACACCGTCTTTAATTATTCCATTTGCTGATATTGATGAAGGTTTAAAACTGTTTGAACGTGCCCTTGCTCGCTTTGTCGAAATTCAAAAGGATGAACAAGCCGCATGATGATTATTCGCTACATTGAACCTAAGGATGTTAATGATCTTTACCTTTTGGCTCAAAAAGCGGGTTTTGGTTTGACATCTTTGCAGCCAAATATGGAAAAGTTGGCTGCACGTATTGAACGCGCCTGTAAAACGGTTGGGGGTGAATTACCAAAAGCAGATCAGGTCTATTTATTTGTTTTAGAAGATACTGAACTGAATAAAGTCGTAGGTGTTTGTGGTATTGAAGTTGCACTGGGTTTAAAAGAGCCTTGGTACAACTTCCATGTGGGAACCCAAGTTCATGCCTCTGAACCGCTTAGTGTTTATAAAGCTTTACCGACTTTGTACTTGAGTAATGACCATACCAACTGTAGCGAGCTCTGCACTTTATTTTTAGATCCAGACTACCGTTTAAATAAAAATGGCAAGTTTTTATCTAAAGTTCGCTTCTTATTCTTATCTGCGTTTCGCCAATATTTTGAAGAAACGATTGTGGCTGAAATGCGTGGTTATTCAGATGCAACTGGACAGTCGCCATTTTGGAATGCCGTAGGCCATAAGTTTTTTGATATTGAATTTACTAAAGCCGATTATTTAAGTGGCGTAGGGCAAAAGGCATTTATTGCCGAGCTGATGCCAAGACATCCGCTCTATGTCGATATGTTGCCGGACGATGCTAAGGCTGCAATTGGTATGGTTCATCCAAATACGCGACCTGCTTACAATCTTTTGCTAGAAGAAGGGCTTCGCTATAAAGGCTATGTCGATATTTTTGATGGCGGAGCAACGCTACAAGCCGATATTGAAAATTTAAGAGCTATCAAAGAAAGTCAAATTGCGACTGTACAAGTTGTAGAGTCTGCTCACTTAAGTTTAAGTGATGAACCAAACATTGTTGCTAATGACGATTATGAAAATTATCGGGCAATTGTGGTGTACAGCTCGCCCTCTCAAAATCAATTAAAACTGAGTACCGAACAGGCGAAACAGCTCAATATTCAAAATGGTGCATTGGTTCGTGTACTGAGTATTAATGTTCAGCAGGTTTCAAAAACAAAAACTGTAAAAAGGTTGGAAAATAATCAACATTTGCAAATGGTGGTTAATTAGGCAGTGAGTTTTTATAACTCACCAAATTTCACGAGGAATACTATATTATCCCTGAATCAAAAATTTGATATGGATATACATCATCTTAATTGAATGAGTGGGGCTTGTAGTTTCACTTTAAATATTAAGATGATGCGGAATAACAGGATAGTTCTATGGCATATATTTTATTGTTTTAAATAACTATTTTAAGATTTAAAAATGGAATTTACTAAATTATAAGTGGTTTTAATAATATTTGTAGGATGATTTATTCGGTTCAAACGAAACCTCTGTCACTCATATTATTAAAACATTTATAACGGTTGCTATAAATTGGAGTCAATATTACATGAGTAATAAGAAAGGAAAGCAGTTCCTGGAAGGAGACCTCCTTGGTAGTCAGCATATGACTGAGCAAGAAGAGGAGAAATTGCAACGCTCATTGACCAACCGTCATATTCAAATGATTGCGATTGGCGGTGCAATTGGTACTGGATTATTTATGGGTTCTGGAAAAACGTTAAGTGTTTCCGGGACTTCAATTATTTTAACCTATTTAATTATTGGCTTTTTCTTTTTCTTCGTGATGCGAGCAATGGGCGAGTTATTACTTGCTAACACGAACTTTAAAACATTTGCCGATTTTGCAACCGCTTATTTAGGTCCATGGGCAGGCTTTTTTCTAGGTTGGTCGTATTGGTGTAACTGGATTATTACAGCCATTGCCGATGTGATTGTGATCGGAGGGTACATGCAGTTTTGGTATCCCGATTTACCCGTCTGGATCCCTGCATTTACTTCATTAGCTATCTTAACCATATTAAATTTTGTGGCAGTTCGACTGTTTGGTGAGCTCGAATTTTGGTTCTCACTCATCAAAATTACCGCAATTATTTTGTTTATTCTGGCTGGTATATATTTAATTGGGACTGGATTTACTTCTCCAAATGGCGTCAAAGCTTCGATGAGCCATTTGTTTGAAACACAATCTATGTTTCCTTATGGCGTAACAGGTTTCTTAGCGGGCTTCCAAATTGCCATATTTGCATTTGTAGGTATTGAGCTGGTGGGTACAACTGCTGCAGAAACCAAAGACCCGCATACTTCACTTCCAAAAGCCATTAACTCTATTCCTTTACGTATTTTATTGTTCTACGTAGGTGCATTGGTTTGTATTATTGCAGTCTCATCTTGGGCAAAAATTTCACCAGAAAAAAGCCCATTTGTAGAAATGTTTACTTTAGTTGGCTTACCAATTGCTGCGGGTTTAATTAACTTTGTTGTGGCAACGTCAGCACTTTCTTCAGCAAATAGTGGAATCTTTGCAACCAGCCGTATGTTGTACGGTTTAGCATTAGACAATGATGCACCGAAAAGCTTTAGTAAGTTGTCTAAAAGAAAAGTTCCAATTCGAGGGCTTGTGTTTTCAATGGCTTGTGTAACGCTTGGAACATCTATTTTATTTATTGTTCCAAATGTTATGACTGCGTTTACGATTATCTCAGCACTCACTTCAATTTTATGTATTTTTACATTTATGTTGATTGTGCTTTCATATATTTATTATCGTAAGAAAAGCCCTGAATTACATATTCAGTCAAAATATAAAATGCCGGGTGGCTTATTTATGGCATGGCTAACCATGTTATTTTTAGTTTTTACTATCGTGATTTTAGCTTTAGATCATGACACACTGATTGCTTTAGAGTTCTCACCAGTATGGTTTGTTGGCTTATTTATTGCCTATAAATATAAAAAGAAAAAGATGTTGCAGCTTGATATTTTAAAAGCTCAAAAGGTTGATTATATTTAAATAAATTTTAGTGGTTTTATTAGAAATCTTATTATTTTAAACCCGATAAAAAAGCCTCATTACGAGGCTTTTTTTATACACTTTATTTAATATTAGGATCACCTTTTTTCAAGAAAAAGCGAATCGCTAATTTTTGAAGGAATGTTCCATAAGGAGGGTGGAAAAGCTGAGTCGGGAAAAACCGATGGCGTATAAATACAGTTTTGGCATGAGAAAGTTCACGGAAACCTTCTTCACCATGATATGACCCCATACCTGAGTTACCGATACCGCCGAAAGGAGCATCATGGTTGACTACATGCCAGCCCCAGTCATTGATGGTTACACCACCTGAATGAGTTTCACGTAAAATTCGATCACGCTCTACCGAGCTATGTGTAAAGTAATAAAGTGCCAATGGTCGTTCGTCCGATTTCACATAGGTAATGGCATCATCTAAAGAATCATAAGCCACCACAGGTAAAATAGGGCCAAAGAGTTCTTCTTTCATAATGCGCATATCTGGCGTGCAATTCAGCACAATATGCACAGGCATTCTACGACCTTGTTGGTCAAAGCTATACGTGTCGCAAGGAATAATGCGTGCACCTTTTTCTTGTGCATCGGTCAAAATATCTTGAATGCGCTTTAAATGGCGGTCATTTACAATCGATGTGTAATTCTCATTGTTTACGATGTTTTGACCAAACATTTTTATAAAGCTTGATTTCGCAGCTTCAACAAATTCATCAATACTTTCTTTTGGAACCAACGCATAGTCAGGCGCTACACAGATTTGTCCACTATTGGTTGCTTTACCATGCGTAATACGTTTAGCAGCGTCAGCAATCGGGTAATTGCGGCTTACAATAGCAGGTGATTTACCACCTAACTCAAGCGTAACAGGCGTTAGATTTTCAGCAGCAGCTCGCATGACGACTTTGCCAATAGTAGGAGAACCTGTAAAGACAATATGGTTAAATGGTAAAGAGGTAAATCTTGCTGGGTCTGTGATTTCTTCACCAAAAACCGCCACTTCATCTTCATTGAAAACTTCGGCAAGCATGCGTCGTACCATTGCATTGGTATTCGGGGTAATTTCTGGAAGTTTAATCATAACTCGGTTGCCCGCAGCTAATGCGGCAATGAGTGGACCAAGTGCTAAATAAACAGGAAAGTTCCAAGGAACAATGACACCAACCACGCCTTTAGGTTGATATTGCACACTTAAACGGTTCGATAAAAACAAAAGCTCAGTACGGCGTTTACTTGGACGCATCCAGCGACGTAAATGATGAATCGCATGATCTACCTCTAACACAGAGCCAAGCAAATCTAATAGTTTAGATTCATCAAGTGATCTTGAACTAAAGTCAGCATTAATCGCGGCAGCTAAAGCATCTTGATAACGAATAATTTGTTTTTTGAGTTGATGCAGTTTTGTGCGGCGTGCCTCAAGGCTTGGGTAAGGATCTGCCTCAAAATTGGCACGTTGTTTGTAAAAAATAAGTTCCATATGTTCAGTGGCAGAGCCGCTATATTCTTTTAAAGTGGAGCTTTCCATTATTGTTCCTTCCATACTTTTGCTTATCATACTTTATGCTTGAAGCACGGTATGGTCGATGTTAAATTGAGACAACAAGAGGTAGTTTAGTGCCATTATGCATGTCACTCTAGGGATGGTGTGAGTTAAATGCCTAAAAATATTTATAAAAATGCAAATACCGTTATCCAAGGAAATTATAATAATACATCTCTGGGTTCGAATACATATTTGCTGGGCTTGACCAGTTTATTTGATGAAATGCGTTTACAAGGTCATTCAATATCAGAAGTTCTGTCTGGCACAAATATTTCGCCAGATACGATGAATCAATCCTCTTTATATATTTCTCAAGTCCAAAAAATTCAGCTATTTCAAAATATTCAAAAACTATCTCACGATCCACTCATTGGACTACACGCAGGGCAAAAGCAGCGGTTGTCAGATTTTGGGGTGTATGGTTACGCGCTATATTCTTCGCGTAATTTTAGACAAGCGGTAGAGCTTGGTATTCGACACATTAAGCTTGCAGGGCCTATTTTAAAGAAGTCTTTTTATATTCGAGATGACGCTGCCGTTTTTGAAGGGCAGGACATTATTGCACTGGGTAAGCTTCTGCCTTTGGTGTGCGAGTTCTGGTTTAGCTCCATGCAAACCTTAATTGAACGTGTGCTTGAAGGACCTTTTCAGGCAAAAAAACTTTTATTGCCATATCCTGCGCCTGACTATGCGGAAGAATATGAAAAAGTTTTTCATTGCCCTGTTCAATTCAATGCTGGGGTGATGCAATGGCACTTTGATTTAAAGTGGCTCGATGTACCTTGCCCAAATGCCAACCCGATTACTGCGGATATGTGTAAGTCGTTTTGTGAGCGAATGCTAGGTACAGATGAACTTGAAGAGCCTGAGTTAGTGAAAACAATCCGTTTAATATTATTGGATGGAACAGGGCTTTTTCCATCAGCTCAAGAAATGGCTGAACGCTTACATATGTCAAAGCGTACCTTACATCGGCGTTTGGCAGGTTTTGATTTCACCTATCAAGAATTGTTAGATGAAACTCGGCGCCGTCTTGCCGATGAATATTTGAGAGAGACGACTTTAACCATAGACGAGATTGCGGAGAGAATTGGCTTTTCAGATACTTCTAATTTTAGAAAAGCCTATCGTCATTGGACAGGCATTTCACCGAATGAGTATCGGCTACAGTATTAAATTAGAATGACTTATATCTGTATCTTAAATCGAGAGAGTAACTTTTTCTGTAAAAATGGATTGCAGAGCAATATGGCAAATAAAATAATAAATATGCCGATAATGCTGAATAGATCTGGTAATTCATGCCAAAAAACAAATCCCCATATTCCTGCAAAAATAATGGCAATGTAGTTCATGGGGCCAATTTGTCCGGCTGGGGCTAGGCTATAAGCATAAGACATAAATAGTTGGCTAATGTTTGCTAAAAGACCAGCGACAATAAGCAGACTTAATTCATGCCAAGTGAAAATGCGCCAATGCCAGAACATTGGAATAGATGAAATTAAACTACCAAAAATACAAAAGTAAAAAACAATACGTTCAGGTGGTTCTGTGCTGGTTAAAGCTCTTACAGTGACAAAAGCCATTGCTGATAAAAAGCATGCACCCAAACCAATAAAAGACAATGCATTAAATAACCCTTGGTCGGGTTTAGCGACGAATAAAACCCCAAATAGACCAATCACAGCGGCAAAAATCATCGATTTAGTAATTTTTTCTTTTAAGAAAAGCCATGCAATCAGTGGAATAAAGATAGGTGATGAATAACTAAAAACCATGGCATTTGAGAGTTTTAAGTTAGCAATCGCATAGAAAAAACCATACATGGCAGCAAGTCCTACTAGACTTCGCCACGTGTGCATCCAGAGTTTATCGGTTTTAACAAAGTCTAAGCCTTGCTTTAAAAGCATCGGAATAAAAATAAATAAACCCACTGCATTTCTAAAAAACACAACAGTTGCATTGTCCACTGTTTGTGAAGCAAAACGAATGCACACTCCCATAATGGAAAATAATAAAGCCGATGTCATAAGACAAAGCAGTGCTTTTCCAAGTTGAGTCGAGGGCTGAGTTTGAGCAGTCTGATTTTGCATATCGAAATGACTTTTTAGTTTTCGGTGTTATCTTAACAGTGATGCTAGGTTTGGATGAAATATCATTTAATAATGATTCGATAGTGATACTTAACAAAATAAAAAAGAGAGCCTGTTTAGCTCTCTTTTTATCTTATTGGATGTTATTTACAGCTAAAGTTTTCAGCCTTTTCGCTATCACCTTGACCATTGTAACGGGCAATCAGTGGATAAGGGCAAAGTGGGCGGGTACGGTCTGGCGCCCAGTCTTGCGGAAGTTCCGTATTAATCTGACCACCTAGGTTACCTACGCCGCGTGCTGACGCAATAATTTTGTCAGGTGCTTGCCCATATTCGACCCAGTTGACTAAAGCAGTCAATGCGTCAAATTGATCGGTTGCAATGCCATCACGGGTATGGTTCATGCCCGGAACTCTAAAGAAACGCGCAAATTCAGGTGCTGTACCTTTCACATCATTTTTATAGTGTTGGAGTAGTTGATCGTACCAATTTTTGGTGTCATCTACAGAGAAAACGCCATCTGCTGTACCTTGTACTACAATCATTTTTCCACCGTGATCACGGAGTTTATCTAGATTAAGTTCATCGGGTGGCATCATAAATGACATCGAACTTTCGGTGTACACATTATTGGTTGCCGAGAGTTTTGGATAGTCGGTATCGAAGTTAAAATTAAAAGCAAATTGTCTAGAGTTTTGAGTCACGGTTGGATCTGGTGGAACTTGAAAAAGAATCCCGACTGCAACAGGGTCACGTGCTGTTCCTACCGAAGATTCGAATTTCCAGCTTGCCCAGTTACTACCGACTAAACCGGGGTCGAAAGGCTGGGTTGCATAGAGTGCTTGTCCAGCAGAATTTACAGGGCCACGATAAATGTTGGCTAACACATCAATTTGTTCGGTGCTTAGGCATGTGCCATCTCTTGTGCTTGAGCAAACGGGTACATCTTTGTGAATATCAAAAGCAGTACGACAAGCTTCGACATCTTGAACCAGTCCATCTGCAACACCGTCTAAAGCATCGCATCGATCTAAAATCGCTTTTGCTAATACTTTGCGTTCTGAAAGGGTAAGAGCAGTACTTAGGTCATTTTCATCTGTTGCGACACGACGAAGCTGCTGAGCTGTGTAGAGTTGAGCTGCGGCTGCACGAGGTAAATGAAAACCCGGGGTGCTTGCCAAAATTCCATCATATTGGTCGCCTAAACGTGTTGCGGCAATCATGGCATGTCGTCCGCCGTTAGATGTACCACCTGCATAAGAGCGGTCTGGCAATTTACCATATGCAGCTTTAATCAGATTTTTTGCCATCGGTGTGAGTTTGGTTATAGCACCGTAGCCATAGTCGATTCTGGCTTGAGGGTCTAAACCAAACATTGGATTTTGTGAAGAGTTATGTCCGGCATCGGAAGAAATGACCGCAAAACCGTCATGTAGGGCATTGGTGAGTGGACCACCGCTGCCAACCTGACCTGTTGCGGGTACTAAATTACCATCGGTTCCACCATTGCCTTGATAGAGAAAACGGCCATTCCAGTCTATTGGTAAGCGCATTTCAAAACCAATTTGATAGGTTTGTCCATCAACAGGACTTACACGTTGACCCATATAACCTTTAACTAAACAGTGAGCACCAATCGGTTTATTGGCTACAGTCAATGTGCCAGCCTCTTGAAGGGTAGCAGAGCTAATGACTGTATTGTCATAATGAAAACCAGTCAGATCTGAGCAGCTTCCTGTCATTTTTGCGCCTACAGCAGGCGACAACTGAGGTGGTTTTGTTGTTGAGGGAGATGATGTGTCGTTATTATCACTTCCACAGCCTGCCAAAGCGCCAAGCATGGCAAGCATTAAAGCGGAATAGGTCAAAATTCGTTTATTGTTGGTGTAATTCATTTATTCATATCCTTATTGAATGAATGGTCGCGATTAATCTAAAACCAGAAAATTAGCTGTGCTTCGTGCAATCATTTTGTTGTTTTGCCAAGCTTCACTTTCGAGATTCAGTACGGTTTTCCCTTGTTTAATGAAGCGGCATTTTGTAATAACTTCGCCTACCGCACAGGGCCTTAAAAAATCCATGGTCAAGTTAATGGTGGTGGCTGGTTTACGGTCATTGGCAAGATATGCAAAAAGCCCCATTACATCGTCAAGCATGGCGCAGATCATGCCGCCTTCAACGGTGCCACGAGGGTTGGTAAAGCTTTCTAGTGCCATGTAATGGATGGTGAGTTCAGTATTTTCTTCATTCCAATGAATATTATGTCCACCTAAATGGTGATGGATGGGTGGTAAGTGTTCTAAAGTTTTTTGATCCATAGTGAAGGGGTCCATGCTGAATTATTTATTTCCCGAAATAAAAAGAGGTTCTATTTGTGATAGAACCTCTTTTCCATTTATTTAAATTTCCATGTGTAATCAATGTTAATACGGGTTTCGTTTACAGGTTTAATGTTCGCTGTAGAGAGCATGTTGTTATCATAAATGGCATAGCGCGCACGTAATCCTAGGTTTTTTAACCAGCCACTTTGAACGGTGTAACCTAAATCAAAGTCTGTTTCTCGCTCTTTTAGATTTGTGCCACCTAAGTTGGGTGCGTAAATATTGTGACCTGTGGTGTAACGGGTCATAAAACGTAAACCCGGCACATAATCTTTAAAGTCATATTCATAACGGAAGCTATAGGCTTTCTCTTTTGCGTTTAAAAATTCACCCGGCCATGTATCAATAAGTAGTCCAGTTTCACCTCCGGTCAAATACGGAAATGCGGTATCGCCATGATGTTGGAAGGTGCCAAAAATAAATTTATGGTTTTGGTGTTTAAGTTCGAAATGCGCATGATAAAGATCATTATCGACTAAACCCGCTTTTGCTTGTCCGTCATCGCGGCTGCGATAGTAGCGTAATTGCGAACTCAGATTGGTCGTGTCATTAATTTTGTATTGATGTATGGCTCCAACCATGGTTTGGTCATAAAGATCATTAACATCCATGTAAAAAGCGGTGAGCTTAAGTGCAGGATTAAACTGATAATTCCCACCTAAATAATATAGACCGCTGGTCTCAGCACTTTTGTATCGACCATTTACGCCTGAAATTTTAATTCTTTCATAGTTGGTCGAATCTCGTTGATTCACCTTATCGATATAAGCAGCTTGTAAGTCGAAGTCTTTAATATCTTTACTGGTGAGTGAAATTCCTCGATAAGTTTGTGGGAGCAAACGAGCAGGTGAAGCCACTAAAACAGGATTCATTGGCATGAGCGTACCTATACGTAACTCGGTCTGGCTCATTTTTGCTTTTGCTGTGACACCAATTTCACCGTATGAGTCAGCAGGCTCGTTAGTGCGCGTATCTCTAGGTAAGTTTCCTGTACCTGCGTATTTGGCGCTGGCATCCAGTTTAAAACCTGCTGTTGCCAATACATCTAGCCCAAAACCAACAGTTCCTTCGGTATAGCCTGAGTTAGCTTTGAGAATAAACCCTTGTGTCCAGTCCCGCGCTGCCGGATAAGCCGATGGGACTTGATAGTCTCGGTCAAAGTAGAAATTCCGTGTGGTGAGTTCTACTGAACTGTTATCAATAAAACTGCCCGCCCAAACCGAGCCTGAGAGCATAAGGGTAGAGTACATCCATAATTTCGACATTGCATTTCTTCCTGAAATATCATTTTTTGTTTTCACCAAGGCATGGTTGTTCTGCCTGCCTTGTCTGGTTTTTAAATCGAATTATTTTCCGAGTAGTTCTCGGGCAACGATTTCTTTCATAATTTCATTGGTTCCCCCATAAATTTTTTGTACCCGCGCATCCACAAAAAAGCGCGAAATCGGGTATTCCTGCATGTAGCCATAGCCACCAAAAAGCTGAAGTAATTGATCAATCACTTCGCATTGCACATCGGTAATAAAGCATTTCAAAGCTGCCACTTGAGTGACACTTAACTGGTGGTTTTGATACAGCGCTGCACATTGTTCTACAAAAGCTTGTGCGGCTTTTGCTTTGATTTGCGCGTTTGCGAGTACAAAGCGCGTATTTTGCATTTGACTTAAAGGTTGTCCGAAAGCTTTACGCTCCAGTACATAGACTTTGGTGATTTCGATAGCGCCTAAAATTGACCCCAAAGCCATCATGGAAATACTCAAACGTTCACGCGGTAACTCTTGCATTAAATAAGCAAAACCTTGTCCTTCTTCACCCAAACGCTGAGTTGCAGGCAAACAAACATCATCAAAAAATAGTTCGGCTGTATCTTGGGCATGCAATCCAATTTTTTGCAAAGACCGACCTTTTTTAACGCCATCTAACGCAGCATCGACTAATAAAATTGATATGCCTTTTGCTTTGGCTTGTGGATCTGTTTTTGCAACTAGAACGATCAGATCGGCATGTAAACCATTTGAAATAAAAGTTTTTGAACCATTCACACGGTAATGGTCATTTTCCAAAATGGCTTGAGTACGTATAGCCTGTAAGTCTGAACCAGCATTGGCTTCGGTCATGGCTATTGCAGTGACGACTTCACCTGTCACCATTTTGGGTAGCCAATAACGTTTTTGCTCTTCGGATCCAATATTTTGCAGATAAGGAGAGACCAACTCATTTTGCCCGCCAATAGCAACTGCTAAAGATGCAAAACCAGCTTGAGCAGTTTCTTGAACCAGCATGAGGGAGTAATGAACAGGAGCGCCGTAACCACCATATTCCTCGGGCACATCGACGCACAGAAAGCCATTTTCCCCAAGGCGAAGCCATATATCACGTGGAATCAGGCCATCGTGTTCCCATTGTTCATAATACGGAGCAACCTGTTCTTTTAAGAACCTGCGATAGCTGTCCCGAAAGAGTTCAAATTCTGTATCGTGTGGCATGTTGAACCTTTTTTTGGCAAACGTGAGGCTAAGGCCCAAACCGAAGTTTGAGCTTCCTTTTTTATTTCAATTGCTTATTGTTTTAAGGTGGGCACCCGAATAATCAGCGGGTTATCAGTTTGCTTTTGATAAAGTTCATCAATTAAAGCAGCACGACGCTTGGTAATATTGCTTTGATTGAGGTTGCCTTTATCGGTCACTTCACCTGCATCGAGTTGAGGCGGCTCGGTCATTAAATAAAGCATTGAGACAGTATTTGAGCTACCAGTCGCATCTTTATTAAAAGTTGTTAAAAATTGGCGGAACCATTGTTGGATTTTAGGGTGTTGTAATATCTCTGTTGCAGAATGCTCACCTAGTTTAAGGTTTGCATATTGAGCACAGGCTTCTAATTTTGGAAAAATTAGAAAACCAACAGCATTTAGGTTTGAACCGGTAATACAAACATCTTGAACCAGTAAGTTACCTTGAATGAGCACTTTGTTGCGTAGTGTGCCGACATTTACAAAAGTACCCGTATTGAGTTTAAAGTCTTCGGCAATTCGTCCGTCGTACATCAGGCCTTTAGTTGGATCATTGATATCGACTAAACGAACAGCATCGCCTGTATGGAAAAAGCCTTCATCATCAAACACAGTGCTTTGTTGGTCTGCCTTTAAGCGCCAATAGCCTTTCATGACATGTTTGCCACGAACGCAAAACTCAAGTTTGTCGCCACATGGAACCAGCTTAATTTCGCACCCCGGAGCAGGGTAGCCAATAAAGCCAGCCATCACGCGTGGGCCAGTTGTAAAAGCGCAAGATGGTGCAGTTTCAGTCATGCCTAATCCGCTCATGATGCGGATTTTTTCTCCGCAATGTTGCTGAGCAATTTTATCGAGTCTGTTCCAGCCCGCTTCTGAAAGTGCAGCACCTGCAAAGAATAAAATTTTAACTTTGGCAAAAAAGCGGTCTCTTAATTCTTCATCTTTTTCTAAAGCTTCGGTGAGTTCTTCCCAACCTTTTGGCACATTTAAATAAACGGTTGGGGAAATTTCTTTGAGGTTACGAATGGTTTCTTCAAATTTTCCTGCAACGGGTTTGCCATCATCAATGTAAATGGTACCGCCGTTGTAGAGTGCAATACCGACATTGTGACTACCCCCAAATGTGTGGTGCCAAGACAGCCAATCGAGTAGGACAGGCGGCGTTTCTTCAAACTCAGGGAAAGTTTGTAATAACATTTGCTGATTAACACACAACATTAAATGCGTGGTTGGTACAGCTTTAGGAAGTTTGGTTGAGCCTGATGTAAATAAGAATTTGGCAATCTGGTTTTCATCAAGGGTGTGATAAAACTCCTGAACATTGGAAACAGGCGTATCTAATAGCGATTGAAACGACGTGCAGATCTGATCGCCAACAATCCCTTTATTGGTCACCACTTCAATGTCAGGTGTAATACATGCTTGAATAGCCTTGGCAAAAGCTTGACCATCGCTCGCATAAACCATGCCTGGGGTGAGCACTTCAAACACGTGTTTGAGTTTGCCAAAGTCTTGAGAAATCAGAGAATAGGCGGGGGAAATAGCGGAGAATGGCACACCTGCCAGCATGGCAGCCATAGACAGTGTTAAATGTTCAAGATCATTACCACTTAAAATGACCAGAGGTCTTTCTTGACTTAAGTTACGTTCATGTAAAGCTTGAGCAATGTGCCATGCACGCTGTAGAACTTCTGCATAACTCAGTTTGACCCATTCACCTTGAGCATTGCGTTTTGCTGCAAAAATATGGTCTGGTTTAGTTTGTGCAAAATGAATTAACCGATCTGTCAGTTTTTGTGGATACGGTTTTAATTGCTCTTTTGGGCTGATATAGAGCGTGTCATCTTTATGGTGATAATGAATATCATGTTGCCCTAATTTTACGAACCGTTCGCGGTCTTGTGATTGAGTGGCATTCATTTGCATTTCTTTCACTCCATGGAAAGCGCATCACTGCGCTTTATTTTTTGCATCATGCAATTTTTATTTAATATGTTGTTGTCCGCATTAGCCTGACTAAATCGGGTAATGACGTGATTGGGTTTGAATGGTAATCCAGCGTAGTTCGGTAAATTCGGCAACAGAGACTTTACTACCAAAACGTCCGTAACCACTCGATTTTGTTCCGCCAAATGGCATTTGAGCTTCGTCATGTACAGTTGCGCCGTTAATGTGACAAATACCCGAATCAATCTGGTGAGCGACTTCTAATGCCTGTGAAATATTTTGGCTAAACACTGCTGAAGAAAGACCGAACTCGCTATCATTTGCCAGTGCTATGCCTTCTTCAATGCTTGAAAAACGTTGAACTGTGCATACAGGCCCAAACGATTCTTCGCGGTAAAGCAGCATGTCAGGTTTAATATTAAGTACCAGCGTCGGTTGCATGCTGGTGTCTTCAATATGAATGCCTAAAGGTAAGTCAGCACCTTTGTTTTGAGCATCTTCAAGCAAATGCTGAATACGGTTTGCAGCGCGGCGACTTTCTAAAACACCGAGTACATTGTCTTTTGAAGTTGGATTACCTGCCCGAATAGAGCGGGTTTTTTCAATCAGTTTTTCAATAAATTGGTCGGCAATATTGTCTTGAACTAAAACACGTTCGGTCGACATACAGATTTGACCCTGATTAAAGAATGCTCCAAAAGCAACTGCATTTACGGCTTCATTAATATCGGCCTCATTTAAAACCACGACAGGGGCCTTACCACCCAATTCAAGTAAAACAGGTTTTAAATATTTGGCAGCAGTCTTGGCAATAATTTTTCCGACTTTGGTGGAACCTGTAAAATTAATGCGCTTCACAGCTGGATGAGACACTAAGCGCTCCACGATTTGTGGGGCATCTTCGGCGGCATGTGTAATCACATTCACCACACCTTCACCAAGACCTGCTTCATGTAGCACTTCACCAATAAGACGATGCGTTGCTGGGCAGGCTTCCGATGCTTTTAACACTACCGTGTTACCACAAGCCAAAGGCATAGCAAGCGCACGTGTTGCCAAAATGACAGGCGCATTCCAAGGTGCAATGCCAACAATCACACCGCAAGGAACTCGCACACCCATTGCAAGATTGCCCGGCACATCTGACGGAATCAGGCTTCCGTCAATTTGTGTAGTCATGGCTGCTGCTTCACGTAACATGTTGGCAGCAAGCTGAACGTTAAACCCATACCATGTTGCAGTTGAACCTGTTTCTTGCATTCCGGTTTGAATGAATTGCTCGGTCTTTTGGTCCATTAAATCGGCTGCTTTTAATAAGCGTAAACGGCGTTCGGTAGGTGAGAGCTTCGACCATACTTTAAAAGCTTGTTGTGCCGAATCGATTGCACGATCAACATCGTCCAAGGTGGCAGCAGCAGCTTTTGTTGCCACTGATCCATCAATGGGGCTAATACGCTCAAAAGTTGCCTGATTTGATGCATCAACAGATTGACCGTGAATAAGTAACTGTACATTTTGCATGGGTTGTGTCCTTACATTGCCATTAAAGAATCAAAAGTTAACCAGTACGTTTATAGCTCTGTAAACCTGGTTTAATTGATTTTTCATCTAAAAATTGTTTCAAACCTTCTTGGCGACCATTTTCAGTATCGCGGTGGATACATTGATCGAGCTTGGCATATAAGTAGTCTTCGTTTTGGTCCCATGTCAGTTCGCGGCAGCGTTTAAAGCCATTTTTAGCGGTACGAAGGACGACTGGGTTTTTCTCAAGCAAGCAATTTGCTAGTTCGGTTACTTCTGCTTTAAGTTGTTCAAGGGGTACACTTTTATTCACAAGACCCATAGTTTCAGCTTCTTTACCGCTAAAGGTTTTACCCGTCATGATGTAGTACAAAGCTGCACGGTGACCTACGGTATCAGCCATTGCTTTACTTACAAGGTTGCCCGGTGGAATACCCCAGTTAATTTCAGATAAACCAAAGGTTGCTTCATCTGCTGCAATTGCAAGATCACACGCCACTAAAGGTGAGAAACCGCCTCCGAAACACCAACCGTTGACCATTGCAATCGTTGGTTTTGAATACATGCGAAGAAGTTGCCACTGCCAACGGCATGAGTCACGGCGAATACGCTCTTGATAAATTTCAGGCTGAGTGTCGACTTCGCGGAAATATTCTTTCAAGTCCATGCCTGCTGTCCAAGAGTCACCTGCACCGGTCAACACTAACACACGTGCATCTTGATCAAGTTCTATTGCTTCAAGCACATCGATCATTTCACGATTGAGTGTAGGACTCATGGCATTTTTCTTTTCTGGACGGTTTAGTGTAACCCATGCAATTCCATTTTCAACTTTAACATCTACTGTTTCCCAGCGGTTTTCATAACTCATCTTCATACTCCTTGAATGATTTTTAGCTGTTCTGGGATTTAATTTAATATCAGTTAAACTTACATTCAAGTCTTTTTTATGAATTTTTATAATTATTTTTTAAATCATTGTATTTTATGCATTAATTAAATTAATAAATAATTTTATATAAAAATAAGTTGATTTTTTGATAAGTTTAACTGATATTTTTGGGGTGTTTAAACAATAATACACAAAGGGCTAAATGGAACGACTAGTCAATAAGGGACAACACAATGGAAAAAATATTAGGACAGTCCGCAAGGGCAAAAATCACGTTGCTACTGTGCTTTGCCATAGCAATTTTTGAGGGCTTTGATCTTCAATCGATGGGGGTAGCCGCTCCACGAATGCGGGCAGAGTTTATGTTAGACAATGCCCAAATGGCGTGGGCATTTAGTGCTGCAATTTTGGGAACCTTGCCGGGTGCAATATTGGGCGGCAGATTTGCAGATATAGTTGGGCGTAAGAAAATTCTGATTTTTAGTATTTTACTTTTTGGAATTATGTCTTTATTAACCGCCTATGCCGCCAACTTTAGTTTGTTGTTACTCATTCGTTTTTGTACTGGATTGGGAATGGGTGGTGCACTTCCAATGATGATTACACTTGCCTCTGAAGCTGTGCCTGACCAGCACAAGGGTAAAGCGGTAAGTGTTATGTATAGTGGTATTCCTTTCGGTGGCTTACTCACTTCCATCGTTGCTATGATGGTGGCGGGCGATGCAGAGTGGCGTCATATTTTCTATATTGGTGGGATTGCACCTATTTTACTCATTCCCCTGATTATGCGCTTTTTACCTGAGTCAACTGATTACCTGCAACGTAAAGTTCAAGCGCAAAAAACCACACCATTCTTTGAGGTTTTATTTGCCAAAGAACGCCGTATGTCGACTATTCAGCTTTGGGTGAGTTTTTTCTGCACGTTGGTGGTACTGTACTTCTTGTTGAACTGGTTGCCGTTACTGATGGGGGCGCAGGGTTTATCGAAACTACAAGCAAACTATGTACAGATGGGCTACAACATTGGTGGAATTTTAGGCTCAATCTTAATGGGTGTATTGCTTGATAAATTACGCATGAGTTTTGTGATTAAGCTGATTTATCTCGGCATTTTATTTTCACTTTGTTGTTTAGCAATTTCTCCAACTGTGGCGTTACTTGCTCTTTCGGCAGTGGGTTGTGGTTTATTTATTGTGGGTGGACAATCGGCTTTGTATGGTCTGGCTGCCATGTACTATCCGACAGAAATGCGTGGAACTGGAGTGGGTTCAGCGGTTGCAATTGGGCGTATAGGTTCTTTTGCAGGGCCTTTACTGGCTGGTTTTTTACTTTCGCTCGGCCAAAGCTCGACCATTGTGATTGGTTCAAGCATTCCAGTGATCTTAATTGCAGCGATCTCTGCATTACTTCTTGTCAAAAAACCTAAACAGCCTGTACATTTAGTGCAAAGCTCGGGTGCTCGCTAAGTTTTAACGAAAGTATGGGGTTAGAACCTCATACTTTCACTACAGATTTTCTTATGATGAATGAAAGGTTATGGTAAGTTCGAATTTAGTTCAAAAAAAAGTAGAAGATGAGCCTAAGTTAAGTTACATGATTGCTCGTGTTGACCGAATTATTAGTAAACATTTAACAGAACATTTAAAAGAGCTTGAGATTACCTTGCCGCAATTTACTGCGCTTTCTGTTTTAGCTTCAAAAAGTAATTTATCTAATGCCAAGCTTGCTGAGCGCTCTTTTATTAAGCCGCAATCTGCCAACAAAATTTTGCAAGATTTGCTGGTGAATGGTTGGATTGAGAAAAAACCAGACCCAACCCATGGCCGCCGTATTTTAATTACACTGACCGACAGTGGTATTGATAAGCTGAATAAATGCAATGAAGTGGTTTTAAAAATTGAAGAGAAAATGCTTGAAGGCATTGATATTAACTTGGCTTATTTAATCCGTAATAACCTCGATATTATGGTGAATAATCTGAAAGGTCTTTAAGCGAACATTGTTGGCAATTTAATTTTTTAAAGCCTACAGTCCTGCTTAAGCACTGATTCACACAGAAAATTTATTTCATTTTACAAATGAACTTGCTAGCATCGAAGTGACGTTTTTGGTGATGTGTGGCAGCGGATGTCTTCAGGACAACAAGTTTTACTTAAACTAAGAAAAATGATTATTTCAGGGGAACTTGAAGGCGGTGCCAGAATTGCCGAAATTCCAACGGCCGAGTTACTTGGCGTTTCAAGGCAGCCTGTTCGTATTGCCTTTCGGTTGCTCGAACAAGAAGGTCTCCTCATTAAAAACCCAACTCGTGGTTACACGGTTCGTGAAATTTCAGAACAATTGGTTCATGATGCGCTTGAAGTGCGCGGTGTGCTTGAAGGGTTGGCTGCGAAAACTTTGGCAGAACAAGGCTTAAGCGAAGAGCAGAAAAAGACGCTGCAACATTGTATTCAAGAAACTGAAAAACTCTTTAATGAAAAGGACGAGTTTGGCGATGCTGAACTAGAGCGTTATCATCATTTTAATGTCATCTTTCATGACACCATTATTGAAGGTGCGCAAAACGTCGCACTCATACAAGCCTTAGCAAAAAACAACCAATTGCCTATGGCTTCTGCCCAAGCCATTACCTATGATCAGAACCAAGCTTTGTCTGAATATCGTCGTTTGCACTACGCACATTTACAGCATTGTTCGATTTTCGATGCCTTGGTACATCGACAGGCAGGGCGTGCTGAAACATTAATGCGTGAACACAGCAGTGTAGTGATTTTAGGTGAAACGCTCAGAAATGTTTTAAGTGCTTAAGGCGAAATAAGTTCCTTTATATTTGAATAAAGGAACTTTCGGGTTAAAGCTCAATCACAAGATTTTTAGTTTTTGCACGAGAACAGCAGGGCGTAAAATGGTCGTTCAATGCATGTTCTTCATCGGTCATAAACATATCTCGATGATCAGGCGTGCCTTCTACCACACGGGTAATACAGGTCCCGCAAATGCCTTGTTCACACGAAATAGGAATATCAAAACCATTTGCAATTAATGCTTCAGTAGCAGTTTGCTCTGGTAATACTTCAATTCGACGGCCAGTACCTTTAACTTCAATGGTAAAAGCTTCATCGTTAGACGTATCTACTTTTTGAGCGACAAAATGCTCTTGATGTAACTGTTCGCTATGCCAACCTGCTTGTACGGCTGAGTTCATGACAAACTGCATAAACCCAGTAGGCCCACACACATATAGGTGTTTATCTGGTGAAGCTTGGGCTAAAACCTCTGCCATATTACATTCGGTGTCGGGTTGGTCTTGAATATGAAAATGGACTTGCTCACCAAAGTGCTCGGTTAAATTGCCATAAAAGGCAATCATTTCATGACTACGAACAAAGTAGTGTAATTCGAAAGGAATATTGGCTGACTTAAGCCGATACGCCATCGATAAAATAGGGGTAATACCAATACCACCCGCAAATAAAATCGCCTGCTTTGTGTGAGGGTGAATTTCAAATAAATTACGCGGCTCACCAATTTTTAAATGATCGCCTTCACGATATTCAGTGTGAATGCAACGTGAGCCTCCGCGTGAATTGGCATCATGTAAAACACCAATCACATAACGATGTTTTTCACTACAACAGTTTGAAAGTGAATATTGACGGGTGAGGCCATTTTTTAGATGTACATCAATGTGCGAGCCTGCTTCAAAACTCGGTAGCTCTGTGCCATTTGCGGAGACCAATTCAAACGCACGAATGGTCGGAGTGAGCTGGTGAATTTTTTGAATAATAACGTCCATGTTCATGCTCCATTAAATAATCCGAATGTTTGGAAACTTCTGTGCGGATGTTTCAGGAGGTGTTTTATTTTCTTCGGCAAGTAATCGCTCAATCACTTTACGAGACTGTACACCGCCTGCATCGATGTTGAGCATCAGTAACTTGCGATGTGGGTTGTTTAAAATATTTTGCTGCTGTTGTTCTAGCATTTCTAAATCTTCAGTAAAGATTTTGCCTTGGCCTTCACGAATTTGATCGGTGAGTTCAGCATTGTCAGGTTGGAAGTTGCGTGCCATTCCCCAGAAATACCAGTGTGAGGTTTCAGTTTCTGGTGTAATAAAATCAACCACAATTGAGGAAACTTTTTTGTCATTTGGTGCGTGATAACCCCCATGTCCAGCATGCGCTACACCAACTTCAATATGCACATTACTTGGCGCAAAGAAGTGGCAACGTTGCCAACGGTCAACGGGTACATCTTCTGCTAAGTGGTTACCACGAAGGGCCATTTGCCAAAATGGAGGCGCGATCACATTTTCCATATAGCGTTCGGTAATGACATGGTCGCCGTCAACTTTAGTGACTGGTAATGATTCATCAATCTCTTTTTGTCCGATGCTGCTTGAATGAACATAGGTCTCGTGGGTTAAATCCATCAGGTTATCGACCATCAAGCGATAGTCACACTGAATATGAAACAGGCCTCCGCCATAGCTCCATTCAGGATGATCTGCCCATTCTAAAGTTGGCAGTTTTGCTTCATCTGCTAATGCTTTCTCACCCGGCCATATCCAAATAAAACCAAACTTTTCGACAACCGCATATGCTTTGTTGCAAGGAAAACCATTTACACGTTGAGCTGGCATTGAAACAGTTTTTCCATCACAACCCATTACTAAGCCATGATAACCACAGACAAGGTTGCCATCTTCTACATAACCCAGTGAAAGCGGGGCACCACGATGGGGACAAAAATCTTCAACGGCTGCAACTTGGTTTTCTTTCCCACGATAAAAAACAATTTTTTCACCACAAATGGTGCGGCCTAATGGTTTGTCATGGATTTCTTCTGGGCGGCAGGCTACATACCATGCATTTTTGATAAACATTGTGACGACTCCTTATCACTTATTGGATCCAATTTATAATAAATAAAAATATTGGTCAATTGGTGAACAGTGTATTTTTTAAAAAATTATTGATCTTTAAAGGTGGGTTTTCTGTATATTTTTAAATGTTATCAAGTGTGTTTATCGTTGTTTTAAATTTAGAGGTGAAATTTTCATTAGCTTTTATTTGGATCCATATTGATTTGGTTGAAAGCTGAATAGAAATGGTACTTAGAATGATAAATTTGAAAAATAGATAAATTTTATGGATCCATATTTTTTGTTTTAATGGTTTTAAATAAATTATAAATATATTTTTCAATTATTTAATTTATGGTTTATTAAATTTTAAAAATATTGTTGATTTTTTGGATCCAAATAATCAGTATGGAAAAAGAGCAGGATGCTCAAAAAACAAATATTCCTCTAGGTCATTATGGATACGGATATGCATAACCACCCAATCGCTCTTATCGGCAATGTCGTGTGTATCTCTTATCCACATTGGGAGATGCACAAATGGAAAGAGACGTTCTAAGTGAGATCAATCAGAACAACATGAGCCGTTATCAATGGTTTGTTATTTTGATCTGTATTTGTCTCAATATTATTGATGGCTTTGACGTGATGGTGATGGCATTTACTGCGCCATCCGTGTCGGCAGAATGGTCGCTTTCAGGGGCACAAATTGGTTTGTTGCTGAGTTCTGGCCTTTTTGGAATGGCTGCGGGTTCAATTTTTCTAGCGCCTTTAGCCGATAAAATCGGTCGTCGTTTACTTATTTTAGTTTGCCTTGTGATTGCTGGTTTTAGCATGTTGGGCTGTGCTTTGGTTCAAAGCCACAGCATGTTAGCAGCACTTCGGTTTATTACCGGCATTGGGGTAGGTGGGATTCTTGCCAGCAGTAACGTTTTGGCAAGTGAATATGCCAATGCTCGCTGGCGCAGTCTGGCTGTTAGCTTAATGTCTACAGGTTATGGAATTGGCGCGACACTGGGTGGAATACTATCACTGGCCTTGATTGAGCATTTAGGTTGGCGCTCAATCTTTTTGGCAGGTGGGGTTACCACTATTGCAATGCTACTAATCAGCGCATGGTTATTACCTGAATCTTTAGATTACTTACTCGCGAAACGACCAAATCAGGCACTCGAACGAATTAATGCAACTGTAAATCGCATTGGGCTAAACGAATTACCCGTTATGCCGCGTTATGAAAAAATGAGCACGCAAAATGGTAGTGAACTGGGCAAATTATTTGCTGGACAACTGGGGTTTCAAACGCTTTGTCTGTGGTTTGCATTCTTTTTAGTGATGTTTGGCTTTTACTTTGTGATGAGCTGGACACCAAAAATTCTTATTTCAATGGGAATGTCGCCACACCAAGGTGTAAGTACCGGCATTTTAATTAGTATTGGCGGGATTTTCGGGGCAGCCATTATTGGTTTATTGGCATCACGTATGAAAATTTTCTATGCCTTAAGTCTATTTTTAGGGCTAACGTCTGCATGTGTTTTCCTGTTTGTTGCAGTCTCGGCTCAAGTCAGCATTGCACTCATAGTCGGCTTATTACTTGGCACACTCATTAATGGCTGTGTGGCAGGTTTATATTCGATTTCTCCAACAATTTATGATGCTGAAATCCGTAGTCGCGGCGTGGGCTATGCAATTGGTTTTGGTCGTATTGGGGCAATTTTATCGCCAACGGTGGCAGGTATTTTTCTGGATAGAGGTATGGCGCCTGCAACGCTTTATGCCTATTACGGTGTGGTCTTTATTTTGGCTATTTTCCTGATTTTAAGCTTGGGTAGTGCTTTTTACCGCAGTCAAAAAGAGCAAAACTACTCGCTTAAAACAGCACCTTAATCCATTAAAAATTAAATAGTTGAGATAAAAAATGAAAAAGACACCATTGTGGGTGGGGGTATGCTTGTGCCCATTATTTAGTCAAGTTGTGCATGCCGAGTTTATTGCAGATAGTAAAGCTGAGCTGACACTACGTAATTTTTACTTTGACCGAGACTATAAAAAAGACCCATATCCTTATACAGCAGCCAGAGATTGGGCGCAGGGTTTAATTTTTAAAGGACAGTCTGGTTATACCGAAGGGACAGTTGGTTTCGGTGTTGATGTGCTGGCAATGGCAGGTTTTAACCTGATGGGAAGCCGCGCCGATGACTATGCACGTAGTGGCTTACTACAAGTAAATAGCGATAACTCGCGTGATGATTATTATGGGAAAATCGGCATTACAGGGAAGGCTAAATTTAGAAAAAATGAGCTTTTTGTGGGTGATTTAGTTCCGCAGTTACCGACTATATTTTCATCGCCAGCGCGTTTGTTCCCTCAGACTTATCGCGGTATTCGCTTTGTTTCAAATGAAATTCCCAATCTTCAACTCGAAGGTTTTTATGTTGACGAAGTACGGCAGCGCGATTCCATTCGTTATACCGATGTTGGAACAGATAATATCAACCATCGTTTTGACAAAGCTGCAACTACAGACTCGTTTTATACTTTGGGAGGAAGTTATCAGTTAAAGGACTACCGTTTACGTGCTTATCATGCTGAACTCAAAGACATTTACCAGCAACAATTTTTAGGATTTAACGGAAAACAACCTTTAAATGACCAGCTTAATTTTTTAAGTGATGTACGTTTTTTTAATAGTGAAGAAACTGGAAGCAAAAAAATAGGAGAGGTCGATAACCGCCATATTAGTGGCTTATTTGGTTTGAACTATCAAAATCATACGGTTTCTTTGGGTTATATGCAGTCATTTGGTTCAACAGGTCTGCCATTTTTGTCGGGAACAGAAAGCCCAGTCGTGCTTGATTTTATGAGTTCGGACTATTCGAATAAAGATGAAAAAGTCTATTCGATTCGTTACGAATATGACTTCAAAAATGCCCAATTAGGGGATGTTTCATTAAATGGTCTGCGCTTTATGACCCGCTATGCAAAAGGTGAAAACATTGATTTATTGCAATATGGCGATCAGCGTTTTAAAGAAGAGTCGATGGAATTTGATTTGGGTTATAAAATTCCTGAAGGTAAGTTAAAAGGTTTGGGAATGCGAGCTCGTTTTTCTCACTATCGCAACGATATGCCTACTAATATGACTTTTCACTCGGCAAATGAAACACGTTTGAATGTCGATTACACCTTTAAATTTTAATGATTAATATTTAACTAAATTCAAGACAAGTTAAAACATTGTGACCATCAATGTTTTAACTTTAGTTATCAACTGCACAAAATCACTCTATAATAGCGCCAATCTTATTAAAGCCAATTGAGTCTCTCATTAAACACATGGCTTTAATCTCTCATTTTTTTAAGTCAATTTCTTCGCTGTGATTCGGCTTATTTTTCAATATTTAGAATTTTATGTGTCTGTGCTGACACATAAAAATATTTAGGTGCCAGCATGGAAATCAAGGTTAATTATCTCGACAATCTTCGACAGGAAGCTAAGTTCGATGACTTTACGGTAATTGCCGATCAACCAATTCGCTACAAGGGTGACGGTTCGGCACCGGGCCCATTTGACTATTTTTTAGCATCGTCAGCATTGTGTGCAGCGTACTTTGTAAAAGTGTATTGTGCCGCTCGAGATATCCCAACTGATAACATTCGTTTATCGCAAAATAATATTGTTGATCCTGAAAACCGCTATAAGCAAACCTTTAAAATTCAAATTGAATTACCAGCCGATATTTCAGAGAAAGATCGCCAAGGGATTTTACGTTCGATTGACCGTTGTACTGTTAAAAAAGTGATTCAAACGGGTCCTGAATTTATTATTGAAGAAGTTGAAAGCATTGATGCAGATGCACAAGCCTTGCTATTGCCAAGCTTAACTTCTGAAAACCATACCTATATTCAAGGTAAAGACCTGCCATTAGAAGAAACCATTGCCAATATGTCAGCTATTTTGGCAAATTTGGGTATGAAGATTGAAATCGCATCTTGGCGTAATATTGTGCCAAATGTATGGTCATTACATATTCGTGATGCACAGTCTCCGATGTGTTTTACCAATGGTAAAGGCGCGACTAAAGAAAGTGCTTTAGCGTCTGCATTGGGCGAATTTATTGAACGTTTAAACTGTAATTTCTTCTATAACGACCAGTTCTGGGGTGAGGATATTGCCAATGCTGAATTTGTGCATTATCCAGATGAAAAATGGTTTAAACCGGGTCCAAATGGTGAATTGCCTAAAGAAATCTTAGATGAATACTGTCTTGAGATTTATAACCCAGATGATGAGCTACTGGGTACACATTTATACGACACCAACTCAGGCAACGTAGAGCGTGGTATTTGCTCGCTACCTTTTGTGCGCCAGTCTGATGGTGAAGTTGTATATTTCCCATCAAATTTAATTGAAAACTTGTACTTAAGTAATGGTATGAGTGCAGGCAATACTTTGGCAGAAGCCCAAGTTCAATGCTTGTCAGAAATTTTTGAACGTGCTGTTAAACGTGAAATTTTGGAAGGTGAAATTGCACTTCCGGATGTTCCTGAAGACGTATTAGCACAATACCCAAGTATTGTTGCTGGTATTAAAGGCTTAGAAGAGCAAGGTTTCCCTGTATTAGTTAAAGATGCATCACTAGGCGGTCAGTTCCCTGTAATGTGTGTAACTTTAATGAACCCGCGTACAGGTGGGGTGTTTGCATCTTTCGGTGCGCATCCAAGTTTTGAAGTTGCGTTGGAACGTAGCCTGACCGAATTACTTCAAGGCCGTAGTTTTGAAGGCTTAAATGATTTACCTCAACCGACTTTCCAAAGTAATGCGGTCACTGAGCCGAACAACTTTGTTGAGCACTTTATTGACTCAAGTGGTTTGGTTTCTTGGCGCTTCTTTAGCTCTAAATCTGACTATGACTTTGTTGAATGGGATTTTTCTGGCGAAGGCGAAGAGTCGAATGCAGAAGAAGCTGCAACATTGTTCGGTATTCTCGAAGAGATGGGCAAAGAAGTATACATGGCTGTGTACGAACACTTAGGTGCGACTGCTTGCCGTATTTTAGTGCCAGATTATTCAGAAATTTATCTCGTTGAAGATTTAATTTGGGACAATACCAACAAAGCACTTTCATTCCGTGAAGATATTCTAAATCTGCATCGTTTGGATGATGAACAGCTTGAGGCATTGGTTGAGCGTTTAGAAGAATGCGAGTTAGATGACTACACTGAAATTACCACACTCATTGGCATCGAGTTTGATGACAATACAGTCTGGGGACAGCTCACCATTTTAGAGCTGAAATTGCTAATTTATGTGGCTTTACAACAGTTTGAAGAAGCAAAAGAGTTAGTCGAAACTTACTTGCAATATAACACCAATACCGTTGAGCGTGGCTTGTTCTATCAGTGCATGAACGTGGTACTTGAAGTAATGCTAGATGAAGAACTAGAGCTTGAAGACTACTTGACTAACTTCCGCCGTATGTTTGGTGATACACGAATGGATGCGGTATTAGGTTCTGTCGAGGGTAGCGTTCGTTTCTATGGTTTAACACCAACAAGTATGAAACTAGAAGGACTTGATCGTCATTTACGTCTGATCGAGAGCTATAAAAAATTGCATGCAGCTCGTGCTAAAGCCGTGGCGATGTAATTTAAAAAGCGAAATAAAAAAAGCCTATTTTTAAATAGGCTTTTTTTATACAACAAACTTTTAGATTAAGCAGAGGCTTTTGTGAGCTCTACAGTTTCTACTTGCTGATCTTGTTGTTCGCCCAAAGTATGTTTGGCTGGAATATATGACATCGCACGTTCAGCGAGTGCTGTAATGGTTAGACTTGGATTAACCCCTAAATTAGCACCTAACATTGAACCATCTACAACATATAAGTTTTTATAGTTAAAGACACGGTTTTGTCCATCGACTACGCCTTGTTCGGGGCTAGAAGCTATGGCACAGCCACCCATACAGTGAGCGGTAAAAGGCACATTAAACAAAATTTCGGTAATGGTGGTTATTGGATGCCCATTAAACATTTTGGCTACTTTTTCAGTAAAGGTATTGGCCTGTGGAATATAAACAGGCAGTTTTTTACCTTCGCTCGATAACACCTTGCCAAAAGGCCAGAACCAATTGCGTTTCAAGCGCATATTAATAGACGCATCTGCTGTTTGCATCACCAAGAAAATTAAGGTTTGGCGTGCAAAACCGACAGGGTTCGTCATGCGAAGAAATATAAAAGGATGGCTCAGAAATGCCCATAACCAAAAGAAAATACGTGTCCAACCCGGTTTGCCTTTTGCCATGTAGGTACACATAAGGCCCATGGCATCTGAGCCAGTTTGGTAACGCGTTGCTTCAATGTGAGTGTCATGGTCGATGTAAATACTTGAACCAATGGCAACTCCTTTACTCATGTCGACATCTTTACCAAAAAAGCGAACCCCTAAAATAGACTCGGCATTGGTACGTACTCGGTTGCCCAAGTCATCAGAAATATTAGGGAGAGAACCAGACTGTTTTAAACGGAACAACATCTCTTGGGTACCCAAAGAAGATGCCGAGAAAATTACATTGCGTACGCGCCATGTACGACGCTGTTTGTTAAACCATGAACTTGAGCATTCAGTTGTGACTTCATAACCATCACTGCCATCGGCTTTGCCATTGAGAGGCTTAACATCAACCACTTTGGTTTCTTCGTAAACTTTGGCGCCATTTTTTTCAGCAAAGTATAAATAGTTTTTATCGAGCGTATTTTTTGCGTTATGTTTACAACCCGTCATGCAGCCGCCACATGCAGTACATGTTCCGCGGTCTGGACCTTCGCCGTTAAAATAAGGGTCTGGGTAGGTCTTTCCGCCTTGTTCGCCTTCGGGTGGAAAGAAGGTTGCAACACGAGTCGGTTTAAAGGTATGTCCAACACCAACTGCTTCACCCATTTTCTTTAGCATATGGTCGGCAGGACCTAAAATTTTATTATCAGTTACCCCGAGCATACGTTCGGCTTCAGCATAGTGCTGTGGCATTTCATTTTTCCAGTCTGCCGCATCTGCCCATGTGCCTTCGTCCCAAATATGTTCAGGTGGAACAAGCAGGGTGTTGGCATAGGTAATTGAACCCCCACCTACAGCATTCCCGCAAATAATGGTGACATGGCGGAAAAAACGCATATTAAAATAACCGAAAAGTTTCATGCCCGGACGCCAAATCCAGCGACGGGTATTCCAGTTGTTTTTAGCAAAATCTTCAGCTTTCCAGCGACGGCCCATTTCCATTACGGCAACCGAATAGCCTTTTTCGGTCAGACGGCAGGCAGAAACACTACCACCAAAACCTGAACCAATAATGAGGTAATCATAGTCATAATTGTTTGTTGTCATGACGAAGGCTCCTGTCTAGTGATATTTTTTATATTGACTGTGTATGTTTATTAATGAATTGCCTAATGCGCTCAATTGAGTCATCAGATTCCTTTAGTATACCTGCATGAAATTGAAAAACATGTCCGACGTGGTCATAAATCCTAAAGTTCGTCGGAATACCATGTTTTTCAGTTTGTTCAGTAAGACGTTTTGCATCGTCTAATAAAACTTCTTCGGTGCCGACATGAATCAAAACAGGCGGTAATCCAGTCAAGTCCGCATAGAGTGGAGAGCAGGTTTGATCAGTGAATGATTTTTGCCCGCAATAGTTTTTTGCACACCAAGCTAACCAGTCTTCTGACAGCATTGCATCTTGACCAGCATGAGTTTTTATACTGCTTCCAGAGAGACTTAAGTCAACCCAAGGTGAAAGTAAAACTAACGCCGCGGGTAAGGGTAAACCACTATCTCGAATAGCCATTGCCGTGCTTAAGCTTAATCCACCGCCCGCAGAATCCCCAGCAATCACGAGTTTTTTCGGGTCCTGTCCTTGAGCGAGAAGTGCTTTATAAACTGCTATAACATCTTCAGTAGCAGCAGGGCTTGTGTGCTCTGGAGCTAGGCGATATTCAGGTAACCAGACTTGTGCCTGAGCTGCGTGACCGATTTGAGCCGCAAGCTTGGTATGACTTTTTGAACTACCCACAACATAGCCACCCCCATGTAAATACAAAATGCCCAATTCTGATTGAGTCGTTTTGGGTTGAATATGAACTATCGGTACTTGAGCAATCGTTTGCTTTTTTGTTTTATAGCCACGTGGTCCAAGCACAATAGCACTGGCCGCATCGCTACAAAAACGTTGTAGCTTCAATGGCGTTCTAGGCGATAAAGCTGGACGTAGCGTAGTACGAATGGTCCATGCGAGAAGCTGCTTCATAATAATGACTCACACTAAGCATGTGATTAAGTCAGCATCTCTCAAACTTAAGAGCATACTGACCGCTATTGTTATTTTGCTGATTTGTTGAGTAGACGAGTTTGTAGGGCAGTCGCCGTTGCGAAAATCTTTTGATAACCCTGTGGAAGAATACGTTGAATCACATCAATGGCTTTCGCATCGGCTCCAATAAGTAAGCGGCGGCGGTCTTTACGAACAGCCTCTAAAATTTGTTGAGCGGCATCATCGGCTGGAGTGCGAAGTAATTTATCGAAAGCATCCTGACTTTTTAGGGGGTCCATTCCTAAAGACTGAACGCTATTATTCATTCGGGCAGCTTTGGCAATATTGGTACGAATACCACCCGGATGCACACAGGTTGCACTCACCCCAGCGTTTTGCATATCGAGTTCTTGGCGTAGAGACTCGGTAAAGCCACGAACGGCAAATTTACTGGCGTTATAAGCACTTTGGGTCGGTTGAGCTGTTAAGCCAAACATGCTGGAAATATTAATAATATGCCCATCACCACTTTGTTTTAAGTAAGGCAAAAATTCTTTGGTGCCATAAACCACGCCCCAAAAATTAATACCAATCAGCCATTCAAGGTCTTCATAGCTCACACCTTCAGCCGTGCTACCAATTGCGACACCGGCATTGTTAAAAATTAAATTAACTTGACCATGCTCATCTACAACGGCTTTTGCCCAAGTCGCAATCTCATCACGTTTAGCGACATCAACTTTTTGAGTGGTCACTTTGACGGAATAGGGCGCTAACAGCTCGGCTGTTTTAGCTAGACCTGTTTCACTGATATCGGAAAGCGCCAGATGGCAACCTTGTTTGGCCAGTGCAATAGCAAGTGCTTGTCCAATCCCAGAACCTGCACCTGTTACAGCTGCGACTTTATTTTTAAAAGACTTCATAAAATTCTCCTTTTATTTTTCTCATTTCCTATGGTGAAGCTTTATTAAGAAATAGCCGAAACTTGAGTGTAATTTTCAATATCGAAGCGGCGAGTACGTTGACGATATTCAAGGGTAAAACCTGGCCAGTTATTGGTATTTTTGCCATCAGCAGTTTGATACCAACTGGTACAACCTTGTGCCCAGACAGTTTTTTTCATTTTTTCTTGGATGCTTTGATTAAACTCATGTTGAATTTCGGCACGAATATTGGTGAACAAGATTTTGTTTTGTAAGGTTGTTTGAATGGCATCTAAAATATAATTCACTTGGCTTTCAATCATATACACAATTGAGTTGTGCCCAAGATTGGTGTTTGGACCATAAAGCATAAAGAAGTTTGGAAAGCCGCTCACAGTTAAACCGAGATAAGCTTCTGCACCATCTTTCCAAGTGTCTTTTAAGGTGCGACCATCCAGACCAGTAATCTGCATGGGTGCCATAAATTCCGTTGCGGCAAAGCCTGTACCATAAATAATGGTATCGACTTCACGTAGCTTTCCTTCCGTATCTAAAATGCCGTTTTCGGTAATTTCTTGAATGCCCGTATGAATGACATCGACATGAGGCTGAGTCAGCGTTTCATACCAATGATTCGAAATTAGAATACGTTTACAACCAATTGGATAATCCGGCATTAAACGGTGTCGTAATTTCGGGTCTTTAACAACTTTACGAATGTGGCGCTGAAATAAATATTCCACCAAAGGCATTTCATTCAGTGAGGTGGTAAAGGCCAGCAAACGAATTTCATGATGACCATATTGAAAAGCCCGATCCAGACTTTGCAAAATCGGAAGTTTACGAAAAGCCTTTTTCTCTAAAGGCTGGTAAACGCGATCTGGTTTTGGAATCACATAAGGCGCTGAACGTTGGTAAACATCAAGGTGTGCCACTTGTTTGGCAATTTCGGGTACGAACTGAATTGCGCTTGCACCTGTACCAATCACAGCAACACGTTTACCAGTTAAGTCATAATCATGATCCCAACGCGCTGAGTGAAAGGCTTTACCTTTAAAGTTTTCAATACCTTTAAGTTTTGGGTAGGCAGGGCGGTTGAGCTGACCCACGGCACCGACTAGAAATTCAGCTTCAAACTGTTCACCAGTCGTACTTTGAATGTGCCATACACCTTGTAGGGCATCAAATTCGGCACTGGCTATTTCAGTATTAAATTGAACATGCGGACGAATCTCATATTTGTCGGCACAGTGGCGTAAATATTGATAAATCTCTTGAGATGTCCCGTAGCGATTTTTCCAGCCGAGTTCTTGCTCAAAAGAAAAGGAATACAGATGAGAAGGCACATCACATGCAGCACCCGGATAGGTATTGTCACGCCATACACCGCCGACATCGGCAGCTTTTTCAAATAGAGTGAATTGTTCAAAACCTGCTTGTTTGAGTCGAATAGCTAAACCTAAGCCACCGAAACCAGTGCCTATAATGGCGATACGTACATTTTTATTTGAATTAGACGTCGAATTAAACATAGGCTGCTCTAAAATCCTTAAAAACAGTGGGCGAAAAAATCGCAATTTCCTGTATGCAGCATAATCGTTTATTTACTTGATTTAGAGGATGGATGAGGACAAAATATTGTGATTCGAGGACATTCTGGATAGTACAGTGACGTACGCTTGGGCATTTGAACGTAGCATACATAGTGTTCGACTCATGGCTGATTTTGCAGCGGAAGCAGGTATTCCTTATCAAGTGATTTTGAAAGGTACAGGGCTTAGCCAACAACAATTACTTGACCCTCATATGGTGGTAACCGGCCATCAAGAATTACAGCTCATTCATAACTTGGTTGAGCAGTTTGATGATCGGCCTGCATTGGGCCTAGAAGTGGGTGCGCGCTATCATTTCACCACATTTGGGCCATTAGGTATGGCGCTCATGAGTAGTGCTAGCATTCGTGAAGCACTTGATTTTGCACTGACCTATTTTTCATTAACCTTTGCCTTTACCCGTTTTGATGTATCCGAGACGCCAAAGGGAGTACGCATTGAAATTGATGAGCAAGATATTCCATCATCAGTGCGTCAATTTATTATCGAACGCGATTCAGCCGCTCTGATTACGGTGCAACGCGACCTTGTACAAGATAATTTTTGCCAATATTTAGCTTTTTCTTTTCAGCCTAAGGGTGATGCCGAGCCATATCAAAATTTGTTTGGTGTAATGCCAGAGTTTGGTGCAGCTAAAAGCTTTGTGCTTCTTGATCCGCAAAAAGTAGACCAAAAGCTACTTATGGCAAATGATCTGGTGTTGCACACCGCCGAAGAGCAATGTCGACAAATATTAGAGAAACGCCAATCACAAAATAAATTTACAACCTTAGTGCAACAGCAGTTGATGAGTGTACGTGGGGAAATGCCTTCTATGGAAATAGTCGCAGATCGATTGCACTTAAATGTCCGAACTTTGCGCCGTCACTTGGCATCAGAGGGAATGACTTTTATTCAAATTCGTGAAGAAGTGAGACAAGTTCTAGCTGAACAATATTTGGCTTTGCCTAAAGTTTCTGTGGAACAAATTGCAGAGTGGTTAGGTTATGCCGAGCCTGCCAGTTTTATTCACGCTTATAAACGATGGCATGGGAAAACACCTCATGCCATGCGATTAGACAACCACTAATTTATACTTTTATTTTTTTAAACGCAGATGCAATAAACGGGTCGCCGAGGTATGGCGTATATTGTCGGCACGCGCATTAAAATATCGTTCAGTAATGGCTTCACCCGATAAGTCTTCCACGACTTCAAAGCCCATTTCGTTAACAGCATGGTGTAGATCTGAAGGTTTAAATTGACCCAATAAAGGTTCTTTGAGCAAGTGGGTAAACTGTGCGACACCCATACTTCCAAGTCGCTCAATCCCGGTTAATTCCTGAAAATCGGTCGAATAGTCGAGTACAACCTCACTCCCGTTTGCAGCAAATTCAGCAATACTTTTTAAAGTTTGCAGGGTGGTTTGCGGGTTTAAATAGTGAGTTGTTCCTAACCATGAAAAAAATGCAGGAGCAGATTGATCATAGAGACTTTTGGTCAGAGCTTCTGAAATAGATTCTTTTTCAAAGTTAATAGAAACAAATTCAACAGTAGAGGGGAGTTCACCTAGCTTTTTGAGCTTTGCTTGTTTAGCCGCTTGAGTATCAGGATGATCTACTTCAAAAATTTTTAAAGTTGGGTAATGCTGTGACTCACGTAGTACAAAAGAGTCTAAACCCGCCCCAACCAAAACATATTGGTAAATGTTGTATTGAACAGCCTGATCCAGTAAATCTTCGGCATAACGGGAACGTCCGACGACTTGTCCAGTAAGCAAACCTAAAGTACGGTTTAAAACTGCTGAATTCATGACTTTAACAATAAATGGTGTAGATAAAAGTTGTTTCCAACCTTTGCTGGTCAGTTCAAAAGCATAAGGGTCTGAAAATACGGGGTTCTTTGTATTTTGAAAATGATTGGCTCGTAATGCAGCAGCAGCTTCGGCGGTGCGACTTGATTGACCTTCTTTCATCTTTATCCTGTTTTTTTATTTCTTGAAGATATTCAACGAAGAAGGCAGTGTATTTCATGAAAATCTAAAATACACTGCCCATTCCTTACAACTGATTTGGTCAAAATTACAAATTAATGTGTTTTTGACGTTTGGTAAGTCACTTCATAATCTTTCAAATCTAGTTTTTTCAAACGTTGTTTAAGCTTTTTCAGTGACCAAGGCCATGCAGCGAAGTTGCGACCGTTTGCGTCAAGATAATAGCTCTTACAACCGCCGCTATTAAATACGGTTGTTTGTAAGTGTTTTTGTACCAAGTCGTTGTGCTTTTTAATCACATCCGACTTGACGTTTAGTTTGCTAATTCCTTTGTTTTTAATTTTCAACAAGCCATCTACAATGTAGTCGAGCTGTGCTTCTGCCAAACCAATAAACGAGTCATACACCAGTACGTTTGGCCCTAAAACTAAGAATGCATTCGGTACATTTTCAATGTTGGTTCCTAAGTAAGCTTCTGGTGAAGTGTTTTTCCATAAGTCATTTAAACGTTGACCTTTTTCATTAAACACACGTTTACCAATGGGTGGGTGAGACACTTCAAAACCTGTACCCCAAATAATCACATCAACTTCGTGACGTTCACCATTGGCAGCAACCACTGTATTGCCTTCTACTTTCACCAAGCCATGAGGGATCAGGGTTGTATTTGGGGCTTGTAGTGCAGGATAGTAATTGTTGGCAAACAAAATACGTTTACAGCCAATATCAAAGTTTGGCGTGACGTTTTTACGTAGCACAGGGTCTGTAATTTGAAGTTTAAGTAATTGCTTACCGAGTACATTTACTGGTTTTAGCGCAAGAGGATTACGTAAACCAAAGTTAATCGCATTCAGCGTTAACGCTACACTTTTACGCCAGCTCGCCTGAATAGAGGGATACTTTGCAATCACAGATTTACTCAATTCACCCAAGTCCGTATCCGGTTTAGGCAATACCCATGGTGCCGTACGCTGGAATACAAAAAGCTCTTTGGCTTTAGGTTGAATTTGTGGCACAAACTGGATGGCAGATGCACCTGTACCAATCACGGCAATGCGCTTACCAGTTAAGTCATAATCATGGTTCCATTTCGCTGAATGGAACATTTCACCTGTAAAAGTTTCTAGGCCTTCAAGACGTGGAATTTGAGCTTCGGTAATTGGACCTGTGGCAAAAATAACGGTTTTAGATAAATATTGACCAGTAGTGGTATCAAGTACCCATACATGACGTGAGTCGTCCCATGCTGCGTTGAGTAGTTCATTATTAAACTCAATTTTAGACATGATATTAAATTCATTACTCACATCTTCTAAGTAACTTAAGATTTCAGGTTGGCGTGCAAATAAATGACTCCATTTTGCACTTGGTGCAAATGAGTAAGAATAAAGAGCCGATGGCACATCACAACCACAACCCGGATAGGTATTTTCACGCCATGTTCCGCCGACACGTGCTGCTTTTTCTATAATTTTATAGTTGGTATAACCCACTTGATCGAGACGAATAGCAGCAGCGATTCCTGAAATGCCAGCGCCCACAATAAAAGTATCGAAAATGTGGCTAGGTGAATTGACAGCTTTTTTTGCTGAAGCATTTGTTTTCATTTGCGCAGTCATATATGTACTACCTATAAATTTCTTATTTAAATAATTTGTACGATGTACCAAGGAACTTGGTATACAAGCTTGGAGATGCACGTTTCATGAGCCAGAATAACTTCGCATCAATTTGAGGAATGGTATACAACTCATCCTGATCAAGACGGTTAAGGGTTAATCTTGCGACATCATCACTTGTTGTCATGGCATAGTTCATCAGTGCATGATCTGCTAGTTTTGAATAGCGACCCGGAATACGGCCATTTTTAATGATATTGGTCGGAACCAAAGTTGGGCAGAGCACATTCACTTTAATGTTAAATTTGTGAAGCTCAGCAGAAAGTGTTTCTGAAAGTGCACGGACACCTGCTTTAGTCACGTTATAAGCGGTCATTTCTGGAGCAGCAGTATATGAGGCTGCAGATGCGACATTAATAATCGCGCCATAACCTAGTTTTTTAAACTTAGGAACAAATGCATGACAGCCATGAATTACTCCCCAAAGGTTAATGTTCATGACCCAGTTCCAGTCTTCTAGGGTGAGTTCATCAAATTTGCCACCCAAACCTACACCAGCATTATTAATAACAAGAGTCACAGGGTGCCCAAGTAAGATTTCAGCAGTTTCAGCTAGATGATTAACTTGTTCTGCATTGCCTACATCACAACGCATAGCAAAAGCTTTTGCACCTTCTTGTTCAAGAAGTTTTACAGTTTCTTCAGCAGCTTCCAAATTAATATCTGCACACACTACGCTGCTACCACGTTTTGCCAGTTCAATTGCAAAACTTCGACCAATTCCACTGCCTGCACCCGTCACTACGGCATAAGCTTTTTGGCTTGGTTTAACTTTCTTTTTGCCAAATAAAATCATGATTCATCCCTAAATAGCTTGAAGAGATACCAGCTATCTTTTGATAGCTGGAAATGCAGGACGATTAAGACATGCGTACTGGAGGGGTTAATTCTTTAACAAAGTAAGGCGCAATTGCACCGCCTTCGCTCAGTAATTTGTTTTTGTAATACTCAAGATATTCAGTTGTATCATGATCATTTGGATGAAAGTCTGGGCGTAAGTAGTCAAGAATTTGACCAATCGTACTTCCGAATACACCGTCTTTAGGGCCAAAGATTAAACCCACACCACGACCAGCATCTTTCCAGAACTTTCGAGTGAGCATCTCTTGCGGCTTTCTTAAAACAGGTACAAATAATGTAGTCGCAGGAATTAAACCTAAAATGGTAAATAGCGCAAGGAAGAAGCCCGATGCACGTAGTGGATAGCTGCCATTTAAGAGTTGATAAACATCATAGGCAATATCTTTATGTTCGGACTCTTCAAGCATGTGCCACATCCATAGTGCACGGCTTTTTGCATCGTCTGAATAATAGAAGTTCTTTTCGTGCTTCATCATGTATTCAGCAAGTACAGCGGTAAAATGCTCAATACCCGCCATCATCGATAATTTGAGGGGTTGAGGGAACTTTAAGAAAACATATTTAAAGAAGTTCGAGCCAAGAAAACGATATAGCGCAACAGGGTATTCAGTATCTTGAAGAGCATCGTTATATTCATTATGTAATTTAGAATGAATGGCTTCTTGACCAATCAGTGAAGTAACGCGCTGTTTCAATATTGGGTCTTGAATAAAGTCACGGTGATGGCGAGCGGTTTCAATCACCAGATCTTCACCATAAGTTAAAAAGACCGAAAGTGTGGCAAAAAACATCGTGGCAAATTGATTGTCCATATAAAATCTGACGTCAATTTCTTTGCCATCAAAACCAATATTTAAGTGGCGAATAGGAATAGAGTTTTTGCTAGCAAAGTCCGGTAACTCGATTTCACGGTGAAATTTAAGTTTGTTTAATGATTTTTTAACTGTGGTCGAGATCATGGCGATACCCTGAGACAAAGTAGTGGTGCATTTTGATGAAAATCAATCAATTCAATCATCAGCAAAGCACTGTAAAATCCATTTTCAAATACAGATGATTCTCTGCATTGACTACGGTGTTGTTGCTCCGTTATTTGTTTGATTATTTGGCTGAATAACGGAAAGAAGAGTTGATCTAGACGAGAGTCGTCTAATGACTCTTCTTTAATTTTTTCATGTTAATCTGACTTTATGTTCGGATTCAATTCGGGTAACTTTTCAAGTTTTTAAAGTTTCGATTTCGCATTTTTATAAAATAAATGAGGAATAATAAAACCTATTAATATATTGATTTTTATATTAATTATATGATTTTCTTTAGGGTTGTAGTTTCAATAATAAAAGGACTGATAAATATGTTTAGCTGTAGGTTTAAGGAAATTATTTTATAAAATTTGACAAGTATTCGGATTTTATTTTTTTATTAGAGTAGGGCCAGATTACATGCTAATCTGAGTTTATGTTCGGATTATTTATAAGAAAACATGTCAACCCGAAAACCCCGTCAGGCACGCGCCAAAGTCACTGTCGACACGATAATTGAAGCTGGTTTTATCGCTGTGGCACTTCATGGGCCAAGTGGCACGACCACACGCCACATTGCAGAAATTGCAGGGGTGAGTGTCGGGTCTTTATATGAATATTTTAAAAATAAAGAAGAAATTTATGATGCGATGAATCATTTTTTTGTTCGGGAAATTCTGGATATGATTACAGAGCTTACACCGACTATTTTACAGTTGGAGTTAGAGCCTGTCATTGAAATGATTTTTTATACATTTAGTGATTTATTAAAGAAAAATAATGACCGATATTTAACGGTTTTACGTTATGCAGGTGAGCTACAATACGATAAATATATTCCAAAAATTGAACAGGCTTTAATGGAAGTCATCATGAAATATATGATGCATAATCCTAAATATCTAAAAATTAATAATTTACCTGTCATTACTTATATTTGTATTAATAGCGGTATTTTTAACGTAGCAAGGCATCTGATTTTACCCAACCCATTTATTAGTTTTGATGAAATGGTGCAGGGGCTAACCACTATGATTATGAGTTATATCAATACTGAAATGGCAAAATCGGAAGACCAGTCGTAAGTTTTTGATGATTAATGTACATAAAAAAACACCTGCGTATATCTCTACGCAGGTGTTTTGTTGATTATGGCATGGTTGGAACTTCTTCCGGACGCATATTAAAAATCAAAATTTCAGCGTTGTCACCATTCGTAAATGATAACTTGCCTCCATCACGAATACGCGCAGCATCACCTGTGTTAAAGGTTTTACCGTTTACATCAATACGGCCTTTTGCCACATGGAGGTAAACATAGCGTCCTTCTGGAATTGTGAACTCTGCTGTTTCTTCACCATCAAAAAGACCTGAATAAATATTAATGTCTTGTTTGATCGATAAAGTTTTTTCGCCACCTTTTGGTGAAATCATCAAGTGCAATTTACCGCGTTTGTCTTCCTCGGAAATATGCAATTGTTGATAGCCCGGTGTGGTATTCACTTCGTTTGGAACAACCCAAATTTGCAAGAAATGAACATTTTCTTGAGCAGAGTGGTTAAATTCACTATGAGCAACACCACGACCTGCGCTCATTAATTGAATATCACCCGGCACAATAACCGAACCTGTACCCATTGAGTCTTTATGTTCTAAAGCACCTTCTAGCACATAGGAAATAATTTCCATGTTGCGGTGAGGGTGAGTACCAAAGCCTTTTGATGGCGCAACAGTATCGTCATTAATCACAAGCAAATCTGAAAAGCCTACTTGTTTCGGGTCCCAATAATTTGCAAATGAAAACGTGTGTTTTGACTGTAACCAGCCATGATGTGCTGCACCACGCTCATGAGATAAACGCATATCAAACATGATTTATTCTCCTCAATCCAATTTTTTTTCTCTGAGTGCAGTTTATCGTTTGCGTTTATGCAATGAAGCTCTAAAAACAGAAAGCTTGGTGTGATTTTTGGAACGATGATATGTAAGTGTGAAATAGTTGAAATTATAGGCATAATATCTCAGATATTATCATTTTAAGACATTTTTAAATCATTTTAGGACATGTGTATTTTTAGATAAATAAATATGAATAATCATAAGTTATATAACTTATTTGAAATAATCAAAAAATATTTTAGTTGGCAAAAAGTTTCAATGCGGGTTGGCTTTTTTTGTCCTTGTTTGGGTGATACATCAAGCGCACTATTTAATTTAATTTAATTTAATTTAATTTGATTTGGTGAACTTAACAGCGTTTAAGTTCATAAAACATGGCAAGGCAGATGTATTCGAGCAAATGTTTGTTCTAGAGCAGTTAAAGATTGCAAGAAATAATCTAAAGACAACTTTACCTGTTTGATTCGACGCTGCCTTGTATTTAACAAATTTTATAGGGTGTCGAAAATGGTCGCTCAAGCTATCCGAAATATTATTTCTCCTCAATCAGTGATTGCTCGCTATCAAAAGATAGACTTCTCTAATAAAGGATCTATCCCAATCCGCCATTTAAATATCGGATTTGATGGCAAAGAAATTGATATCGAGTTTTACGTCAACAACCAATTCGCTACTTTGTTTTTCGCCACACTATCGGTGTTTTTAACGTATGGTGAGGATCTGGTTATAGAAACCGCTCGTCACCACCGTGAATTTATTCAAGACCCGATTTTAAAACAGCGCGTTACTTCACTGATTGGCCAAGAGGCTATTCATTCTAAATTGCACAATGAATTTAATGATGCAATTAAAGAACTGGAATATCCGGTCGACTTGTATCGTTTCTTAGGCGAAAACTTCTTTAAATATGTTTTTTTAAAATTTCCTCAACCATTAAAGCTTTCGCTCATGGCAGGTATTGAGCATTTTACGGCAGTACTTGCTGAATACATGATGAAGCATGAAAAGAATTTTTATTATACCGATGATGCAAAAAGCCGTGCTTTATGGATGTGGCATATGCTCGAAGAGTCTGAACATAAAGACATTGCCTATGATGTTTATCAGGTTCTAAACGGTAACTATCCTTTGCGTGCATCTGGTTTTCTTATGGCTTTTATCACGATTTTAGGACTTATTCCGGCAGCAACGTTATTGGTACCCGTACTACGTAAACCGCAAGAGATGTTGACTAGAAAATTCTGGAAAGACGCTCGTCGTGGGGTCAGCTTAATTTTTAGTCCAAAAGACGGAGTATTTGGCAGTACCCTCGGCCAGATTTTTGATTATTTACGTCCCAATTTCCATCCAAATGATCATGATACAACTGAATATCTTGAGTATTACAAAAACAAATTATTGAACGAAGGTGGAGCAATCGCACCTTATTTCGTAAAGGAATTTACTCCCTCAGTTCGTGTAGTTTCATAAAACTGCTGGTCATGGCGGTAATAGCAAAATTACTGCCGTTTCCCTAAATTTTTTAGGATTTACTATGATTCTATTTGGTAAGAAAGACCAGCCGAGTCGAAATGCATATGCAGTTGTGACAGGTGCAGGCAGTGGAATTGGTCGAAGTTTTGCGATTGAACTGGCAAAGCGTGGTGGCAGTATTGTCTGTGCAGATATTAATTTAGAAGCTGCACAAGAAACCGTAAAGTTAGTTGAACAGTTTGGACAAAAAGCATTTGCCGTACAGTGTGATGTTGGACAAGCCGAACAAGTACAAGCTTTGGCTGATCAAGCTGAACAGTTACTTGAGCATCCAGTAACGCTCATCATTAACAATGCCGGTGTAGGTTTAGGTGGCAAATTTGATGAAATGAGTCTGGAAGACTGGAAGTGGTGTATGCATGTAAATCTATGGGGAGTTATTCATGGGTGCCATGCATTTGTGCCAAAGCTCAAAAAACTAGGTTACGGCGCAATAATTAATGTTGCTTCTGCGGCCTCATATACCGCTGCTCCAGAAATGAGTGTCTATAACGTAACGAAAGCTGGTGTATTAGCATTATCAGAAACGCTTTCAGCCGAGCTTCGCAAATTTAATATTAAAGTGAATGTACTCTGCCCAACTTTGGTTCCGACCAATATTATTAAAAATGGCCGTATTCCGGGTCGTTATTCAAAACTAGCTGACCATGCACTCATGAACTATGCCATGACCACCAGTGATGCAGTAGCCAATCTCACATTGAACCGATTAGATCGAGGTCAGCTCTATACCACACCACAGATCGACGCCAAATTATTCTGGCTTATGAAAAGAACGTCTCCAACTCTATATGCAAAGTTCCTCGGGCTTTCTTATCAGTTATTTAAATAAAATTTTGTATAGGCAGAAAAATTATGGTCACTAAACCTAGAATAAATACACGTACCCGTAAAAACCAAGAAGTTGCACATATTTACGATACTTTTATAGTCGGTGCAGGTATCTCAGGAATAGCTGCTGCCATTAAGTTAAATGAAGCTGGTTTAACTAACTTTAAGATTATAGAAAAAGCAGCACGTGTCGGTGGAACATGGCGTGAAAATACCTATCCGGGTTGTGGTTGTGATGTGCCATCAGCTCTTTATTCTTACTCATTTGCACCAAGTGCAAAATGGAGTCATTTATTTGCACGCCAACCAGAAATCTTAAGTTACTTGGAAGACGTAAGCCGCGAGTTTGATATTGAGTCTTCTATTGAATTTAATACCGAACTATTAAAAGCTGAGTGGGATGACCTGCAACATGTCTGGAAACTAGAAACAAGCTCTGGCTTATATAAAGCTAAAACTGTTTTATTCGCTACTGGTCCAATTACCGAAGCTCAAATTCCACGTCTTGAAGGTTTGGAAACATTTACAGGTGAGATGTTCCATTCAGCCAAATGGAACCATGATTATGACTTAACTGGTAAGCGCATTGCCGTGATTGGTACGGGTGCATCTGCCATTCAGTTTGTTCCACAAATTCAGCCTCAAGCTAAAGAGCTTTTTGTATTCCAGCGTACGGCGCCATGGGTATTGCCAAAACCAGATACAGACTTGGGTGAATTGAGTAAATCTGTGATTGCAAAGTATCCCTCTATTCAGGCCACTTGGCGACAAGCTGTAGCGAGAACCTTAAATGTCATTAATTTTGGTCTACGAAATCCCAAAGCATTAAAACCTGTTAATTTTGCTGCGAAACAACTTTTAAAGTTGCAAATTAAAGACCCAGTTTTACGTCAAAACGTCACGCCGAATTTTGATATTGGCTGTAAACGTATTTTATTTGCCAACAATTACTATCCAGCTTTACAAGCACCAAATACGACGCTTATTCCACATGGTCTAGTCAAAGTTGAAGGTAATACAGTAGTTGCTGCTAACGGTGAACGTCACGAAGTTGATGTAATTATTTGGGGCACGGGTTTTGAAGTATCTCACCCGCCAATTGGTAAACGTGTGTTTAATGAAAAAGGGGAATGCTTAGCTGAACTTTGGAAAGATTCATCACCAGAAGCTTACTTAGGAACTAATATTGAAAACGTACCCAATGCATTTCTTATGTTAGGACCAAACGTATTGGTTTATGACTCGTTTATTGGTTTAGCAGAAGCACAGTTGCAATACATTGTAGATGGTTTACTCCAAATGAAGGCAAAAGGGATTGCTAAACTTTCCGTTAAGTCAGATGTGATTAAAAAGCATAATGACTTGGTGCAAAAACACCTGCAAACGACTGTATTTAATAGTGGGGGATGTAAAAGCTACTACCTCGATGCCAATGGTCGTAACTTTGCCGCATGGCCTTGGTCACTGAAAAAGCTTAGAGAGCGCTTACATCATTTAAAATTAGATGAATATGAGGTGATTTTTGAGACAGATTTGATAAAAACTAAATCGAAAATCGAAGAAGTCGCTGGTTAATTAATTTATAAAGCCCATTTTTATTTATTAAGATGGGCTTTTTATTTTGAAGTGATTTAAGAAATAAATGAAAATTCAATCAATCTTATAATGAAGTTAAAGTAAAAAATAAATTTAAATATACTTAAAAATAAAATTCGGCCAAGTACTATATATAAGTTTTACGTAAAATAATATAGTTATTTTTAAAAATGATTTTTTAAGTGAAAAGTTTTCTTTTTAATCAAATTTTAAATTGCAAAGTAAGAATCACTTTTTATATCAATAGCTTGAGCAATTGATAATTATTGTAAATAAATGTGAAAATATTCACAAACTGCCTATTTTTTGTTAAGATCATTAACATTAAAAACATAGAGATAATAATAATGATCAATAAAGTATTAATAGTGTTATGTGTGAGTATTGTCTTTGTATTAGGGTATTGGGCATATTTAGATACGCAAAATAAAAGACATCAGGAGCTCATGCGAATTATTCAAGAAGCAGAAAAAAATTTGCAGACCATTGAGCAAAATCCTAATCGGGTTCACCATAGCGATTTAGCTTCTTATAATTGGAAAAAATATATCAGTGATAAAAAAGTTTTTTTCTAACAAAAATAGTTCATGTAATTTGCTTTAAAAAAGTACGCCATTGATCATATCTTTTCATAAATTTTGATCATGTTGCTGTTGAATCTGTTAAACTTATTGAACGTATAGTAAAAAAGCTGCATAAGGGTTATGCAGCTTTTTTGTGTTTCAAGAGGGGCTGTGGCTATTTTCTGTGTATAAAACCAGAAATCAAATGAGTGGCATATTTGTTGCTTCGTCTATTTGAAATTCTTGTCTAGAGATCTGAACAGAAAAACAAGATTGTTCAGATACCTACATAGAAGTACATATTTCACAGTTCAGATTTTGTATAGAGGCTACTTATGGCGGCGCCCAATTCTTCGGCTGGCTGGTTAGAGCGTTTATTTAAGTTAAGCGACAATAAAACCACGTTTCGAACAGAAGTTCTTGCTGGTGTAACTACATTTTTAACGATGTGTTACATCATCATTGTCAATCCACTCATTTTATCAGAAACCGGCATGGATCATGGCGCCGTATTCGTTGCGACCTGTTTGGCGGCAGCAATCGGTTGTTTAGTGATGGGTATCATTGCCAACTACCCAATTGCCTTAGCACCTGGTATGGGGCTTAATGCTTATTTTACCTATTCAGTATGTATGGGCATGGGAGTGCCTTGGCAGACTGCTTTAGCTGCTGTTTTTGTGTCAGGCGTTGTATTTCTTGCAATTAGCTTCTTTAAAGTTCGTGAGGCGATTGTCAACGCAATCCCGATGTCACTTAAATTTGCAATAGGCGGTGGTATTGGTTTATTCCTTGCACTTGTTGCCTTAAAGAACGCCGGAATTATTGTAGCTAACCAAGCCACTTTAGTGGGTTTAGGTAATATTAAGCAGCCTACGGTATTGCTCGCTTTATTTGGTTTTCTACTCATTGTAGTTTTGCATCATTTGAAAGTTCGTGGCGCAATCATTATTAGTATTTTGGTGGTTACAGCAATTGCTACTGCCTTGGGGTTAAATGAGTTTAAAGGCGTGGTCGGTGAAATTCCTTCAATTGCACCAACTTTCATGCAAATGGACTTTAAAGGCTTATTTACCGCAAGTATGGTCGGTGTCATCTTTGTCTTCTTTATTGTTGACTTGTTTGATAGTACCGGGACTTTGGTTGGTGTTTCACACCGTGCGGGGCTTTTAAAAGATGGTAAATTACCACGTTTGAAAAAAGCATTATTTGCTGACTCGACTGCAATTGTGGCAGGTGCTGCATTAGGTACCTCGTCAACTACTCCTTATATTGAATCAGCTTCAGGTGTAGCAGCGGGTGGACGTACAGGTTTAACTGCGGTAGTGGTTGCCTTCTTATTTGTTTGCTGTTTATTTTTAGCGCCTCTTGCTCAGTCTGTACCAGGTTTTGCAACAGCACCGGCTTTATTGTTCATCGGTGTATTGATGATCCAAGGGATCACACATATTGATTGGGATGATATTACAGAAGCTGTTCCATCCTTTTTAACGATTGTATTTATGCCATTTGCTTATTCAATTGCAGATGGTATTGCAATGGGCTTTATCAGCTATGCATTAGTGAAATTATTCACAGGTAAGGCAAAAACTGTTCCATACATGGTGTGGATTATTGCTGCTCTTTGGGTATTTAAATTTATCGTCTTTGGCGGTTAATACAATTTTATAATTTTCTTTTAGAACTACTTTAGCGGTAGTTATATAAGATAGAAATTATTAAAGGGTGTGCTTAACACACCCTTTTTTCTTTAGATGTGGAGTTAATATGAATCAAGTCGAGCTGATTCAGGCCTTACCAAAAGCCGAGTTACATGTGCATATTGAAGGTACATTTGAACCGGAATTAATGTTCGCAATCGCACAGCGTAATCAGATTCAGATTCCTTACAAATCTGTTGAAGAAGTCAAGCAAGCTTATAACTTTCATAATCTTCAATCATTTTTAGATATTTACTATGCAGGCGCAAATGTTCTTGTTCATGAGCAAGATTTTTATGACTTGGCATGGGCATATTTTGAAAAATGTGCAGAAGATCGGGTCGTTCATACAGAAATGTTCTTTGATCCGCAAACTCATACCGACCGTGGTATTGCTTTTGCAACGGTGATCAATGGCCTTAAACGTGCGTGTGCTGATGCAAAAGCTAAATTTGGTATTAGCTCTCAGCTTATTATGTGTTTCTTGCGTCATTTAAGCGAAGAGGCGGCATTTGAGACGCTTGAGCAAGCTTTGCCGTTTAAAGAAGACATCATTGCTGTTGGACTTGATTCAAGTGAAGTCGGCCACCCACCGGCTAAATTTGAACGTGTTTTTGCTAAAGCGCGTGAAGCAGGCTTCTTAATCGTAGCCCATGCAGGCGAAGAAGGCCCGCCTGAGTATGTGTGGGAAGCATTAGACTTGCTCAAAGTAAATCGTATTGACCACGGTGTACGTTCTGAAGAAGATGAACAATTAATGGCTCGTTTAATTAATGAAAAAATGCCTTTAACCGTTTGTCCTTTAAGTAACTTAAAGTTGTGCGTGGTTAAGGATATGAAAGATCACAATATCCGTCGTCTTTTACAAAAAGGCGTACACGTGACGGTTAACTCTGATGATCCTTCATATTTCGGTGGTTATATGAATGATAACTTCGTTGCTATTCAGCAAGCACTAGACTTAAACAATGATGAGTTAAAGCAACTCGCGATTAACTCTTTTGAGGCTTCTTTCATTTCAGATGAAGAGAAAGAAAAGTGGATTTCGGAAATCCAAAAAATCTAAATAAAAAAACCGCCTGATATAGGCGGTTTTTTTACACAAAATTTATTTTGGTTGTTTGGTCATGCTGTTTAAAATATTGTCTTTATCAATAAAGTGATGTTTTAAAGCTGCAAGGATATGCCCAACAATAAGTAAACCTGCAAACCATGAAATATAAATATGTAATGGTTTAACAATAGCTAAAAGTTCATCATTTTTTTGAACTAAACGTGGAATATCAAATAAATATAAAACTGGAGCAGGGTGGTCTGCACTCCAGCTAAATAAACAACCAGTAACAGGTAAAGCGACCAAAATCACATAGAGTAATAAATGTCCAATATGAGCTAGGGTTTTCATTATTGGTGACATCGTGTCAGGCAACTTTGGAGCTGGGTGTGTATATCGCCATAAAATCCGGATAATCACCAAAAAGATAATAGTTGTGGCAATGTTTTTATGCAGTGTAATGACATCGCCTTTAATGGTACTAGTATCATAACTTAAAAAATTTCCACTATAGAAGCCAATCACCCAAGCTGTAATGAAAATGATGGCCATCACCCAATGCAGAATCTGCGCAGTACGGGTGTAGTATTGAGAGGATGAGGCAGGCATAAAAGACCCTTTTTTTGTCATTTTAGCGCTAGATTCTATGGGAAAGTACAGTTTTTGAGAAATGTTGTTCTCGTAACGGAGCGTGCTATAAACAGAACGCTTTAATTAAAAAATTATGTGCTTTGTTAGAACGAGATGAAAAGAGCAGTAGATTGCACAAATGCATCAATTTATTTGTTTCTTCTAATCACAAGTTTAGGCAAAATACGCGCTGCTGAGGTTCGATCAAAGGAAAAAATGATGAAAAAATTGATGCTCGCTGTAGCACCAGTTGTTTTGGCTTTAACTGCATGTGCAACAACACCTGGTACAGGTTCTGCAGAAACTACAACTCAACAATTAGGCATGACTGCATTAAAAGTTGCTGTAAATGCGAAATGTATTACAGAAATTAATAATGTCGCTGCATGGAAAACAGCAACAAAGCTTATGACTGCTGAACAACGTGATAGTATTCAAACTAATGTTTGTGGTTGCGTAAGTGAAAAGGCACCAAACAGTGTTACTGCAGTTGATTTGGCTACCGCTGCACTTGACCCAGCTGCACGTGCAACAATAGTAACTCAAGTCGTTTCTAATACTGTAAATGCTTGCGTGGCTGAAGCTTTACAAAAGTAATTAATAATTTAAGTTTTAAAGAAGGCTGATTCATATTGATCAGCCTCTTTTTTTCATTGGAGTATACATGTTCGTTGCAGGCGTAGATGAGGCGGGGCGAGGCCCATTAGTGGGTTCAGTTGTTGCTGCAGCTGTTATTTTAGATCCGAATAATCCAATTTTAGGATTGAACGATTCTAAAAAATTAACTGAAAAAAAACGTGAAAAGTTGTTTATCGAAATTCAAGAAAAAGCTTTGGCATGGTCAATCGCAGAAGCGACGCATGCAGAAATTGATGAACTGAATATTTTGCAAGCGACTTTTTTAGCAATGCAGCGTGCAGTAGATGGCCTGAAAACACAGCCGCAAAAAGTCATTGTAGATGGTAATCAAATTCCAAAGGGAATCATCATTCCTTGCGAAGCGATTGTTGGTGGCGATGCAACGCATGCTGAGATTAGTGCAGCGAGTATCTTGGCTAAAGTCACTCGTGATCGTCAAATGATAGCTTTGGATCAAGAATATCCATCATTTGGTTTTGCCAAACATAAGGGTTATCCAACTAAAGCTCACTTTGAAGCGATTGCAGCTCATGGGGTGATTGATCAGCATCGCCGTAGTTATGCACCGGTAAAACGTGCATTAGGCCTATAAATTTAGATACTCCCAAAAAATTTAAAGCGACTATAAAGTCGCTTTAATTAGGGAGAGAATAACTTCATACTAACGATTGAAGTTTTTCTGTGCATAATTATCATCTTCATATGAAACTTGATAATCTTGATCAAGATGTTGAAGGTGTTCATGCATTGCACGTTCATGTTGAATACGTTGATAAATTTCTTCGCGATGAACAGAAACCTCTTTTGGTGCATTCACACCAATTCGAACCTGGTTTCCTTTGACGCCAAGCACAGTAACACTGACTTGATCCCCAATCATTAATGTTTCCCCGACACGGCGGGTCAGAATCAGCATGTTTATCTCCTTGCTAAACGCTTAAAACTGCAATATTGGTACCCAAATAAAAAGCTCAACCTCAGTTTTCAGTCAGATTCTAACAGAAATATGAGAACAAAGTCATATTTTGATAATCTCTGCCAAAAAACTTTCCGTTTAATATAACAGAGCCGCTATAAAAAAAACTATAGCGGCTCTGTGTTTTCTTTCATTATTGTCGGACAAGTAAACATTTTTGAATGAATTCTTGACCGTTTGGTAAAATTAAGCGCGGGCGCTGCTTTCACCATGTTCACGATCCAAACCAAAAGCGGTATGTAAGCAGCGAACAGCAAGTTCAAGATATTTCTCGTCAATAATGACAGAAACTTTAATTTCAGATGTAGAAATCATAAGGATGTTAATGCCTTCGTCAGCAAGGGCAGTGAACATTTTGCTCGCTACGCCTGCATGTGAACGCATACCTACACCAACGATAGATACTTTAACGATATCATCACGTGTTGAAACTTCACGTGCACCAATATTTTTGGCAGTTTCGTTTAAGATTTTTTCAGCTTTTGCTAAATCTACACGGTTTACAGTAAAAGTGAAATCTGTTGTGCCATCTTCTTCAACATTTTGAACTATCATGTCTACTTCAATGTTGGCATCACTTACTGGTGATAAAATTTTAGAAGCAATACCTGGTTCATCAGGCACACCTAAAATCGTTAATTTTGCTTCGTCACGGTTAAAAGCAATACCTGCAATGATTGGCTGTTCCATAGTATCTTCCGCCTCAGTCGTAATGAGTGTACCTACATTTTCTTTAAATTCGTCGTCAAACACGCCGTCGTTGTCATTATCAAAGCTTGATAATACGCGTAAAGGAACCTGATATTTTCCGGCAAACTCTACTGAGCGAATTTGTAAAACTTTAGAACCTAATGATGCCATTTCTAGCATTTCTTCAAAAGAAATACGATCAATTTTCTTTGCTTTAGGGGCAACACGAGGGTCTGTAGTGTAAACACCATCAACGTCAGTATAGATTTGGCATTCATCTGCTTTTAAAGCAGCTGCAATGGCAACACCAGAAGTATCTGAACCACCACGTCCTAGAGTTGTTGTGTTTCCATTGGCATCAAAGCCTTGGAAGCCTGCAACCACAATCACACGGCCTGCATTTAGGTCATTGGTCATGACATCTGTGTCAATAGACTCAATACGCGCCTTGGTAAATGCACTGTCAGTTTTAATACCGACTTGACGTCCGGTATAGGATTTAGCTTCCACACCAATCGAATTAAGTGCCATAGCTAACATGGAAATCGTCACCTGTTCACCGGTTGAAACCATTTGGTCTAACTCACGTGGGTCAGGTGTTTCGGTAATGGCTTTAGCGAGGGCTAGCAAGCGGTTTGTTTCACCACTCATTGCAGATACGACCACAACAACCTTGTGACCGTGATCATGCCAACGCTTCACACGACGAGCAACATTTAAAATGCGCTCGGGGGTACCCATAGAAGTACCGCCATATTTTTGAACGATTAGTGCCATAGTTGTTCCATATAAGCCATGACCCTGAGAGGCTTTTCAGGGTCAGTTACACAAAAAGTGAAGTCTTATTTTTGTTCAAGCCAAGCAGGCAATGCTGCGATAACTTGTCCAAACTTCTCGTTAAGTGGCGCGCCACCTTGTGCTAAGTCAGGTTTACCACCACCTTTACCACCTAACTCAGTCGCTAGATGTTTGATGATGTCACCTGCTTTTAGATTAGCAGTGTATTGCGACGCGACTGATGCAAGCAGGCTGACTTTGTCACCCTCTACACCTGCTAACACAATCACTGCGTTTTCTAATTTTGATTTAACACTGTCATGTAGGTTACGAAGCGCTTTCGCATCTACACCCTGAACAGTGGTAATAAGCGTTTGACGACCAGCAATCGTTTGTACTTGGTCAATCAAGTCAGCCGCTTGGAAGTTTGCCAATTTCTGGTTGAGTTGTTCAATCTGCTTTTGTAGTGCAGATACCAATTCTACATTGGCTTGTACACGCTCAACTGTTTGGTCTTTCTGTGCTTTTAATAAGCTATTGATGTGCTGAATATCGTTATCAGCTTTTTGTACCACTTCTAACGCTTTAGTGCCAGTCACTGCTTCAATACGACGTACACCGGCAGCTACACCACCTTCAGACGTGATTTTGAATAAACCAATATCACCTGTACGTTTTACATGAATACCACCACAAAGTTCGATTGAGAAGTTTTTCTCATCAATGACTGAACCCATAGAGAGTACACGTACTTCATCACCGTACTTTTCACCGAACAACATCATTGCGCCTTTTGCTTTCGCTGCTTCAATGTCGAGAAGTTCAGTCGTCACAGGAGTATTTGCAATCACTTCAGCATTTACGAGACGTTCAACTTGTTGTAATTGTTCAAATGAAACTGGTTGGTCATTTGCAAAGTCAAAACGTAAGATGTCGCTTGCAACTAAAGAACCTTTTTGTTGTACATGTGAACCTAAGATTTGACGAAGGGCAGCATGTAACAAGTGAGTTGCTGAGTGATTACGTGCAGTAGCTTCACGAAGATCTGCTTTAACAATCGCTTCTACATTTTGATTTGCTTTTAGATTACCAACAGTCACAATACCTTGATGAACAAAGGCACCACCAGACTTTTTAGTATCTTGAACTTCAAAAATACCTGTTTCGTTTTTGAAGATACCTGTATCACCAATCTGACCACCACTTTCAGCATAGAAAGGAGTTTGGTTTAAAACGATTAGTGCTTCGTCACCTTCAGAAACTTCATCAACTTGTACGCCATCTTTATAGATCGCTACAATCTGGCCTTGACCAGTTGTGTTGATATAACCGTCAAACTGAGTTTCGCCTTCAACTTTTACAATGTTGTTATAGTCAACAGCAAATTTACCAGCGTCACGTGCACGTTGACGCTGTGCAGCCATTTCAACTTCAAAACCAGCTTCATCAATAATAAAGCCACGTTCACGTGCAATATCAGCCGTTAAGTCTGTTGGGAAGCCGTAAGTGTCGTAAAGTTTAAATACTGTCGCACCAGGAATAGTTTTGTCTTTTAACTGAGCAAGTTCACCTTCGAGAAGTTTTAGACCTTGCTCAAGTGTTTTAGCAAACTGTTCCTCTTCACGAATTAAAGTTGCTTCAATCACATCTTTACGAACGGCAAGCTCTGGATATGCATCACCCATCACTTCAATTAAAGGTTGCAACATTTTGTAGAAGAACGTACCTGTTGCACCAAGCTTGTTACCGTGACGAACAGCGCGGCGGATAATACGGCGAAGTACATAGCCACGGCCTTCATTGCTTGGGTTTACACCATCAGCAATTAAGAAACAGCATGAACGTGCATGGTCTGCAACGACACGTAAAGAAGGCTGACCTTCGTCTTCAATACCAATAATATTTGCAGCAGCTTTTAATAAGTGTTGGAATAGGTCAATATCATAGTTTGAATTAACATGTTGCAATACAGCAGAAATACGCTCTAAGCCCATACCTGTATCAACAGATGGAGCAGGGAGTGGGTGAAGCACGCCATCAGCAGTACGGTTAAACTGCATGAAAACGTTGTTCCAGATTTCAATGAAACGGTCGCCATCTTCTTCAGGTGAACCTGGTAAGCCACCCCAAATGTGATCACCATGGTCAAAGAAAATTTCAGAACATGGACCACACGGACCTGTATCACCCATTGCCCAGAAGTTATCTGATGCGTATTTTTCGCCTTTGTTGTCACCAATACGGATAATGCGTTCTGGTGCTAAACCAATTTCTTTGTTCCAGATGTCGTAAGCTTCATCATCGGTATGATAAACAGTGACATAAAGTTTATCTTTTGGTAAAGCAAGCCATTGTTCGCTGGTTAAAAATTCCCAAGCAAATTTGAGCGCATCACGTTTGAAATAATCACCAAATGAGAAGTTACCTAACATTTCAAAGAATGTATGGTGACGAGCAGTGTAGCCAACGTTATCTAAATCGTTATGTTTACCGCCAGCACGCACACATTTTTGAGAAGATGTTGCACGTACATAGTCACGCTTTTCAAGACCTAAAAAACAGTCTTTAAACTGGTTCATCCCAGCATTTGTAAATAATAAAGTTGGGTCGTTGGCAGGAACAAGAGAACTCGACGCGACACGTGTATGCCCTTGCGTCTCAAAGTAGCGCAAAAATGCTTCACGAATTTCAGCAGATGTCATTAAACGAGTACTCACAACCAAGTCACTCCATATTTTCGAATTTGGCTAAAAGCATCACCACAAGTTTGTTTATTCACAAATCTCGCATGTGACACGGGGCTTATTTTTAAAAAACGCTAAATTGTAACGGAAAAACCCCACCGAACCAACGATTTTAGCGGGAATATCTTACAAAACTGTGATTTGGCTAAAAATCTATATTCAATTGGCCTTGACGTGTTTTACTATATGCCTTCTTTCGCTTCTGGTTTTGTAGATAAGGATAAGTCATGCAACGTATCGCCATTAATGGGTTTGGCCGGATTGGACGTAATGTTTTACGTGCATGGTTTGAGAGCCCGAAACAATTTCATTTTGAAATCGTGGCGATTAACGATATAGCAGATGTACAGACACTGGTGCATTTATTTAAATACGACTCAACCCATGGTCGTTTTCATGGCAAGGTTGATGTTGTTATTGAGAATGAAAAGATTTATTTAAATATCCGGTCGAATCAAAGAAATTTAAAAGTTGAGGTTTTAAAGCAGAAACAACCGGAACTGTTGCCATGGGCTAGTTTACACATTGATGTTGTACTTGAATGTACTGGCTTGTTCCGTTCGCATGCCGATGCAACCCGTCATTTAGAAGCAGGTGCAAAACGAGTCATTATTGGGGCTGCACCTTTTGATCATGTTGATGCAGCCATTGTTTATGGTGTTAACCATGCTGAAGTGAAGCCGTCAGATCGGATTATCTCGAGTGTGTCATGTACTACGCAGGCTTTGGTTCCTTTAGTTAAAATTATTGATGATGCATTCGGTATTGAAACGGCGCTCATGACTGAGATTCATGCGGTAACGGCAGACCAATCTGTCCTTGATCATGCGCATCGTGACCTGCGTCGTGCCAGAGCTTCAGGGCAAAATATTATTCCAACAACCTCTAGCGCACTTGGGGCATTAAAACGGGTAATGCCGAAAATGGAAGATCGTATTGACGGTTATTCAATTCGAGTTCCGACCATTAATGTGGCAGCAATTGATTTAACGTTCATGGCGCAATCTCCAATTACTGTTCATCATATTAATGAGTTGCTTATTAAAGCTTCTGAAACAGATTATGCAGAAATTATGGCTGTTACAGATGAACCATTAGTTTCAAGTGATTTTAATCATTCGCCATATTCACTCATTGTTGATTTAACCCAGACCATGGTGGTTGGGCATCAAGCGAAAGTATTTGCTTGGTATGATAATGAATGGGGCTATGCAAATCGATTATTGGATTTGTGTGATTCTTTCTAAATGTAAATTTAAATAGTTTAAGGATATTAAGTTAATTTAATATCCTTTTTTATTAATATAAATCTCGATATAAAACTAAAAGAAAATTTAATATCTGTGTTGTATACAGGTATTTCTATTTGTATGATTCGCAAACATTAAAATTTTAACTATAGAGTTCATATGAAATTTAACTTAAAAAGAATAAGTGGTTTTTTAATTATTACATCTACTATGACTTTAACTGCATGTGGTGGTGAAAGTTCAGATCAATATACGGATGATCAAGCTGAGAGTAATTTAGAAAAAGAAAATAAAATTTATCAGGTTTATTATCAGCCTTCCGATATCTCTTCTGGGCGCTATAGTGATTTTTTCGAAATTACTCAATATTCTATTAAGAATAATGAAGTATTCTTTGCAAAGTCACATAACCAGCCGCTAGAAAAGGACCTTTTAACTGAACAGAAAGTTTTAAATAAAGGAACTTTACAAACAAATATTGTGAAAAGATTAACCCCTAGCAGTTGGACTTATGAGCTTACACCAAGCTTAAAACAAAACTTAAATTTTGAAATTGTTAAAATAGATGGTGAAAAAATCTTTGATAGAGTATTGCCTGGCTATAGAGAGAATAAAAACTTAGATACTGGACTTCATGATCAGCTTGATAAAAATTTAATTGACTTCTATCGAAATTATAAAAATATTACGTTCCCTAAAAATAGCTACTGCTATCGTTTAAAAGAGACTCAATGGAATCAATCTTATATTTCAGATATATCTGGTTTTAGTTCAAACCCTCTATTTAGTGAGAAAAAGCAGTCAATTATCGAAAGATATAATAACTTGGGTCAAGATAAAAAGTATTTTAGACTTATAAACTCTCAGTGGTATGGCTATAACTTAGTTGTGTTAGAAAACTTGGAAACGGAGGATATTCAAAGTGCATTGGGAAATAATAATAACCAGTCTGCGAATATCGATTTTGTATCAAGTAGCTCGTGGGATGCTGATAGAGAGTTAGCTTATGAGAAGTCTCACCTTTATTCAGCTGATGATGGCCCGCTTAATAATGGGCATGCATTAATTGCTTTAAGACAAAAGTTAAAAATTGCAAATCTTGAAAAAGGTTGCTTTGCTTTTAATACTCAAGCAGCTAAAGCTATTCAACAGTTAAATTTGGTTAATTGGAAACAAGGCGATAGCTCAGATATTGCCCCTTTCTTTGGTCGAAGAACTTTTGTCTATAATAGTAAATGAAGTAGAGTAAGGTATTGAATATTCTTATTAATTTATACAGGCTTCTTTTTGACTTTAGAGTTTATTAAGTAAGATTTATGCAAATTGTAAGGTGCATGGCACAAAGTATCATGCTACACTAAGAGAAATCGGGTGTGTTCCCGATTTTTTTATGTGGGGTCGTTCCACGTTGATCAGATTTTAGGCTTGAAATATGACCATTTCAGAGACATGGTTGCTGCCTGACGGGGTAGCAGATGTATTGCCGGAACAGGCGCAAGTCATTGAAAAACTTCGCCGTGAAGCTATCGATTTCCTCGCAGTACGAGGTTATCAACTGGTATATACACCATTTATCGAATACATCGAATCTTTGTCTTCATTATCAGAATCAAATCAAGACCTGGATTTAGTAACTTTTAAAGTCATTGACCAGCTTTCAGGCCGTTTACTCGGCATCCGTGCTGATATGACACCGCAAGTTGCCCGTATTGATGCACATGTAAGACCAGTTGAAGGTGTAGCACGTTACTGTTACGCAGGAACTGTATTACATACAAAACCACAAAATTTCAATGCGACTCGCGCACCTTTACAATTGGGTGCAGAGCTATATGGCCACGATAGTATCGAAGCTGATGTTGAAATGGTCGATGTAATGCTTGGGCTAATTGAAAATGCCTATACGTTGCAAGGTGCACATTTAGACTTAGGGCATGTAGGCTTATTTCGCAGTTTGGTTAAATATGCTGGACTTTCTAAAAATGAAGAGCATGAGTTATCAGATCTTTACCAAAGAAAGGCATTACCTGAGTTAGCTGAATTTACTCAAAACCTAAATATGGGTTCTGATTTTTATGCGCTTGGCCGCTATTCAAGTGATCTCGCTGCACTACAGGCAAACCTAAGTGTGAACATATTACAAGATGCTGAATTTAAAGCAGCATTAGATGCACTTAAAACTACACTTGACCAAATTAAAAACCGTTGGCCAACTCTCAATGTTGGAATTGACGTTGTCGAACTTCGCAGTTACCACTATCACACTGGTTTGATGTATGCAGTCTATGCGCCGAACCGTGCTGCCCCTTTAGCACAAGGTGGTCGTTATGATGGTATTGGCGAACATTTTGGTCGTGCGCGTCCTGCTACTGGTTTTAGTTGTGATTTATATGCTTTAGGAGCAAATCAGTTTGCTGAAATTGAAACTGTAGTTGCACCTAAAGGTACTGATTTAGATTTGCTTAAAGCAATTGAAAATGCGCGTTCGCAAGGCTTACGTGTGGTTCAATTATTAGGTAATGATGATTTAACTTCTATTCCCTATGCGACACACCAACTGGTGTTGCAAAACGGACAATGGAATATTGAAAAGATTTAATCGCCAACGGTAATTTTACTGGTGGTTTCCAATTTTAACAGCATGATGTAATGAGGCTATTATGGGCAAAAATGTTGTGGTACTTGGTACCCAATGGGGCGACGAAGGTAAAGGTAAAATCGTCGACCTGCTCACAGATCAGGCGGCTGCGGTAGTACGTTATCAAGGCGGACATAACGCAGGTCATACTCTTGTCGTAGGTGGTAAAAAAACTGTATTACACCTCATTCCATCAGGTATTTTACGTGAAAACGTATTGTGCTTAATTGGCAATGGCGTGGTGCTTTCACCAGCAGCATTAATTGAAGAAATGGGAATTTTGGAAGCTGAGGGTGTTCCAGTTAAGGAACGTCTTCGTATTTCTCCAAACTGTCCACTTATTTTGCCTAACCACATTGCACTTGATCAGGCACGTGAGAAGAAACGTGGTAATGCTAAAATCGGTACTACAGGTCGTGGTATTGGTCCTGCTTACGAAGATAAAGTAGCTCGCCGTGCAGTGCGTGTTGCTGACCTTGTTCGTGGTGGTGCAGCGTTAGAAGAAAAACTGACTGAAATGCTTGAGTTACATAACTTCCAATTAACTCAGTTCTACGGTGTAGAAGCAGTTAAACTTGAAGATGTATTGGCTCTTTGCAACCAATGGCGTGAAGTGCTTGCTCCATTAGTGGTTGATGTGACTAAAGTGTTGCATGACTATCGCAAAGACGGTAAGGCTGTGATGTTTGAAGGTGCTCAAGGTTCACTTCTAGACATCGACCACGGTACTTATCCGTATGTGACTAGCTCAAATACAACAGCTGGTGGCGTAAGTTCTGGTTCAGGTATGGGTCCTTTACATCTTGATTATGTATTAGGTATTACCAAAGCTTATACAACACGTGTAGGTGCGGGTCCTTTCCCAACAGAACTAGTTTACGATGCAGCAACTGATACAGGTGATGCGATTGGTAAGCACCTAGGTACGGTTGGTCACGAGTTTGGTGCTTCTACTGGCCGTCAACGTCGTTGTGGTTGGTTCGATGCTGAAATTTTACGCCGCTCTGTAGACGTTAACTCTCTTTCAGGTATTTGCTTGACTAAACTTGACGTTTTAGATGGTTTAGAAGAAGTAAAAATCTGCGTGGGTTATGAAAATACCGATTCAGGTTGTGTAGGTTCATCTGATGCGGTTTCTTTCGAATGTTTGAAACCAATTTATGAAACTATGCCGGGTTGGAGCGAGTCAACTGTTGGTTTAACTAGCATTGATCAATTACCTGCAAATGCTTTAGCTTATGTGAAACGTATTGAACAATTAATCGAATGTCCGATTGATATCGTTTCTACAGGTCCAGACCGTGCAGAAACAATTGTTTTACGTCATCCGTTCTCTGCTTAATTAGCAAAGATGATAAAAGCCTCCTTAAAAAGGGGGCTTTTTTATATCCGACTAAAGTGCAGTTTTGGTTTTATTCGATTCGGATTAAAACGTTATATATAGATCAGGAATAATGAGCTCAGGATGAAGCTACAACCCACTATTTCCAAAACCATTTTTTATTCTTTTTTATTTGCTATAGGTGGTTCACCAACGTTGGCTATGTTGGTCATCTATGGCCAAAATTATAATCCTGACTTCTTTATGACAGCATTCATGAGTCTTTCGGTTTTGATTGCGTGTGTCTTAATTCCAGTTGTTCTTATACAGAACAGTTATTTACTCTGGAAAAGGGAAAGTCTTAATATTGAAGAGAAAGTTAAGCCTTTAAGTTATATCTATCTTGGCTTAAATATAATATGTTTGCTGTTCTGGATATATTTGATGACTTTATCTACTTGATCGTTACATAAATACTATGATCATAGAGAAATGAGACATTCAAAGCTTGTTTGGTATTTCTTATAATAAGTGCAAAAGAATAAACAGCTTTTTAACGATTTAGGTGATTCATGTTGATGAATAAAAAACTCTTTTTAAGCTTGTGCGCTGCGGGCGTCGTAACAATTTCTGGTTGCGCAACGATGGCGGACATGGCAGGTGCAGATACAGCAACATTGAATGCTCAATCTGCACAAGGTTTTACTAAAATGGTGCAGGAAGCGCGCGGTAAAGGGACTTTAGATACAAGTTCAAGTACCTATAGCCGTATTAATGCTGTTTTTAACCGTTTAAGACCTTATGCAGACCAAGTGAACCAGACAGGGCAGCCATTTAGCTGGCAGTTAGCTGTACTGAAATCAGATACGGTTAACGCTTACGTTGCACCAGGTGGCAAGGTCGTGTTCTACACAGGTATCGTCAATAAATTGAACCTGACCGATGCTGAAATTGCAGCTGTTATGGGGCATGAGATGACGCATGCCTTGGAAGAACATGCTAAAAGTAAAATTGGTGCTCAAGCTTTAACTGATTTAGCATTAAATATTGGCTTAAGTCAGCTTGGTGGCGGTAACGTCAATCAACTCGGAGCGGCTGCTGCACAATTGGGTTCGCAAGTAGGGGTAGGTCTACCTTATTCGCGTAGCTTAGAGAGCCGTGCTGACCAAGGTGGTTTAATGTTAATGGCGCGTGCTGGCTATAACCCAAATGCTGCGATTACGCTATGGGAGAAAATGAACAAGTTTGATGGCGCTGGCGGTTCATCTTTCTTGTCGACTCACCCATCTAACTCACAGCGTATTAACGATATGCGTAAAAACTTACCAGCAGCATTAGCTATTTATAATAACCGTCGGTAAGTTTTAAAACTTATAGAACGAATGTAAAAAACGGATGCTTAGGCATCCGTTTTTTATTTTAAGGAGCGGGGTTAGGCTGTTGTATATGAATAGCTTCAATACCTTGTAAAATCTCTGGAGAAAGCTCGATTTCAAAAGCCTGAATATTTTCCTTGAGTTGATCTAAGTTAGTTGCACCAATAATTGTACTGGTGACAAAGAACTGTTGTTTAATAAAAGCTAATGCCATTTGAGTTAAGCTTAGCCCATGTTTTTCAGCAAGCTGTGCATATTGTTCAGTTGCCCACTCGCTTTGAGGGTTACTGTAGCGGCTAAAGCGTGGAAATAGGGTAACGCGAGCATTAGCAGGACGAGCGCCATTTCTAAACTTGCCAGAAAGATAACCAAATGCCAGAGGCGAATAGGCAAGTAAACCTACATCTTCGTATTTAGCAATTTCTGACATGCCTATTTCATAAGTACGATTGAGCAGGCTATATGGGTTTTGCACACTTACAAATTTACTAACCCCTAGCTTTTCGGCCAAATGTAAAAATTTCATAGTGCCCCAAGGGGTTTCATTTGATAAACCAATATAGCGAATACGTCCGCGATTAATTTCGTCTTGTAGAGCGAGTAATGTTTCTTCTAGAGGTGTCGTGTCGTAATCGTTTTGTGCTTGTTGATTGCCATAGGCGAGCGTACCAAAAAAGTTGGTATGACGTTCAGGCCAATGTAGTTGATAAAGATCGATATAGTCCGTTTGGAGGCGTTTAAGTGAACCATCTAGGGCTTTGGCAATATGGTCGCTATTAAAGCGGGTATGGCCTTCTCGGATGTGTGTACCACCAAAGCCTGGTCCTGCAATTTTAGATGCAAGAAAAACTTTGTCTCGTTGCCCATGCTGGGCAAACCAATTGCCAATAATGGTTTCAGTTGCGCCGTAAGTTTCAGGTTTGGGTGGAACAGAATACATCTCTGCCGTATCCCAAAAATATAAACCATGTGCCAAGGCATAATTAAGTTGTTCAAAAGCTTCTTGTTGGGAGTTTTGCTCACCAAAAGTCATGGTGCCTAAACAAATTTCTGGAAGTTTAAGGCCTGTGCGACTAAGTGGGTTAAATTGCATACAGCTGAATCCTTGGAAATTTTGAGTTAGCCTAACGGAGAATATGTATTCAACTTAAATCATAAAAACCGAATAGTTTGTAAGTTTTGTGTATTAACTCATTGTTGCATATAAAAAAAGCAAACCGAAGTTTGCTTTTTATTTAATAATTACGAGTAATTATTCTTCATCATCATAGTCTTCATCGGCGACAGGCGTTTCTTCTAATGAAGCATCAAAAATCAGAATAGCTTTACCATCTGTCTGGATCATGCCTTGATCTTCTAAGGTTTTGAGTACACGGCCAACCATCTCACGTGAACATCCAACAATACGGCCAATTTCTTGACGAGTAATACGGATTTGACGACCATTTGGCAAGATCATTGCCTCTGGCTGTGATGATAAGTCGATTAGGCAACGTGCAATACGACCAGACACATCAATGAATGCAAGGTCAGTCATTTTTCGAGTTGTATTTTTTAAGCGACGGACAAGTTGCGCGAAAACGGCATAGCTGAGATCTGGATATTGTTTGCTAAGTTCGTGAAAATTGTCATAAGAAATTTCAGCAATTTCGCAGACATCACGAGTACGAACTTCAGCTGTACGTTGAGGATTCGGTTCGAAAAGCCCCATTTCCCCAAAGAAGTCACCAGGATTCAAATATGCCACAACAATTTCACGTTCATCGTCTTCACGTAAAATAATTGAAACTGAGCCTTTTAAAATTAAATATAAAGATTTTGACTCTGTTCCGGCATCAACAATTGTGGTTCGTTTTGGATATCTGTTGATGTGAGCACGTTTTAACAATGCTTTAACGGATTCAGGTAGTTGCCCCGGAGATAAAGCATCTGTGCTGAGTTGTGAAAAATTTGAAGTCATGCTTGATATGTTCCGAATAGGGTAAACAATTCACACAAGCTCGAGATGAGCTATTACACAGAAGAGATGAAATTCCTTATCAACTCATTTTATGTTAGTGTACAAAACAAGGGCCTGTTGACATTTCACAGATGGTTGCGACATAAGACGATTTTTCTAGACGTTACGAAGCAAGAACTATGGAATTTAGTCATTCTAAATAAATAGAGCTTAACAACGAAACGCACAAAAAATCTGGTCTTGCGCTGCACCTCAGATGCTTGAATCGCACCTCAGATTTTGGCTGAAATTTAACAAACTTTATTACAAAACTGGACAAAGGATTGCCCTTGTCTGTGTTTTGCGTTTTTATTTGGATTAATTTTTAGCTATTACGCAATCCATAGATGAAATGTCAACAGACCCTGCTTAAATTTATAATTTTTTTTGGGTAGTTGCAATGCAAACAAGTGTACATTGGCTAGAGAATGTTGCTTTTGAAGCGAAATCAGAGAGCGGTCACAGTGTAGTGATGGATGGCTCACCTGAGTATGGTGGTGAAAACCGTGGACCACGTCCCATGGAATTAATATTAATGGGACTTGGTGGGTGTGCTTCGTTTGATATTGTGACTATTTTAAAGAAATCTCGCCAAGATGTGACGAATGTCGTATGTCAGCTTAAAGCTGAGCGAGCAGATGCAATTCCTGCAGTTTTCACCAAGATCCATTTACACTTTGTGGTAACAGGCAAAGCGGTGAAAGAAAAACAGGTTGCAAAAGCAGTTGAGCTATCGGCTGAAAAATATTGTTCAGCGAGTAAAATGCTATCTGATGGCGGCGTAGAAATTACCCACGATTTTGAGATTATTGAAGCTGCATAATTTTATGTGAATGCCTGAAAAAGAAAAGCTAACAACCATGTTGGCTTTTTTTATGTGCAGAAGAATTAAAAAGTAAAAGGAGAATGTTGAGTGAATATCCGTTTAGCTCAATGGGAAGATACCGAGACTATATGTTATTTATTGGAACAAATGGGATATTCCCAGCCTTTAACATTGGTTCAGGAGCAATTTCAAAGATTAAGTACAGACCATAACGCCATTACATTGGTAGCAGCCGATGACCTAAATGTGTATGGCTTTTTATCGCTTTATTTTATTCCGCAAATTGCTTTAAGAGGGGACTTTGCCAAAATATGCTATTTATGTGTTGATGAGAATATGCGTAGTAAAGGAGTGGGGCATTTACTTGTACAAGAAGCAGAGCGATTAGCAAAGCGACGTGGTTGTGATCGAATGGAACTTCATTCAGGAATCCAAAGACCTTTGGCACATCAATTTTACCTCAAAGAAGGCTATGTCGAGGCGCCAAAGTATTTTCGTAAAGCTTTAAATTACTGAGTTCGGTTTAGAAAAAGCTGTGGGTCTACTCGAGCATTGTTAAGACTCATGCCCCAATGTAAATGAGGGCCTGTCACACGTCCAGTTTTGCCCACTAAGCCGAGTACCTCACCTTGATGGATACGTTGTCCCTTTTCTACTTTTATTTGGCTTAAATGGCAAAACATACTGATTAAGCCTTGGCCATGATCAATTAAGACAGTTTTACCATTAAAGAAATAGTGTCCTGTTTGAACAACTATACCATCCGCAGGTGCAACTACTTTTTGGCCTACGGGTGCTGGAATGTCGAGTCCTGAGTGGGGAGCACGTTCTTCACCATTAAAAAAGCGTTTTCTTCCAAAAGAATTGGTAAATTTTCCTGAAGTTGGACGTATAAATTTGGGTAAGCTTTGCCATGAGCTTTGAGTGAAAGAGCTATAAATATCATTTTGCTCTTTAGCTTCTTGAGCATAACGGTCTAATTGACTTTGATTAGGGTTCACATAGTCCTGATTCGTGACTTTAATCCGCTGCTCGGCATAAGGATATGATTTAACTTCTATCTGAATAGGTGCTTTATTGGTATCGAGCTGAACACTACCTAGAGGAGTTGCTAATGGAATACCTACTACAGCATAACGTTGATGGCCTTCTTGGCTGATAAGAACGGGTTTATGTTGAAAAGTAACTTGAGTAATATCTGAGCTTAAGGGAATGACTGCGATTCCACCGGGTCTTCTTGAGTCTTGTGGAAGCTCTGCCATTGCTAGAGTCGAGCTCAAAAGACAACTTGTTAATATAATATGTTTTAAACGCATTTTTAATTTCAAAATCAGTAGGGAATTAAAGCGATAAATTAAAGCTTAATCAGGCAATTCTCAATGAAGACTTTGTGAAGAGGATGGAACAGACAAAATTAAATATAAATATTTAAGCTATTTAATAAAATGTAGCCGAAGTGTACTTGAAATATATACAAAACAAACCCATATTATAATCGAGTTTTACTCATAGTATTTTTTATAACTTTATGAAAAATATATAAAAATTTATTTGAAATCCGAAAAAGTGTTCCCATCTATTAGACAAGTACAAATTTGTTGTGAGGAATAACAAGAATGCGATTTGAAAAATTTACGAACCGCTTGCAGCAAGCCCTCTCAGACGCTCAATCTTTAGCGATGGGTAAAGACCATACCGCTATAGCAGGTATTCATATTTTGAGTACTTTACTAGAAGAGCCGTCCAATATTAGCTTGTTGCAACAAGCAGGTGCACGGTTACCTGAACTTAAACAAAAGCTTGAGCAGGCTTTAAAAGATGCTCCGACCATTGCGAACCCAACGGGTGATGTCAACTTAAACCCTGAAGCAGTTAAAGCACTCAACTTGGCCGATCGCTATGCGCAAAAAGCTGGCGATGAATTTTTGTCAACCGACTGGGTTTTATTGGGTTTAGCAGAAACGGGCGAAACAAAAAATATTTTAAGTGCCGTAGGTGTAACTCCCGACAGCTTACGCAAAGTAATTGAACATATTCGAGGTAATGACAAAGTCATGAGTAATAATCACGAAGACCAACGTGACTCACTGAATAAATATACGATTGATTTAACTGAGCGTGCTTTAGTTGGGAAACTTGATCCGGTCATTGGGCGTGATGATGAGATTCGCCGTACCATTCAGGTTTTGTCACGTCGTACAAAAAACAACCCTGTACTCATCGGTGAGCCAGGTGTTGGTAAAACAGCTATTGTTGAAGGCTTAGCACAACGTATTGTAAATGGTGAAGTGCCAGAAGGCTTAAAAAATAAACGTGTTTTATCGTTAGACTTAGGTTCATTACTTGCTGGTGCGAAGTATCGTGGTGAGTTTGAAGAACGTTTAAAAGCTGTTTTAAAAGATTTGGCGAAACACGAAGGCGAAATCATCCTGTTTATTGACGAGCTACATACGCTTGTAGGCGCTGGTAAAGGCGATGGCGCGATGGATGCGGGGAACATGTTAAAACCTGCACTCGCACGTGGTGAATTGCGCTGTGTGGGTGCAACAACCTTAGATGAATACCGACAATACATTGAAAAAGATGCAGCCTTAGAGCGACGTTTCCAAAAAGTGTTGGTTGATGAGCCAAGTGTCGAAGATACCATTGCGATTTTACGTGGTCTAAAAGAAAAATATGCTACTCACCATGGTGTGCAAATTTTAGACTCAGCGATTATTGCTGCGGCGAAAATGTCTCATCGTTATATTACAGATCGTCAGTTACCAGATAAGGCAATTGACTTGATTGATGAGGCAGCTTCTCGTATTAAAATGGAGATTGACTCTAAACCTGAAGCACTCGATAAGCTTGACCGCCGTTTAATCCAGTTAAAAATGCAATTGGAAGCGGTAAAAAAAGATGAAGATGCAGGCAGTAAAGCCGAAGTTTCTCATCTTGAAAAACAGATTGCTGAGGTTGAAAAAGAGTACAACGATCTGGAAGAAATCTGGAAAGCTGAGAAAACTCTGGTAGAAGGCACTAAACAAGCTCAAGTTGAACTAGATAAAGCGCGTATTGCTTTTGAAAAAGCGCAACGTGAGGGTGATTTGGCAGAAGCTGCACGTTTACAGTATGGCGTAATTCCAGAGCTTCAAAAACAACTGGAGCAAGACGAAGTTGCAGAAGAAAACGAAGAGCCAAAACTTATTCGTACTAAAGTGACTGAAAACGAAATTGCTGAGGTTGTGAGTGCTGCAACAGGTATTCCAGTTGCTAAAATGATGCAAGGCGAGCGTGAAAAACTCCTTAATATGGAAGAGTTTTTACATGACCGTGTTGTAGGGCAAGATGAAGCAGTTGTTGCAGTGTCGAATGCAGTGCGTCGTTCGCGTGCTGGTTTATCTGACCCGAATCGTCCTAGCGGATCATTCTTATTCTTAGGACCAACTGGTGTAGGTAAAACTGAGTTGACCAAAGCTTTGGCGAACTTCTTGTTTGACAGTGATGATGCCATGATTCGTATCGATATGAGTGAATTTATGGAGAAACATTCTGTCAGCCGTTTAGTTGGTGCGCCTCCGGGTTATGTGGGTTATGAAGAAGGCGGTGTTTTAACTGAAGCTGTTCGCCGTAAGCCGTATAGTGTGGTGCTCTTTGATGAGGTTGAAAAAGCTCATCCAGATGTCTTCAATATCTTGCTACAAGTGTTGGATGATGGACGCTTAACAGACTCACAAGGCCGAGTAGTGGACTTTAAAAATACGGTTATTGTGATGACTTCAAACTTGGGTTCACAAGATGTCCGGGAGCTAGGTGAAGGTGCAACTGACGATGAAGTGCGTACAGTGGTGATGAGTGCGGTAAGTCAGCATTTCCGTCCGGAATTTATTAACCGGATTGATGAGCTTGTCATTTTCCATTCACTCAAAAAAGCACAAATTCGTGGTATTGCGGATATTCAGTTAGACCGCTTACGTTCACGACTTGTTGACCGTGATATGAGTTTAACTGTAGATGACAGTGCATTTGACTTATTGATTGATGCTGGTTTCGATCCTGTATATGGTGCGCGTCCTTTAAAACGTGCGATCCAACAACAGATTGAAAACACATTGGCTCAAAAAATCTTGTCGGGTGATTTTGTCGCAGGTGATACCATTTTAGTTAAAGGCGAAAATGGGCATTTAGTCTTCGATAAAATGAAACTCAGCTAAGCTTTTTCTGCTAAAACCGAAAAGAGAATATGGAAACATATTCTCTTTTTTTTATATTTAACTTTTATGCTGATTTGAAGAGAGGAGTGCGATAATTGAGTCTGCTACTTTTTGAGTCAAAGTTTTTAGCTTTTGTTTAGCATGACCTGATAAAAAATAATGATAATGGTAAATGCGGCCTTGATAAGAAATACAGATAAAAAAAGTGCCTACAGGTTTTTCTACGGTTTCACTTCCGCCATGTTTTAATAAACCCGTGCAACTTACAATAATATCAGCTTGTTGAAATAGGGTTTGACCCAACTTACACATTTCCTCGGTAACTTGAGGGGATTCTGCTGTGTGCAGATCTATTAACTTTGGATCGACTTTTAAAATACTGATTTTAATACTAGGGTCATAACTCACTAACCCGCCCAGTAAAATATCGGCCCCGCTATTTTTATAAATAGAAAACTGACTGGTTAAGTAGCCAGAGCTGGCACTTTCAATGAATGCAATTTTAAGTTGAAGATTTTCTAATAACTGGCAGCATTGCTGAAGCATTATTTCACCTCATATGGTGTTTATTTATAAATAAAATCAATTACAAATAAGTTACCAATTCAGATTAAGTGATTTAAGAAAGCTGTTCAAGCCTGAGATTAAAATTAATGAAACAACTGGAATATTCACAAAATACCTATGATATTTTTTGATCATAAAATAATCAGTGTTAATTGTCGGGAAGTTTCTTTATATCATTGCGACGAGGTTAAAAAGTTGCTAGTTTGATTCGATATAACAAACAATAACAATTTTAGGAAGTAGGAAATGAATAATAAACAAGGCTATATGCTGGGAATTTTGAGCGGCATGTTTGTATTATTATCAAACACATGGGCAGCTCAACCAATGACTGAAAGTGCACTTTCAACTCAGACAGGAGCGGTAACCGCATCTTTACCTGTCATTATTGCTAAAGCTCAAGATGATGCAAAAAAACCTCAAATAGAGCAGCATCAAGCTCGCAAAGAACTAGGGGATAACTATTTACAAGAAGTTCGTTGGAACTCATTAAGATCGAGTGTGTTATCGCCTTACCAAGAACAAAAACAAAATCAGGTTATCGATATTAAAGAAAAGCAAAAATTGGAAATGATTGCATTACCGGACCGAGCGGACCGTTTTACGCGTTATGACTTTGAGCCAAAAAATGTACGTGGTGAAGTTATCATTACCGTGAAGTAATGATAACTTTTTTGAAATGATATTAGTTCAGACCTAAATGCTGAATTTTCCATGCACGGTGGATTTTTTGATTGCGTTTAAAATCAAGTCCAATCGTTTCAGAGGTAATTTCTTGAACGTCATAAAGTGCTTCAATCTCTTCATCCATCTCAAAGCCACGGTAGTTATTTGAGAAGTAAAGGGTACCTTCACTTGTTAAACGGTTCATTGCACGCTTAATAAGAGAAACGTGGTCGCGTTGAACATCAAAGGTACCGTAGAACTTTTTAGAGTTAGAGAATGTTGGTGGGTCAATAAAAATAAGATCGTATTGTTCATGACCTTCTTTTAGCCACTCAAAACAGTCACTTGCAAAGAACATGTGTTGTTCATCTGCATGATCGACAGTTAAACCATTTAAAACAAAGTTTTCTTTTGACCAGCTCAAATATGTGTTCGATAAGTCGACACTTGTGGTACTGGCAGCGCCACCTAAAGCAGCATGTAAGCTAGCTGTAGATGTATAACTATATAAGTTTAAGAAGTGTTTGCCACGAGCCTCTTGAGCAATACGTAAACGCATTTGGCGGTGGTCAAGGAATAAACCTGTATCAAGGTAGTCCGTTAGGTTTACTAAAATTTTAGCTTTACCTTCTTGAACGATGAAACGTTTTGAAGCTGTACTTTGTTTCGTATATTGATTGGTACCAGTTTGACGAGCACGTGTCTTAATAAAGATAGCATCGCGGTTTAAACCGGTAACAGCACGAATTACAGCAAGCGCTAAATTAAAACGTTTTTTTGCTTTTTCAGGATCGATTGTTTTTGGTGGCGCATATTCCTGAACATGTAAACGATCACCATATAAATCTACAGCGACATTAAAGTCAGGTAAGTCGGCATCATATAAACGTAAGCAATAAATATTTTCTTTGGTTGCCCATTTTTTCAAGGCAGTCATATTTTTTTGCAAACGGTTAGCAAAATCTTGAGCTTCTTCTATTTCAACTGGTTGAGCTTGCCAGTTTGCTAAAAATGGTTGAGTTACTTTTTCTGGTTTGATTGCCCCAAAGCGAATGTAAATCGGCAACTTACCATTCATTAAACGTAAGGTTTCAGGTGCTTCAAAAGCTAAAACATCGGCTTGTTCAATTTGAGCTGCAATAATGGCTGCATATTGATTTGGGAAATGTTTTTGTAAAAGCGCAGATAAACCGAGGTACAGAGAGCGGTTTGATGCTTTATCACCTAAACGTTCACCATAGGGCGGGTTGGTCACAATAAATGCTGTTTTATGTTCAGCAGAAAAATCAGGCCAGTCAGCTAAAGTACGTTCTTCAATTTGAATTTGACCTAATACTTTTTCAAAGCCTGCTGCAATAATATTTTCACGAGTTGCTTTGATCGCTTCCCAGTCCGCATCGTAGGCATAAAACTTCGGTAAAGGTAATTCAAGAGCCTTTTCATGGCGTTCTGCAGCTTCAGCTTTTAAAGATAACCAAAGGTCGCGGTCATGACCATGCCAACCATTAAAACCAAAACGACGAACAAGTCCTGGCGCACGGTCAGTCAAAATCATTAATGCTTCAATAATAAATGTACCTGAACCACACATTGGGTCGAGTACAAGCTCTGGATGACGTTCTTTAAGCTTAGCTTTTTGTAAAATTGCCGCAGCTAAGTTTTCTTTAATCGGTGCATCCGTCATATAACGACGGTAGCCACGTTTATGTAATGAGTCACCAGATAAATCTAGGCAGTAGGTATGTTCAGTTTTACCTGCTAAAACATATAAGGTAATTTCTGGTTGTTTAGTATCAATGCTTGGGCGACGACCTACCGCTTCCATAAAGGAATCGACTACACCATCTTTTGTTCTAAGTGTCGCAAATTGAGTATTAACTTTAATTTCACGCTCTGCATGTAAGCGAATAGCGAAGGTACTTTGTGGTGCAAAAATAAGTGACCAGTCAAAGCTCATTGCACCTTCGTAAAGCTCTTCTGCTACATCACGTGCATCGTGTGTATATTCAAGTTCATACGTATGAATAGGAAGTAAAACACGAGAAGCAAGACGTGACCACATGCAAATGCGATAAGCATGTTCAAGCGTCCCTTCAATGATTAAACGTCCGGCTTTACGTTCTGTCACTTTGGTGCCAAGCTGTTCTATTTCTTCTTGTAAGAGGGTTTCTAAACCATCAGCACAAGTAATCCAATAGTGGTTTAAACGTAAAGAGGTATTCATAAACTCGATTGACCAAAACATATAAATATTAACGATGCAAAGTTTAACTTATTTTGATGTGTAAAGGTTTTTAAATTATTGCAACCTAGCACAATCTAACCAATAAACTGATTTTTAAAGATTAATACAGTAAAAGTGGTATGTATTTTGCTAACCCAATCCTATCAATGGTTATTTAATTAACAAACATAGCCAGTTTTTAAGCATTTTATTATTTTAAATTGATGGGGTAATGATAAATGAAAGACATGATGGGGAATGGTTTTATTGCCAATGCAGATGCTTTCTCGGTAGCTACACAAATATATGTACGCATGCGTAGGGTGACGGGGAGAGTAATTGATGCGATGTACGTGGTTCAAAATAAAGATTATGCAAAATATGTAATTGCGCTAGCACTAGAAATAGATGATGACGAATTAAAACGATGTGTCGAGCGATTAAGGTCTTTGACTGACACTCTACCAGAAGTTTCTCAAAAAGAAATGCTGGCTAAAGTTGAACCTAACGAAGAATCGGAAATCACGGCGGAAGAGATTTATCGAGCACAAGTTCCACATCATTATATAGGTGCATTAAGATAAACTGGGTATGGCTCTAAATTTCTGGTCAATTTAGGGCCTTATTATGTAAAGTTCTTCTGCGAAAAGAGCGGAATTCAGCTACACTATGCACGTTTTCGCGATTCGACCCATAGGAATCCATTATGCATATTGCAGCGTTGCATCAACCGAGCCAGGTTCAGCTCAATCAAGACGGAAATTTAAAACATTTTTTAACGATTGAGGGCCTTTCAAAAGAAAACCTTACTAAGATTTTAGATACCGCGCAAAGCTTTTTAGACGATAATAATAATTTAATTAACCGCCCGCTTTTAGAAGGACGGACGGTTATGAATCTCTTCTTTGAAAATTCCACTCGTACCCGTACTACTTTTGAAGCGGCAGCAAAACGTCTGTCTGCTAACGTACTGAATATTGATATTGCACGTTCAAGTACTTCAAAAGGTGAAACGTTACGAGATACGCTTTGGAACCTTGAAGCAATGGCTGCCGATATTTTTGTAGTTCGCCATTCATCTTCGGGGGCTGCACATTTTATTGCTAAAGATGTATGTCCAAAAGTCGCAATTATTAATGCTGGAGATGGACGTCATGCTCATCCAACGCAAGCGATGCTGGATATGCTCACTATTCGCCGTGAGACGAAAAAACCATTTGAAGATTTGAGTGTTGCCATTATTGGTGACATTAAACACTCTCGCGTAGCGCGTTCAGATGTAGCTGCACTTCAAACTCTTGGATGTAAAGATATTCGTGTGATTGCACCGAATACATTATTACCTGTTGGTTTTTCAGAGTATGGCGAGCATGTCCGTTTGTTTAATAATATGGACGAAGGTGTTACTGGTTGTGATGTGATTATTGCTTTACGTATTCAAAATGAGCGTATTGATTCACCAGCATTATCTTCGCAATCTGAATTTTACAGAATGTATGGTTTAAACAAAGAGCGCCTTAGCTTAGCTAAACCAGACTGTATTGTGATGCATCCAGGTCCAATGAACCGTGGTGTAGAAATCGATTCGAGTATTGCCGATGGTGATCAGTCCGTAATTTTAAAACAGGTTACTAACGGTATTGCAGTTCGTATGGCAGTATTGGCGTTGTCTATGCAAGGGCAACTTCAAGAACAAGGTTTAATTGAAGCGATTGCGTTGTAAGGAATGGATCACATGAGTATTGTAAAAATTGAAAATGTACGTGTGTTAGACCCAATCCAAAAAACAGACAGCGTACAAACTGTATATATTCAAAACGGTAAGTTAGTCGCTCGAGTTGACCAAGTTGCACAAACCATTGATGGTCAGGGCAAATGGTTAATGCCAACCATGGTGGACTTGTGTGCACGTTTACGTGAACCGGGCCAACAACAGCACGGTACGCTTAAATCTGAAGGTAAGGCAGCACGTGGCAATGGTATTTTACACGTGATCACGCCACCAGATTCAAAGCCAATTGTTCAAGACAATGGTGCCCTCATTCATGGCTTGGTTGAGAAAGCTTGGCTTGATGGTGGTATCCACATGCATATTATTGGTGCTCAGACTCAAGGCTTAAATGGTAAGCAACCAGCCAATATGGCAGGTCTTAAAAAGGGTGGGTGTACTGCTGTTTCAAATGCGAATGCTGCTTTTGAAAATGATGATGTCGTCGTTCGCACGCTTGAGTATGCAGCTGGCCTTGGTTTAACAGTGGTGTTCTATGCTGAAGAACCTCAACTTGCTAAAGATGGCTGTGCTCACGAAGGTTTTATCGCTTCGCGTCAGGGTTTGCCAATGATTCCTGCGATTGCTGAAACTGTAGCGATTGCAAAATACCTGCTTATGATTGAAGCAACAGGTGTTAAAGCCCACTTTGGCTTGTTGTCTTGTGGTGCGTCGGTTGAACTCATTCGAGCAGCAAAAGCAAAAGGTTTACCTGTCACTGCCGATGTGGCAATGCATCAGTTGCATTTGACAGAGCACTTAACTGATGGCTTTAACTCACTTGCACATGTTCGTCCACCGCTGCGTTCTGAGCAAGATAAAGAACTTTTACGCCAAGGTTTAAAACAAGGTGTCATTGATGCAATTTGTACGCATCATGAACCTTTAAGCAGTTCAGCGAAAATGGCGCCATTTGCTGAAACTCAACCGGGTATTAGTGCATTTGATACTTATGTGGCTTTAGGTATTCAGCTTATTAATGAAGGTTTGTTCGACCCACTTGAGTGGGTTACTAAAGTAACAAGCGCACCTGCACAGGCAGCGAATATGACTACACGCTGGCAAGCTGAAGCAGGCTGGGTGTTAGTCGATCCTGAGTTAAGCTGGACGTTAAGCAAAGAAACGATTTTATCACAAGGTAAGAATACTCCATTACTGGGTCAAAACCTTACAGGTAAAGTGCTTCAGACTTTTGCTGTCTAATTTGAAGGAATTAAAAACTAATTCAATCTATAAACAGGTAGATCATAATGGTCTACCTGTTTTGTAAATACTCGATGGAAAATTGTATATAAATTATTTAAAAAACAACAAAAGATTTCGCGCACATTAGAATAAAAAACTATCAGCAAAGAGAAGTATTTGAATAATCAAAAGTTGCTGGTTACGACTTATAAGATTCGGGAGAATAATCAATGTCGATAAACCCTATAGAACTGCTTAAAGAAAAAGTATCATCAACAATATTAAACAACCAGGATGGATTCCTCGGCGACAAAACAAACGCTTTATCTAAATTTTATCCAATCTTACTTTCACTATTGGCTGCAAAACCTGATCTTATTGGACAATTGAAAAACAGTTTGGCTCCATCCTTATCTGATCTTTTTTCACATAATGATCAAATCAAAAATACAGTACTGACGCATTTAAGTGGTACCGCACCCTCAGCAGAGATTGAAAGTACACTTAATAGCGCGATTAAACCTAGTCTTAACACAATTTCTGAAGTTGCTGGCAGTGATCAACAAAGTATTGTGAACTATTTACGTCAGCATTCGGAAACGATCCGTTCATATTTACCGGGCTGGGCAGTTGGTCTGTTAGCACCATTGGGTATTGGCGCAGGTTTATCGTCAATACCTACATCAACAGCACCTCCGCTTGCGTCAGCATCAGAAACAACGGGTAAATCTCGTGGTATTTTACCTATCATTGCACTGATTATTCTTGGGTTGTTAATTGCCTGGTTATGGCGCTCTTGCCAGCATAAAGAGGCTGCACCTGTACCTGAGACTACTCCAGCAAGTGGGGTAGCGGCCGCTGCGCCTGCTACTTTAACTTTAAGTACAGATGATAAAGGTGCTGTGAGTCAATGTCAGGCTGGTATTGGCGATCAGGGCTTCTTGGCGACCTTACAAACTCAAGTTAAAAAAGTTCTTTCAGCATCTAAAGACTGTAACGTCGATACTAGCCAAACCTATGCTGCTGCATTTACCGATAAGGATGCATTAGCAGGTGTACTTGGTGCATTAAAAGGTGTGCCAAATGCGTCTTTAGAATGGGTAGGTGACAAAATTACGTTGAAAGCAGGTGATGCAGCAGCTTTAGAAGCTTTAACTGCAAAAGTAAAAGCACTTGTTCCTCACACTGAAGTTGTTTCAGCTGCACCACAAACAGCTGAGCAATCGGTAAGCAATAGCTTAAGTGCTTCGCAATCTGCTTTGGGCTCAATTGATCCGAACAATGTAGATGTAAATGCCTTAGTTAAAGCGCTTAACTTGCAAATTATTAATTTTGCGAGTGGTTCAAGTGAAATTCCAGCAGATAACAAAGCCATTCTTGATCAAGCTGCAACGCTGTTAAATAAAGTGACTAGCGTGAAATTAAATGTTGGTGGTCATACAGACTCAACAGGTAATGCTGCTGCCAATAAAGCACTTTCTCAACGCCGTGCTCAAGCTGTAGTCGATTATTTGGTTTCTAAAGGAGTAGATGCATCTAAACTTGTTGCCGAAGGTCATGGTTCAGAAAACCCTGTTGCAGAAAATACAACGGAAGAAGGACGCTTTAAAAACCGCCGTATTGAGTTTTCAGTAGCTCAATAATCAATAGATTCATAAAAAAAATTGATTTTATTGAATTCTGATTTGAAAAAAGCTTCTCATTTTGAGAAGCTTTTTTTATAAAGATCAATATTGTTGGGTTGGCATGAAAATCAGTTTGTTAGGAAGTGGGCGTGTTGCTTTTCATTTGGCAAAAGTACTCTTGGTGAGAGGTCATCACATTACCCAAGTTTATGCACGTGATTTTGAGAAAACCCAGAAATTTGCAGATAAAATTCAAGCAAAAGCGTGTCAGTCTCTTCAAGAATTTCAATCAAGTGATTTAATTATCTTAGCAGTTTCAGATAGCGCTATTGCTGATCTTGTCATGCAAGTACATCAACTATTTCCCGAAACCTTGATGGTTCATACTTCGGGGAGTACCAATATCGAAATCATCAGTAATATTCATGAAAAAGCAGGGGTGTTTTATCCTTTGCAAACATTCAGTCTTGAAAGAGACGTTGATTGGCAAGCCACCCCATTATTTGTAGAGGCGACCAATAAAACCGATTTAGCAATGCTCTCTGATTTAGCAAATAGCCTAAGCAGTCGAGTATATCAATACACCTCAAAACAACGTTTAACTTTGCATTTGGCGGCAGTGTTTGCCTGTAATTTTAGTAATTACTGTTTTGATATGGCTAAGCAGATTGTGGATGCAGAGCAAGTGGACTTTGGTTTGCTTTATCCATTAATAGTGGAAACAGCAAAAAAAGCCACTGAAAATGATCCGAAACAAATGCAAACTGGGCCTGCCGTAAGGCGAGATCAAAATATCTTGGCCATGCATCAGGAGCTATTAGCTCAAGCAGAGCGAGAGGATTTAAAACAGGTCTATCAACTTTTAAGTGATGGCATTTTAAACCGCCATCACTCGGATTAAAGCTTATTTAAAATTAAGGTTCGCCGTTATTGCCCCATTTTAAGAACCCCGGACGTTGATTTAACAGTTCAAAATATTGATCGACAGACTTGAGCGTTGGATGGTTAAAAGGAGTAGCCTTCCAACGTTGTACAGACAGACCAATTGGAATATCCGCTAGGGTAAACTCAGTACCTGCAACATAGGCTTGAGTTTTTGCAAGTTGTTGGTCAAGAATCTGCATATGATGATTCCAGTTATCAATACCTTGCTGTAATAAGTTTGGATCTTGATGATCTGGTGAATGTCTAAGTAGAGACATAATCGTATAAGTCCAGCTGTTATTCAGCTCGATCGCTTGCCAATCAAGCCACTGGTCTACAAAAAATCTTTCTTTTGCTTGAGTAGGGTAAAGCTTATGTTCTTTATCATAAGCATTTGCTAAATAGCGGATAATACTGTTGGACTGCCAAAGGACTAAATCACCATCTATAACAACAGGAATTTGGCCATTTGGGTTTAATTGTAAATATTCAGGTGATTGTGCAGAGCGAAAGCCTCGTCCCCAATCTTCTTTTTCATATTCAAGATTTAATTCTTCACATAGCCATAAGACTTTGCGAACATTAATCGAGTTCTCGCGCCCTAAAATTTTTAACATGTGTTGTCCTTAGCAATTTTTAGTGTGGCTAATAGCAGTTTCTATAAATAGCTAGATTTGGGGCGATTGGCAAACATTAATTCGAAAGAAAAAATAGAATAAGTCAGTGCTAATAAATTTTTTTAATATTAAAAAATAAAAGGCTTAGTTATGAACTAAGCCTTTTGTTTTTTTACTTAATCTTTTTAAAGATAAAGTCATTAATTTTATGACCAGACTCGATACCACGGCGTTCGAACTTAGTCACTGGGCGCCACTCTGGACGTGGGTAGCTGTTGCCTTTACCTGCCAAGTTTTCAAGATCTGGACGGTTGTCTAAAATATCAAGCATCCATTCCGCATATGGTTCCCAGTCTGTTGCAGCGTGGAATGTACCGCCAAGCTCAAGTTTCTGTTCAACCAGTTGCATACGCTCATGAATAACAAAACGGCGTTTGAAATGACGCTTCTTCTGCCAAGGGTCCGGGAAGTAAAGTTGTACGCAGTTAATGCTGTTATCTGGCATTTCGCGTAAAACTTGAATCGCATCTGCATCAAGTACACGTAAGTTTTTAAGTTCCGCTATACCTGCTTCATATAGACATTGCGCAATACCGGGTACATGAACTTCAATACCCACATAATTGCGCTCAGGATTCGCTTTAGCCATAAGTACTAAAGAACGACCCATACCAAAACCGATTTCAACAGTTAAAGGGCGCTCAGGATGCTCAAAGTGCTGACGTAAGTCACCCACTGGATATTCCAAAATTAAATCGCGATGTTGTTCTAATGCCGTGCGTTGAGACGTATTAAGTGGTGCTGAACGACGCATAAACGTCACAATTTCACGGTGTTCAGGCAAATTGTCTAATTCTGCAATTTGCGTTTCTAACTGATCGATCGACATAACCTTGGCAATATTGAAATTCAAAAGCGGTATTTTAAGTCTTCAGGTGGTCAAGTCAAATGTTTCGGTGTTTTTCTTCATGTAGATGTCATGATCAATATTTAATCTAAGAGACTAATTAAAACTCACATGAACATTTTTAATCATGAAAACTTTTCAATTAAGAACACTTTCAGTTTTTTTAAGTGCATTTGGTGCATTTTCATATAGCTCTGTTGCTCAGGCACAGCTCATGTTTAGCCAGTATGTGGATGGCAGCAGTAATAAAAAGGGGTTAGAGATTTATAACCCAGATGGAACTACTGTTAATTTAGCTGATTATGAAATTCAACAATTTAATAATGGTGGAACTGCCAAGACAATAACTGTCCGTTTACAAGGTACGCTTGCAAGTAAGCAGAAGTTTTTAGTGGGCCGCTCAGAGCTGCAAACTGAACTTGGCAGTAAAGTAAATCAAGTGGCTGCATTATCGTTTAATGGTGATGATGCTGTCGTGCTCGTTTATAAAGGTACACCTGTTGACCGTTTTGGTCGTATTGGTGAACGTCCAGAGGCAGGATGGGGAACAGCCGTTTCAAGTTTAGGAAATAGTTTTAAGCGTATTGAAACTGAAAACCCTGCTTTAAGTATTGATCCGACCGCTGCATTTGATTTGGACCATTCATGGTCAGCATGGGCAAACCGCAATGATTTTTCAAATTTATCAGGTTCTACAACAACTCCGCCTCCTGTTCAAACAGTCAGTTGTTCAAGCGCTGATACCCCAATTGCCGATTTAGCTACATCAACACAAAACCAGATTTATACAGTGCGTGGTGTGATTACTGCTGATTATCGCTATGCCAATGGCTTCTCAGGTTTCTATGTTCAAACACCTGACACCAAAGCACGTGCGAATGTCAGTAATGCCATTTTTGTTTATATTCCAAATAGCAGCACTGTGAAAGGTGGGCAGGTGGGTGATGAGGTTATTTTACGTGGCCGATTAACCAGCTATCAAAACCAGCTACAAATAGACCAATTACAGCAAGATATTCAAAGCTGTAATAGCAATATGGCAAATCAAGTTCAGCCGATTAGCTTAGAGTTGCCATTTACCAGCTTAACAGGTAGTACGACGAATTCTCCGCAGCGCTATCAAGGTATGTTGGTTAAATTACCTCAAGCTTTAACGGTGAGTGAAAACTATAATTATGGTCGTTATGGTGAGCTGTCTTTAAGTTTGGGCCGCTTATATATTCCAACCAATTTATATCCAGCCTTGTCGCCAGAAGCGAAAGCTTTAGCTCAGAAAAATTTATTATCGAAAATTATTTTTGATGATGGCTATAACAACCAAAACCGTACTCCATGGTTACCGACAAATTTTAGTGCAGCTAATACCTTGCGTTCAGGCTACCAACTTAAAAATGTTGAAGGGATTTTAGAGTATCGTTTTAATGGCTGGCGTGTACAGCCTGTGCTTGGACGTACACAACCAGAAGTGGTTACTCAAACAAATCCACGCCAGAGTGTCATTACGAAAAATGCCAATCATATCCGTGTAGCTTCATTTAATGTTTTGAACTATGACAATGGTGCAACAGGCTTCCCCACAGAACGCGGTGCAAATACACAAGCAGAGTTTGATAAACAGCACCGTAAAATTGTGAGCGCATTAAAAGCGATTGATGCTGACGTGTACGGTTTAATGGAAATAGCTAACAATGGTTATGGTCCAAACAGTGCTATTGCTCATTTAACTAGTGCACTCGGCCCAGACTGGAAATATGTTGTACCTGAAAATTTAGACCGTTTAGGTGGTGATGTGATTGCTGTTGCTATTATTTATAACAGCAAGCGAGTTAAGCCTTTAAACAAACCTGTTGTACTTGATTTAGGTGATAAAAACCGAACGACATTAGCACAAACTTTCCAAGCTGTTCGTGGCAATAAAACGTTTACCGTTATTCCTAATCATTTGAAATCAAAAGGCTGTACTGGAGTAGATGCTAACTCTACTGATGCAGACCAGAAAGATGGTCAAGGATGCTGGAATCCGACACGTGTAAAAGCAGTTGATCAAATCGTGCAATGGCTCGCGAAAAATCCGACTCAGGTTTCTAAGCAAAATGCTTTGCTCGTTGGAGACATGAACAGCTATGCAAAAGAGGAACCGATTTTGGCATTTGAAAAAGCCAATTATAAGGTCTTACTCAATGACGCTAAAGTTGGACAGGGCGCTCAGGCATATAGTTATGTTTTTGGTGTCGCAAGTGATGCAAATGGCAATGGCGGCGCGGGTAATTTAGACCATGCAATTGCTGATGCAGATTTATATCCAAAAGTAGTTCGTACGTTTGCTTGGCATATCAATGCAGATGAGCCAACAGTTCTAGATTACAACGAAGAATATAAAACCGATGAGCAGAAGGCTCTGTTTTATGGTGAAGATGCCTATCGTTCTTCGGACCACGATCCTGTAATTGTGGATTTAGATTTAAATGGTAAAGACTCAAACCATACTGATAATGGCAATAAAAGTCCTATTTTTGATTTCTTATCTCAATTAGTGGAATGGATTAGCCAACTTTTTAAGCGTAATTAACGGTAAAAATGCGTGATGTGGATGTGTTTTATCATATTTTAAACAATCGTCACGTAAGACAACTTGCAAGGTCAAACTTTTTCAAGAATATTAGATAGTGTAAGTATTTTATAAATTTACGCTTTTTTACAATTAAGGAATTGTACAAACCTTGCAGGTTTTTTAGAAGCAATTTAAAACGTTAATGTAAGATAAGAAGGATCAGATATGAAATTATATTATTCGCCAGGCGCATGTTCTTTAGCTGCACATATTATTTTAAATGAAATTAATGTTGATTTTGATTTAGAAAAAGTAAATTTAAAAACACATAAAACAGAAAAAGGTGCAGATTATTACGAAATTAATCCGAAGGGATATGTACCAGCTTTAGAAATTAACCCAGGACTCATTTTGACTGAAAATGTGGCGATTCTACCATTCCTTGCTCAGCATGACCCTAAACAAGATTTGATTCCTCCTTCTGGCTTAGGCCGTGCGAAGGTATTGGAATGGCTGGGTTATTTAAACTCAGAATTGCATGATGCATATGCGGTATTTTTTGGGGCAACGTTAACAAGCGAAGAAAAAACCAAAGCTTATGCTGAAATCGACCGTCTTTTAAAATATATCGATAGTTATTTATCTGAAACTGATTATGACTATTTAGTAAATGATAATTTTGGTCCAGCCGATGCATATTTATTTGTTTTAACAAATTGGTCAAATTCAATTGAGCATGACTTGACGCCATATAAACATATTATTGCACTACGTAATAAAGTTGCTGAGCGCCAATCTGTACAAATTGCAATGCGTGATGAAGGTTTAATCTCATAATAGATTTAAAACCATTAAAAAAAGCCCCTGCATTAACAGGGGCTTTTTTTATGTTAGATCTAATTAGTGCTGAGCTTTTTCTTTTACATCAGCAGCAGACTTTTCAACCGCTTGAGCTGTATCTGCAGTTGCTTTACGTGCAGTTGCTTCTGTTTGTGCAGCAGCATTTGCAGTGGCATCAGCAGCGTGGTCAGCAGCAGCATCAATTTTAGCTGTAGCCTTATCAGTTGCAGTTGCAATATCGCTCGCAGCTTGGTCACCCGCTGTTTTGATATCAGCAGTTGCTTGTTGAGCTGCATTTTCTAAATGTTCACCTGTAGTCGCCCCAGTTTCTGGCGCTTTATTTTTATTACAACCAACAAGAGCAACAGTCGCAGCAAGACCTAAAGCAACAAGTAATTTATTCATTGTGTTTTTCCTTCTAATTCATGGCATCCGAAATTATGGATGTCTAAAATATAAACATAAAGTAAATGATTAATAAAGATCAAAAATTGTTAAAAAGTTGTAACTTTGTGATTAAAAAAGCCTAGCATTTTACAATGCTAGGCTCTAACTCAATGAGAGGGAACTAACCGTTTTTATTGCCCAGAGCGAATGATGTAATCAAACGCTGAAAGTGATGCTTTAGCGCCTTCACCTGTGGCAATAATGATTTGCTTATAAGGTACAGTTGTACAGTCACCTGCAGCAAATACACCTTGTACATTGGTTTCGTTGCGGTCATTGACAATGATCTCACCACGGTTGGTTAACTCAACCTCACTGTCTTTTAAGAAGTCAGTGTTTGGGAGTAATCCAATCTGTACAAAGATCCCTGCAAGCTCTACCACATGCTCTTCATCAGTCGCACGGTCTTTATATTTAAGACCAGTCACTTGTGAGCCATCACCTAATACTTCTGTGCTTAAGGCATTCATAATCACAGTCGTGTTTGGTAAGCTATGCAATTTGTTTTGCAAGACTTGGTCAGCACGAAGTTTGGTGTCGAACTCAACCAAAGTGACATGCTCCACAATCCCTGCAAGGTCAATCGCAGCTTCTACACCCGAGTTACCGCCACCAATCACGGCAACACGTTTGCCTTTGAACAATGGACCATCACAGTGTGGACAGTACGCAACACCACGGGTACGGTATTCTTGTTCACCCGGTACATTCATTTCTCTCCAGCGTGCACCTGTTGAAAGGATCACGGTTTTCGATTCAAGTTTTGCACCGTTTTCAAGTTCTACTTCAACCAAGCCATTGGCAGTCTGGTTTGCACCTGTGATTTTGCTAACACGTTGTAGGTTCATGATATCGACATCGTATTCACGAACATGGGTTTCCATCTCGGCAGCAAACTTAGGACCTTGAGTCTTTTGCACAGAAGTGAAGTTTTCAATGTCCATGGTATCCATGACCTGACCACCGAAGCGTTCAGCTACGATACCAGTGTTAATGCCTTTACGTGCCGCATAAATTGCAGCTGTTGCACCCGCAGGACCACCACCTATCACCAATACATCAAACGCATCTTTGGCATTGAGTGCTGTTGCATCTTTTTCAGCTGAGTTGGTATCAAGTTTCGCTACAATTTCTTCAAGGGTCATACGACCTTGACCAATGTGTTCATTGTCCTGAAACACCATTGGTACAGCCATGATTTTGCGTTGTTCCACTTCATCTTGGAAGAATGAACCGTCAATCATGGTTGCCGTAGTATTCGGGTTATAAATGGCAATCAGGTTAAGCGCCTGTACCACATCCGGACAGTTATGACAGCTTAAAGATACAAACACATCAAAGTTGGCTTTGAGGTTTAAGCCTTTAATTTGGTTCAGCACTTCATTTGACACTTTAGGTGCATAGCCAGAGACTTGTAACAGCGCCAAGATCAAAGACGTAAACTCATGACCCATAGGTAAGCCAGCAAAGAACACACGAGGTTGTTCACCTGCTTTAGCCACCCCAAAGCTTGGACGGCGTGTATTGTTACCATCAAAACGCGCAGTCACCTTGTCAGAAAGTTCAGCAATTTCAGACACCAGTTCTTTAATTTGAGCAGCTTTATCTGACTCATCCAAAGCAGCAACCAATTCGATAGGACTTTCTAAACGTTCTAAATAAGCTTTTAATTGAGTTTTAATGTTTTGATCTAACATCTGTTTTTTCTCCAATGCATCCAAATTCTTTCAATAGATGCATAGTACGTTAAAACATTAAATAGGTGAAACAGTATGTTTTTATGAATTTGATCGGTTTTTTGAATTGTTGATGGCATTCATAAATAAGATCAATAATTTATCTCTAAATGCTCTTTATTACTCTTTTTCATCTTTTAAAGTGAAAGTATTTAAAAATTTATATATGTTATATGGCTGTAAAGATTTTATGTCATAACATTAAAAGGTACTTTCATGTCATTGCAACGCGGCATTTATCAGCATTATAAAGGTAATCTCTATCAAGTTTTTTCTGTAGCAAAACATAGTGAAACTGAAGAAAAGCTAGTTGTTTATCAGTGTCTTTATGGCGACTATTCAACATGGGTGCGTCCACTAGATATGTTTACTGAAACGGTTCAAATGGCTGACGGAAGTATCGTGCCGCGGTTTAAGTTGATTCAAAGTACTTAACTCAAACGGCTGTCATATAAAATAACGATTTTAAAGGGTGAAGATATGCCAAATACTTTTTTCTTACAAAGAGTTGCAGATTTATATGACACCTTTAAACGACATGATGCCCAGCAGTCAGATCGCTTGCTACGCTATCGAAATATTGAGGCTGAGTCTGCAAAACTTCTATCGCAATTGATTCGAATGCAGCAGGCCAAATCAATTTTAGAAATCGGTACTTCAACAGGTTATTCTACTCTATGGCTTGCTGAGGCTGCACAATCGACTCACGGAAAAGTCACCACGCTTGAAATTGATGCTAATCGCAGTAATGAGGCGAAACGCCATGTTACTGAACTAGCATTAAATGAAGTGGTTGATTTTTGGATAGGGGATGCAGCCGATTATTTAAAAGAAGCTCAGGGAACTTTCGATTTTATTTTGTTAGATGCGGAACGTGATGCTTACGAGAATTATTGGCCCGATTTAAATCGTCTGATGAAGCCCAAAGGTGGTGTTCTGATTATTGATAAGGTCATTTCACATGCAGCTGAGGTAAGTTCATTTTTATCTTTGATTAAACAGAATGCAGATTTAATGAGTAGTATTTTACCTGTTGGTGCAGGGTTGTGTTTAGTGGTCACAAAATAGTTATGCTGAAATAGCTTTATATTCCAGAGAAGGCCTGTTTTGAACAGGCCTTTTTTATAATTTTTATGAGGCAATTACCAAAGATAAACGTGTAAAGTGTAAATTAAATTCTAAATATTTATATACAAAAGCTGCTTTGTCAGTGGAGCGTAATAAGTTGTCATAAACAAACTCGGGTACAGGATGATAAAGATCTCCTGAACCATCGCTATAAAATATTTTTAAATGACGCGATGTTGAATTGTATTTCCATGAAGTGACAACCGCTGTATTCGCCATAAATGCACCCCTTTATTTCATATCAAACATTCTCAAAAATTAACCAGTTGTTTATTTGACATTACTCAATGTTGATGTAACGGGGAAGGGCAGAATTGTAAAAGTATCAGTAGAAAATGTGATGTGCTTATTCAAAATAAAAGAACCACCCTAAAAGGGTGGTTTTTTCAGTTTTTAAAATCTAAGAGAGATTAGATTTTACCAACTAGGTCGATAGATGGAGCAAGAGTTGCTTCGCCTTCTTTCCATTTAGCTGGACAAACTTCACCTGGGTGAGCGTGTACGTATTGCGCAGCTTTTACTTTACGAAGAAGTTCAGATGCGTCACGACCGATACCACCAGCGTTAAGTTCAACGATTTGGATTTTACCTTCTGGATCGATAACGAAAGTACCACGATCAGCTAAACCTTCAGATTCGATAAGAACGTCGAAGTTTTTAGAAAGAGTCCAAGTTGGGTCACCAACTAATGGGTATTGGATTTTTTTGATTTCTTCAGAAGTGTCGTGCCAAGCTTTGTGAGTGAAGTGTGTATCAGTAGATACAGCGTAAATTTCAACACCAAGTTTTTGGAATTCAGCGTAGTTGTCAGCTAAGTCACCAAGTTCAGTTGGACAAACGAAAGTGAAGTCAGCTGGATAGAAGAATACAACAGACCATTTACCTTTAAGGTTAGTTTCGTTAACTTCAACAAATTGGCCGTTGTGGTAAGCAGTTGCTTGGAAAGGTTTAACTTCAGTATTAATCAAGCTCATCATTGTCTCCATGATTGAGGTTTATATTTAAACTTGTTTACGAGATGTAGAATAAATAAAAATTCTTTATTGGGGAAATAGTATTTTTACATGACTAAAATCGGAAAATTGAATAAGTGATAAATTTACGATTTTTAAGTCCCCAAACACTGTATTCGATTTGACTGCAAAAACATGTAAATCAAATGACAGTTATCGTAAAAGAAACTTGCCTAACAACATGAAGTCTAGCAAGTCAAAATTCAAGGGTAAAATTTTAAAAAATTAAAAATATATAAAAAACCAATTGTTTTACCTTAGGAGCATTAGAGCGTAAAATAGCGGATTGTTGAATTTTCAGGAAAATTTATCTGTGCAGAATGATTTAAATATTGATCAATGGGTGATGGCAAGAGATCGTTACCGTTTAAATCGTTTACGTAAAGATAAAAAAGCCGATACTTCAGAGATTGAAAAATTATTTGAACAGTCTAATGCCAAAGTTAGACAGCGTTTTGAACGTTTACCTAAAATTAAGCTGAATCAAGATTTACCTGTTTCTCAATATGCAGACCGTTTAATTGAAGCGATTCAAAAGCATCAAGTTATTATTGTGGCAGGTGAAACGGGTTCGGGTAAAACCACTCAGCTCCCTCAAATTGCAATGCTAGCAGGTCGTGGCTTAACAGGTATGATTGGTCATAGCCAGCCACGTCGTTTAGCTGCACGTAGTGTTTCACAGCGTATTGCAGAAGAAGTCGGCGAAAAACTCGGCGAATCGATTGGTTTTAAAATCCGATTTAATGAACAAGGTTCGCAAGACTCGATTGTACGGTTAATGACCGATGGTATTTTGCTTGCCGAGTTAGGCAATGACCGTTTCTTGTCTAAATATGACACGATCATTATTGATGAAGCACATGAACGCTCACTCAATATTGATTTTATTATGGGCTACTTAAAGCAATTACTGCCAAAACGCCCAGATCTAAAAGTGATTGTGACTTCGGCAACTTTAGACGTAAATCGTTTTAGTAATTACTTTAATGACGCGCCAATTTTTGAAGTAGAAGGTCGTAGCTATCCGGTTGAAGTACGTTATCGCCCAATTTCAGAGATGAATATTGGTGGCAGTGATGACGATGAGTTTGATGATTTTGAAGAAAACCTCCCTCGTGCAGTTGTACAAGCGGTAGAAGAATGTTTTGCTGATGCTGAAGCAAAAGGTCACCCAGAACATGCTGATATTCTGATTTTCTCAAGTACAGAGCAAGAAATCCGTGAGTTACAGGAAACCTTGCAAAAGCATGGACCTAGACATACTGAAATTTTACCGTTGTATGCACGTTTAGCTGTTTCTGAACAACAAAAGATTTTTAGTCCAGGTGGCAAAGGGCGTCGTATTATTATTGCGACCAACGTTGCCGAAACTGCACTTACAGTTCCAAACATCCGTTATGTGATTGACAGTGGTTTTGCACGTATATCGCGCTATAACTATCGTTCACGCGTACAACGTTTACCAATTGAAGCAATTTCTCAAGCTGCTGCCAACCAGCGTAAAGGACGTTGTGGTCGTATTGCTGCGGGTGTGTGTATTCGTTTATATAGCGAAGAAGACTTCTTAAGCCGTCCTGAATTTACCGAACCTGAAATTAAACGAACCAACTTGGCTTCGGTCATTTTGCAAATGCACAGTTTAGGTTTAGGTGAGTTAGAAAACTTTGATTTTATTGAGCCGCCAGATTTTCGTCTTGTAAACGATGGCCGTAAGTTGCTGATTGAGTTGGGTGCACTCAATGAGAAGAAAAATGAGCTGACTAAGGTCGGTCAAACAATGGCTCGTATGCCAATCGACCCACGACTTGCACGTATGATCGTGGGTGGTGCTCATTTTGGTGTACTTAAAGAAATTTTAGTAGTTGTCAGTGCGCTTGCAGTGCAAGATCCGCGTGAGCGTCCGGCAGATAAACAGATGCAAGCTGACCAAAAGCATGCATTATTCAAAGAAGCAGATTCAGATTTTCTGTTTTATTTGAAACTTTGGGAGACTTTAAATCCTAAAGGCGAAGCAGGCATGTCTGAAAATAAACGACGTCAATTTGCCAAGCAGCATTTTTTGAGTTGGTTACGTTTACGTGAATGGAAACAGACGCATAAACAATTGGTCGAGTTAGCTGAAGGGTTAAAACTGAGTTTTAATGAAAAACCTGCGAACTATGAAAACTTGCATCGTGCGTTATTGACAGGTTTATTGTCTTTTATTGCCAATAAAACTGATGAGCGTAATATTTTTATGGCAGTGCGTCAGCAAAAGGCGAAAGTCTTTCCTGCCAGTACTTTACATAAAACTAATACTGCTTGGGTAATGGCTTTTGAGATGGTGGAAACCTCTCAAGTGTACTTACGTACTTTAGCCAAAATTGACCCTGAATGGATTTTGCTTGCCGCACGTGATTTATTGAAATATCACTATTTTGAGCCGCATTGGTCTAAAAAAGCAGGCATTGTAAATGCGTATGCGCAAATTTCCTTGTTTGGTTTAATTATTGAACCGAAGCGATTGATCAATTTTGAAAAAGTTGATCAGCCTGCTGCTCATGAGATTTTCTTGCGTGATGCATTAACCACTGGTAATTTGGGTACAGTTCCGCCATTTTTAAAACACAACTTGCTTAAACTTGAAGAAGTTGAACGAGTTGAAGATAAATTGCGTCGCCGTGATTTGGTCGTTGATGAAGAAACAATTTATCAGTTCTATGCTTCTAAAATTCCTGAAGAAATTGCGAGTCGAAGCAGTTTTGAAGACTGGAGAGCAACGGTTGAAGCAAAAAATCCACGCTACTTATTTGTAGAAGATGATGCACTTTGGCTGAATGACAGACCAACAACCCAGCAATTCCCAGATCATTTACATAATGGTCAGCTACGTTTGGCAACGTCATATCGCTTTGACCCAAGTCATGATGAAGATGGTGCAACGGTTCAAATTCCGGTACAGGCTTTACCACAAGTCGATGAAAATATCTGGTCTTGGGGTATTCCCGGTTGGCGTCAAGATTTAATTGAAGCTTTACTTAAAGCGTTACCAAAAGATAAACGCCGTAATGTGGTTCCTATTCCGGATACCGCCCGTAAGCTCATGCATGGTGTCGATGCTGTACATTTAAGACAGCATATTTTTAGCTACCTTGCGTTTGCGTTGCGCGGTGAACAAATTACGGATAAGGATTTTTCGTTTGAACGAATAGATCCATATTTGGTGCCTTTTATTAAAGTGATTGATGAAAAAGGTAAATTGATTGCGAAAGGTCGTGATTTACCTGAGTTAAAAGCGCGCTGCCGTGTAGAAACACATCGTCCTGTTAAACAGCAAAAGGGTGAGTTTAAAACTTTCCCTGAAAACTTCATATTTGAAGCGTCTCAAAAGGTAACAGGTGTTGTTGTTAAGCAATATCAGGCATTAGTACCCATCAAAGCCTTTGCTGATCTTGATGCGAAAGATGAGACTGGGGTTGTTATTCAGACCTTTAATGATCAGTCAGAAGCCATTAAGCAGCATCGTGAAGGGATTATTCGTCTGGTTCATATGCAGCTTGGTGACTTGGTTCGTCAGTTGAAAAAGCAGATTTCAAAACCACTCTCATTGGCTTATTCACCTCTGGGTGATAAAGCTAAACTTGAGCAAATGTTGGTCTATGCTACCTTGCAGATGGCAATTACAACTTTGCCAATTAATGCAGATGAATTTCATAAACTGCTTGAACAAGTCAAAAAGCAATTTTTGAGCTACGGGCAGCAAGCACTTGAGCAATTAAGTGATATTTATATTCAATGGCAACAAATCCGCCGTCAGCTTTTGGTACTTGATGCAGGTGTGTTTGGGCGCAGTATCGATGATATTGAAGATCAGCTAGATCTCATGTCACTTGGTAATTTTGTTTACTGCCAACCCGTCGATCTTTGGCAGGAATACCCGCGTTATTTAAAAGCGCTGCTATTGCGTTTAGACCGATTGCCAAATAATCTACAGCGAGATCATGCCGCTATTGATGATGTCGATCCATGGATGGACAAGGTATTTAAATTCAAAAACGATCCAAGAATCAAAGAATTGTATTTGATGTTGGAAGAATTCCGCATTTCTTTATTTTCTCAACCGATGAAAACCAAGATGCCTATTTCGCCAACTCGACTGCAAAAGTTATGGGATCGTTTGGGAATCAGTTAAGATAGATCGGGGTCTGTTTATGTTGTTTTTAGCTGGCAACGCAATTTATAAATGAAAGATTAACAGACCCTATTCATTTTTTTAGGAGTTTTACATGGGCATTCGTATCACAGGTACTGGGCTATTTCACCCAACAGAAATCATTTCTAATGAAGAACTGGCCGACAGTTTAAATGCTTATGTGGAACAATATAACCAAGAGAATGCAGAGAAAATTGCAGCAGGTGAACTCGAAGAATTGCGTGGTTCAAGTGCTGAGTTTATTGAAAAAGCGTCTGGTATTAAGCGCCGTTACGTGATTGAGAAATCAGGTATCCTCGATCCAAATCGTTTGCGTCCTCGTTTGTCTGAGCGTTCAAATGATGAACTTTCACTTCAAGCAGAGTGGGGTGTTATTGCTGCGAAACAGGCAATGGAAAATGCAGGCGTAACTGCTGAAGATATCGATGTTGTAATTTTGGCATGTTCAAACATGCAGCGTGCTTATCCAGCTGTTGCAATTGAAATTCAGTCGGCACTTGGTATTCAAGGTTATGCCTACGACATGAACGTTGCATGTTCTGCTGCCACTTTTGGTTTGAAACAAGCGGCAGATGCAATTCGTTCAGGTGCTCGCCGTGTTTTATTGGTAAATGTCGAGATTACATCGGGTCACCTAGACTACCGTAACCGTGATTGTCACTTCATTTTTGGTGATGTTGCGACCGCTTCTATTATTGAAGAAACCACTACTAAAACTGGTTTTGAAATCTTAGATATTCACTTATTTACTCAATTTTCAAACAACATTCGCAATAACTTCGGTTTCTTAAACCGCAGCGAAGATGCAGTGGTTGACGACAAGCTGTTCCGTCAAGATGGACGTAAAGTATTTAAAGATGTTTGTCCATTGGTGGCAAAAATCATTAATGCGCAGTTGGAAAAAATGCAGTTAACTGCAAACGATATTAAGCGTTTCTGGTTACACCAAGCCAATGCCAACATGAATGAATTAATCTTGAAATATGTTGCTGGTAAAGAAGCTGATTTAAGCCGTGCGCCTATTATTTTAGATGAGTTTGCCAATACTTCGTCAGCAGGTGTGATTATTGCTTTACATCGTACAGGCCACGAAGTGAATGATGGCGAATATGGTGTGATTTCATCTTTCGGCGCTGGTTACTCAGTAGGTTCGATTGTTGTACAAAAGCACGTTGCTTAAGTTGCAAGGTTCATAAAAAAACGCTCATAAGAGCGTTTTTTTATGAACGAAATAATATAAAAAGCGAACCTAAGTTGGCATGCTTAGATTGAATTTAAAAGTAATTAAAACTTTTTGGTGTAGTTTACAAACAATCGGTCTTCACCAAAGTCATTGCCATGTTTTACGTTGTAATCAATACGAATATATTGCAGCGCAAAACCCTTTAAATATGGCTGTTGAAATGCATAGTTCAGAATGATATTGGACTCAGTCTCATGATTTTTCTCACCATTCGCTGCTTTAAAGTCATTGCCGTAAACATATTTCACCATTGCATTTAAGCCTGGCACATAATCTTTAAAGTCGTAGCCATACATCACATGGTAAGACTTTTCATCTTTTTTAAAGAAGCCGGTAGCATTCCAGTTAATGAAATAAGTCTCTGGTAAAAAACCATCTGGTAATGGGTACGCCGACTCACCAATAATTTGTTGGTATCCCAAACCAAAGGTATGGTTTTTTACTTTAAAAGTTTCTAGCACGCCAATGTTTTGTGCATCAATATGAAAAGTGCCGCCGTCATTTTTTGCATTAAAGTATTTAAACTTAGAGGTGAGGGAAAAATTAGGTTGTTTCCAATTATGCTCAAGCCCCACATAATGCTTATTGTAAAGGTCTTCTAAATTACCAAAATAATATTCACCCTTGAGTGACGGCGTGAATTGATAACGCAGGTCAATATAATTCAATCCATCAGATTCTTTGGTAATTCCATTTGCCGTGAACGAAAACTTTTTAAAGTCTTCTTCATTTCGTGGAGAGACTTTTTCCACTCGGCCAATTTCAGCATAAAGCTGATCTGAGATTTGAGACTTAAGATTAGTTCCCCAATAAGAGGCAAGTAATTGTCGGCTCGCATCGACAGCCGTTACGGGTAAATCTAGCCAGAGTTCACCGACACTTAAAAGTGTTTTGTCATAACCCAGTTTTAAAGTTGCGCCGTGTTTTAGAAAGTCGGATGCTTGAGATTGCGTTTCCTTATTAAAAGGCAAAACCGTGTCCGCAACGTGTTTATCTGAACTTAAGCGCACGGCGTATTGAACAGAAGCATCGGCGCCAATGGTGATTGGCTTGTCGGCTATGACTAATGGAGTGTCATGCATTTTCGACTTATAAAATAAAGATGCGGCTTGAGACCAACTGCCAGTATCTTTGAGCGCATCATTATCAAAATTACGGTTGATATAGGCATTCTTTAGCGTGAACTTCCATTCATCTTCGCTTTGTTGAGCCGTATCTGCTGCCCATAAACTTGAGCTAGTCAAAAAACTTAATAATGTTGCTATTGCTAAATTACATGGTTTAAAGCGGTGTAATAATTCCATAATCCATTTCCAAAAAGATGCGCCAGTCCTCGGCGCATTTATATTTACTGCTGGGTAAGCGTGTTTTGAGGGTTAAAAGTTGATGGAGTCTGTGCAGCAACAGAGGCTTTTAGATTGACCATAAATATTGCAAGTGCAGCAATTACACCCGGAATGGCAATCGCTAAGAAATTCATTTGGTGAGGAAGCTCAAGTGTGAGTAGGGCGCCTGTTAAAACAGGTCCAATAATCGCACCGATACGGCCAATTCCAGATGCCCAGCCCATGCCAGTTGAACGAAGTGCGGTCGGATAGAACTGTGCAACGAAGGTGTAGAGTAAGATTTGTGAACCAATTGTGGCAGCACCAGCAATTGCAATCAGGCTATATAAAATAAATTGTGGACTATTAATCCCAAGCAGAATTAAAGCTGCCGATCCCACAATAAACATAATGGTAATAACAGGTTTTAAATGGAATCTATCCGCTAAAGCACCGCCACCAATTGCACCAACCATACCGCCAATATTGAGTGCAAACAGGAACAACATGCTTGCACCTAATGAATAGCCCGCTTGCAGCATGAGTTTAGGTAACCAGCTTCCTAAGGCATACACCATGAGTAAGCACATAAAGAAAGCAATCCAAAACATAAATGTGCTGAAAGTACGGCCTTGTTGGAAAAGTGCACGCACAGGTGCATCTGTTGTGGTGCTTTCGTTTAACACCAGTTGTGTATTGGCGGTTACCTGAGTTTGAGGTGCAATTTTACAAACAATACTTTTTGCCTGTTCGCTATGGTTCGATTTCACTAAAAAGGTGAGAGACTCTGGCAAAAATTTCCAGATCAGTGGGAGCAATAACAGCGGAATACCCGCAATTAAAAACATGATTTGCCAGCCCATATCTTTCACGAGCCATGCACCGAGTAGCGCAGATGTCATACCACCAATTGCATAGCCACTAAACATGATTGCCACCAATGTACTGCGGATTTTCTTAGGTGCGTATTCGGTCATAAGTGCCACAACGTTTGGCATAACGCCACCAATCCCTAGACCTGCAATAAAGCGTAAAATAGCAAACTCGGTGGGTCCTGTAGCGAAAGCTCCTATAAAGGTAAATCCGCTAAATAAGCTGACACAAATTAGGATGGTTTTTTTTCGTCCCAGTTTGTCTGAAAGCGTGCCGAAAATCATGGCGCCAAACATCATGCCGAATAGAGCAGCACTGGCGAGTAAACCAGCTTCTACCGCAGTTAAAGACCATTGTTGCATTAACAGAGGAAGAGCAACCCCGTAAATAACTAAATCATATCCATCAAAAATAATAATAAGTAAGCACCAGATTAAAACTTTCCAATGGAAAGATGTAAAACATGCCTTATCAATTAGCTCATTAATATTAACCTTGCTCATATCCATTTTCTTCACCTCCAATTTTTGAAGCATCGCGTTATTTTTTAATAAACTATTTTGTTATTGGATTAGAGTCAAAAACCTAATTGATATATATTTATGTTTTTTAGGTATCTTGTTTTTATGATTTTAAGTAATTGAAAATTATAAATTATTTTAAATTAATGGGGTGGTCTTGTTACAACACTTAAAATGCGGTTGAATATTGTATTATGAGAATTTTAAGGATTTTATAGACGTTTTTTTTATAGATTTTATTGGTGAGAATCACAGTTGAAAATATAAATGGGTTTATATTATGAATTGAAGTAAAAATATAAGAATAAAATATTAAAGCCTATTATTTAATTATTTTAGAAATTGCTCTTAAAAATGAAATTTAATTTATATTCAATAAAAATCGCCAAATCAGAATTAGCAAATTATTTGCTGCCTGATTTGGCGATTTAAGCTGTATTTTAGTTGGAGGGACTTCGATAAAAAACTAATTAGTGGCTGGAGCTGAGCGTGGTATAAGAATGAAATGGGCGATTACACCAATACAAATACCCCAAAAAACTGAGCTTAATCCAAGAAAATGCATGCCTGAAGCTGTCGCTAAAAAAGTAATGAGCGCAGCATCACGTTGACTATCATTTTTCATGGCAACAGAAATATTGGTGGCAATTGCTCCAAGCAAGGCTAAACCTGCTAGTGCTGCGACCAGTTCTTTAGGAAGTAGGCTAAATAGCATGACAATACTGCCAGCAAATAAGCCTCCTAAAATATAAAAAATCCCATTGGCAATGCCTGCGATATACCGTTTTTCTTTAAGTTCATGCGCATCTTTACCCATACATAAAGCAGCGGTAATTGAGGCAAGCACAATCGTAATACCACCTACGCAGGCAACAGCTAAAGAGGCAATACTGGTAGCAGTAATAATGGGTTTGGCTGGGGTGTCGTAACCGCTGAGTTTCATAATCGCCATACCCGGTAAAAATTGGCCGGTTAGACTGACTAAAATGAGAGGAACGGCGAGGTTCAGTGTTGAGTTCCATGTCCATTCTGGGCTAATCCACTGCGGAATAGCTAAACTAAAACTCACATCAACCGGATTCATTTTGCCTAAAATAAGGCTTAATAAAACTCCAGCAGCTAACACCCAAATCATGGTGTAGCGCGGCATTAAACGTTTGGCAATTAAAAAGACAATGAGCATGCTAAAAACAATAAAAGGCATGCTATCAGACGCGGTAAATAGACCAATACCGAATTGAAAAAGAATACCCGCCATCATGCCGGCAGCGACATCTTGCGGAATCCACTTCAGTAACTTGTCGAAGTAACCTGTAACGCCAATTAAAAAAATAACGATGGCAGAAGTAATATAGGCGGCTACCGCTTCATTTAATGAGACATTTGGAAATAGGGTAACTAATAGGGCAGTGCCTGGTGCTGACCATGCGGTTATGACAGGAGTTTTATATTTAATCGAAAGATAAATACCTGAAACGGCGGCACCAATTGAGATTCCCCAAATCCATGACATCATCATGTCGGTAGACACATGAGCACGCTGAGCAGCTTGGAAAAAAATAATCAGTGGGCCTGAGTAAGAAATTAAAACCGCGAGAAAGCCCGCAACTGTTGCTGATATAGACCAGTCATTTTGTAATGTCTTTAACAGGGTTGCCATGTGTGATTGCCTCCATGCAAATCATGTTATTTACCCAATCATGCAAAAAGATCAGGGTTAACCCTGATCTCCACCTCCGACCGAAATAACCGATCCGGTCATATAGGATGCTTCGTCTGATGCAAGAAATAAAATTGCATTCACTTGTTCTTGAATTGTGCCATAACGGCCCATAAATGTTCGATCTATAGTTTGATCAACTACTTGCTGCATCCAGTCTTTTTCATTTTGACTTAACGGATTGGCATTTCGTGGCACTTTGCGAGGTGGTGCTTCGGTTCCACCAGTCGCAACGGCATTGACTCGAATTCCGTCTTTGGCATGTTCAAAAGCAAGCGATGCCGTTAAAGCATTTACACCGCCCTTGGATGCAGAGTAGGGAATACGGTTAATACCACGGGTCGCAATTGAAGATACATTTACAATCACACCCGACTGTTGCTTAATCATGGCGGGTAACACAGCGCGGCAGCACCATAAAGTTGGAAACAATGAGCGATTTACTTCCTTAATGATCTCTTCTTCGGAAAATTCTTCAAAAGGTTTCATCCAGATCGCGCCGCCTACGTTATTAATCAGGATATCTACCCGACCATAGTGTTCAATGGCTTTTGCAACAACCGCTTGTGCGCCTACATAGGTTTCAAGGTCAGCATTAATCGTGACGGCATCGCCACCCGCACTTTGAATTTCTTTAAGAACGTCTTCAACATATTCAGAGCGGTCAGCCATGATGACTTGGCCGCCTTCAGTTGCAACTTGTAATGCCACACCACGACCAATACCTTGAGCACTACCCGTAACAATCACGACTTTATTAGTAAATCTTTGACGGTTTGACATAGATAACTTCTCCACCTGTTAATTCGCAGAGAATTTTTCAAACAAGAAGTTAGCAGGTTTGATATTTTCAGTTTCTAACCAGCCACGTACAGCCTCTACCATTGGAACGGGTCCACATAGATAAACATCGACGTCGCCACCGTTTAACCATTCATTTTCAATATGACCAGTGACATAGCCTTTGCGTTCATGGTTGCTCTCAGGGTTTGCAACTACAGTTCGGTATTCGAACCACGGGAATTCCGTTTGCAATTCATTGAGTTTTTCTAGAGCCACCAAATCAAAGTCATTGGTGACACCAAAAACTAAACGAACAGGCTGTTCAGAACCTTTTTCTTCAAGCACTTGTAACATCGACATAAATGGAGCAATGCCAGTACCACCTGCCAGCATCAGCACTGGGCGAGCTACATTCCGTAAATAGAAGCTACCGAATGGACCAGTAAAAGTCATTTTGTCGCCAGCTTGAGCATTCTTACTTAAAAACTCACTCATTTTGCCGTTCGGTACGTTACGGACCACAAAGCCCGTTAAGCGATTGCCCGGTTTTGAGCTAAATGAATATGAACGTGTTTCGCCAGTTTCAGGAATAGCAACGTTGACGTACTGACCTGCAAGGAAATGAATATCTGGTTGGCCTTCATCAAGTTGAATATCAAAAGTAATAGTTGAGTCTGATAAATTTTCAACGCGGGCTAGGGTGCCTTGGAAGCTATGAATTGCAGTTTTGCAAACATCTGACGAGGCTTGAATTTGAAATACCGCATCTGAGGTTGGACGACATTGGCACGCAAGAATATAGCCTTGCTCAGCTTCTTCTGGTGTTAATGCATCTTCAATATAGGTTTCTTCTGGCATGTCATAACTACCGGACTCGCAAAATGCGCGGCAAGTTCCACATGCACCATCACGGCAATCCAAAGGAATATTAATTTTTTGGCGATAGGCTGCGTCAGATAGGGTTTCGCCCTGAGCTACGTTAATGAAACGTGTAACACCATCTTCAAATTGAAGTGCAACATTGTGGTTTGACATGGCATGTATCCTACAAAATATTTGAAACTTTTGCCCTCAGCCAACTATCCGTTTAACTGAGGGGGTATGTCTTAAAGGTGGTAAATATCAATAACCTGATTGATGTAGTCATTTTTCAAAACGACATACTTGCTCAAGATTTTTGGTTGATCACCTGAAAAATCGATCACATAACGTGACATACCGAAATAGCTGTAATTTGTTTTGTAACGGAAACTCAAGGTATTCCAGTTAAAGCGAACAGTGACTTTGTCTCCGTCGCGATCGAGAACTTCAACATTTGCAATATTGTGGCTCGTGCGTGTGTCCGGCATGGTTGCAGATGAGCGCTCGGTTTTAATACGGAACACGCGATCTTCTAAACCTTGACGATCTGGATAATAAATAAGTGAAATTTCAGATTGCGGATCTTCAGTTAATCTATCGTCGTCATCCCAAGCTGGCATCCAGAAAGAGGCTTCCGGTGCATAGCATTCAAGCCAATCATCCCATTGTTCATCATCTAAAAAGCGAGCTTCACGATAGAGAAACTGAGCAATATTTTCTAAAGTTGCTTTGTCTTGAGCACTCATGCTGTTTCTCCCTGATCAGCAATTTCTTTCTCTGATGCAATCGCATGTTTCATGGTGTGTAACCAATATTGATGTTGGGCAAGATAAAGACCTTCATCTTCAGTTTTGATACCACTTAACATTGGTTTTAAACCGATTTCATTTGCTGCATCGTCTGGTCCATAAATCCAGTGCTTTGAACCACGGCACATGTCATTCCACTCAAGTGCAATACCTGCGTAGCCTGCCTGACAAGCACGGAATTCTTCTAAATCGTCTGGTGTTGCCATGCCTGAGGCATTAAAGAAATCTTCATATTGGCGGATACGACGTGCACGAGCTTCGGGTGCTTCACCTTTAGGTGCGATACAGTAAATAGTGACTTCAGTTCTATTGACAGAAAGTGGGCGAAGTACACGAATTTGCGAACCAAACTGATCCATCAAATAAACGTTTGGATAAAGACACAAGTTACGTGAACGCTCAATCATCCATTTCGACATTGCTTCACCGTATTTTTCGGTGTATTCGTCTGCTTTCGGGAAGTTTGGACGGTCTTCTGGGTTTGCCCATTGTGTCCAAAGCAACATGTGGCCATTTTCAAAGCCATATGAGCCACCTCCTTGTTTCCCCCAAGAACCTGCACTCATGGCACGAATATTATCGGCAGCTTGAGTTTCTTTACGGTGTTGAGTAGTTGCTGCGTAGTTCCAGTGCACAGCAGAAACGTGGTAACCATCGGCGCCATTTTCAGCGGTGAGTTTCCAGTTGCCTTCGTAGGTATAGGTAGATGAACCACGTAAAACTTCCAAACCATGTTCAGACTGATCAACAATCATGTCGATGATTTTGGTGGTTTCACCCAAGAATTCTTCAAGTGAAGGAACATCGGGATTTAAGCTACCAAATAAGAAGCCTTTGTAGCTCTCAAAACGAGCTACTTTTTTAAGGTCGTGTGAGCCGTCTTGGTTAAAACAGTCAGAATAGCCTGCTTCACTTGGATCTTTAACCTTGAGCAATTTACCTGAGTTGTTAAATGTCCAACCATGGAAAGGGCAAGTATAAGTCGCTTTGTTACCACGCTTGTGACGGCAAAGTTGTGCTCCGCGGTGTGAACACGCATTGATCATGGCATTGAGTTCGCCGTTACGATTGCGGGCAATAATAATTGGCTGACGACCAATGTAGGTGGTGTAGTAGTCATTATTATTTGGAATTTGGCTTTCGTGTGCCAAGTAAACCCAATTACCTTCGAAGATGTATTTCATTTCGAGGTCGAATAGAGCTTCATCCGTAAATACTGAGCGATGAAGTTTAAATTCACCTGTATCGATGTTATCGACAAGTAATTCATCAATACGGTCAAGATGGCTGGTATTAATTACAGGAATACGTGGCATGTCCGTTCTCCGACTTTCCAAAAGTGTGGAAGTCACCAAGGCCTTAGCTACTCTTAAAGGTCTTGATATCCTAATGTTGTCAATGAAGCGCATAAGACGCTGGGTGTTGAACCGTGTATTCATGAAGATGAATCGCTTGAAGATTGCTAGAACAGCTTTTTCACAAAGTAATTCATCACTTCATCGGCTTGTTGCTTGTGTATACCTTAAAAGAATGGGTAAACTGTGTCTAAGACTGAATTTGCATTTTTTTATATCTTAAAGGTATGGAAACCTGATGGAACTACGACATTTACGGTATTTTGTGGCTGTTGTTGAAGAACAGAGCTTCACAAAGGCAGCCGAAAAACTATTTATTGCTCAACCTCCTTTGAGTCGACAGATTCAAAATCTGGAAAGCGAGCTTGGAATTCAACTGTTTGAGCGAGGAAGCCGTCCTTTACAGACAACCCCAGCAGGACATTTCTTTTATCAGCACGCCCTTAAACTTTTGTCGAATGCTGAAGAAATAAAAAGTATGACCAAACGTATTGGTCTGATTGAACGTAGTGTGACGATTGGTTTTGTTGGGTCTTTACTCTATGGTTTACTGCCTCGAATCATTTATTTATTTCGTCAGCAGCAGCCGCATCTGAATATTCAATTGATGGAGTTAAGTACGACTGAGCAACTACAGGCATTAAAAGAAGGACGTATTGATGTTGGGTTTGGACGTTTAAGAATTAGTGATCCTGCGGTGAGACGTATTTTGCTACGTAAAGAACGCTTGGTAGTTGCTGCGCACACGAGCCATCCGATTGCACAGCGTACAGAAGGGGTATATCTGGCCGATCTCATTGATGAAAAGATGTTTATGTATCCCACGTCGCCTAAACCTAATTTTTCGACCCAGCTTTTGAACATTTTTGCCGAGCATAGTTTGGTTCCAAAAAATATGCATGAAATACGGGAAATTCAGCTGGCTTTGGGCTTGGTGGCGGCGGGTGAAGGTTTGTGTATTATTCCTGCCAGTGCAGATACTATTCGCTTTCCTCATTTAAACTACATTCCGATTTTAGATAACGGCGCAGTCAGCCCAATTTTTATTACTGCTCGTGCAATGGACCGAAGTGAAGACTTACAGCTTTTATTTGATTGTATTTATCAGGTGTATGATCTTGAAGGTATTCCATATAAACGCACCGTTTTTACGCTAGATCAGAACCCGATCGATGATTCAAACGGTATCGACTTTTAAATAAGTAGGGCATAGCCTCAAAGGTTGAAGCTATGCATTGATATGTTTTAGAAAGCCCAAATCAGTTTTAGCCAACTGGTATGGCCTTCGGGACGATATTCGACTTCGGTTTCTTTTAGAAATTTGGCTTCAATAGACCAGTTTTTATCGGCATATTGAATGCCTGGACCAACTGCAAAAGCCTGTCCTTTAAACCCAATGTCACTTCCGTTTACTTTGTCATCTGTGGTTTGTTTAAAAGCATAGCCTTCAACTGCAACTTTGAGTTTGGGGTTAATGCGGTAACCTAAGCTATAGTCACCCGCAATGTATTGTCCAGACTTATAGTCGGTCGCATTGTTACGTGTATTCCAGCTATAAGACAGTTTAGTTGAAAGATCTAAACCTACCGCGTTGGCATAACTATAGGCAATAATCGGTCGAATGGTGTGATAGTTTTTCCCGAGATTGGCTTCCACTGGATGTGTCGTACTTGGAGTGTCGTATTCACCTGTTCCCAGTACGGTTTCTAGAGCTGCAATCCAGTGATGGTTTCCTTTATGCCAGCCGAGCATACCACCCAAAATCAAGTCTCCGAGACCTTGGTTTGAGTCAGCCATCCCATTTACTTTAAGGCGTAGATCAACCAATGGCTGGGCTGCATAAAACCCGAGTTGTCCATCCATAATTTTTTGATCGGTCATCCACACCAACCGCGGAACTATGGCGTTGACATCAACATGGAACTGATCGGGACCATTTTGAAACTCTGATGCATGATAATTTTGATAATAACTAAGTAGATAGACCCCAGCAGGTGGTAAGGCTCCCGCCATCATACCTTCGGCACCTAAGGCAAAAGAGTCTGAGCCATTTTCTGTCGCAAATGCAGATGGAACGTAAATAGCAGTGAGCACACCACATATGATTGCAGAGATTTTGTTATTCATAGAATGTCCTATTCTGTGTTGTTTCGCATATCACTAAAAAACGTTATTCCTTAACGGTCTTGTAAAATTTGAAATGCAGAACTCCTGTGAGCCTTGTATTTGCTTTCTAAATTACAAATACAAGGCTCATTTGAAAAAGCGGAGTGCTTAAAGGTTTATCTTTAAATATGTTTGAATAAAGCCGAACGCGATTGTCCAGCAGCGCCATCGGCTGCACTTAAGAAACGTTCAGTGTGAATGTCCCGTTCGAATAAGCGACTTTGCATGAGTGTTGAAATTGCCGAGTCAATCATGATTGGAGGACCGCACAAATACGCTTTGTGTCCACCACATCGATTTTCAAAGTAATCGGCAACAGCCTCATGCACAAATCCGGTAAATCCAGTCCATTGGTCTTCTGCTTTTGGTGCATTCAAGGCAGGGATATAGCGGAAGTTCGGATAGTCTTTTACGAGCTGTTCAAACAATTCTCGGTTATATAGCTCTGCCAAGTCTCGTGCTCCTTGGAACAGGTAAATCGTGCGACTATCTCCAGATTCAAGTAAATCTAAAATCATCGATTGTGGACTTGAAAGACCTGAACCACCTGCAATGAAAATGGCATTTTGATCATCTGACTTGCGTACAAAAAATTGACCATAAGGGCCTGAAATATCAAGCTGATCACCTATGGCAAGCTGTTCATGTACATAAGTCGTCGCCGCACCACCTTCAACTTTACGAATATGCAGCTCAACTATGCCGACTTCACTTGGTGAATTGGCAATTGAAAATGCACGAGTTCCTTCAATATCTGGGAACTGGACGTTGATATATTGACCCGCTTGAAATTCGATTGAGCGATCTAGTTGTAGTCGGATTCCTTTAATGGTCGGCGACAAGTCTTTTATTTCAATGACGATCGCTTGATAGTCTTGAACCAAATGACCTAAGAAATCTGGGTCTTCATCGACATCGGCTTCAATGACCATATCGGATTGTGGTTTGCAGCAGCAGGCAAGCACCTTATTTTCATCACGTTCAATATCCATGAGTGCAAATGGCGAGGCTTCACCAACATCATAAAAACCGTCGGTGACTTGGACCTTGCATGTCCCGCAAGTGCCATGACCACAGGCAAAGGGTAACCAAACGCCTTGGCGTAGGGCAGCATCTAAAATGGTTTGGTCTTCTTCTACTTCAATCGTTGTTCCGATCGGTTCAATGGTGACTTGATAACTCATGACACACCTCCGAATTAAACATAGCTGTCGTTATAGCCATTTAACTTTGGCGTAACGAAACGAAGTAATGACTTGTGACTAAAACCAAGCTCTGCCAAAGTTTTTGTACTCTCAGGACTGATTATTTGACCATCTAAGGTGTATTGCACTTTTGACCAATCAATTTTGGCAAATTCTGGATGTTGGGCAAAGCCACCTGTAATTTGTTGCTCAATCAACTGTCCAAAAGTTTGTTGAGGTGAGGCAAGCATGGCATGTGCCGAGCAAAAAAGTGTGTGATGATCCCAACCCACGTAAAGTAAGAATTGATCACCATAATTTTTTTGCAGATCAAGCGGTTCAAATTGATAGTTGTTATGTATCGCGCGAACAGTCATGTTCAATCTCCTTATTTCCTATCAGGCAGCTTGATGACTGCCTGAACAATTCCTTGTGCTTAAGCTGCGTTGCCTTTCCATTTTTTCCAGCGCTGTTGGTCTGGTGAACCTTCAATATCCAGATTGTCGGCACCGATATTCATGCGGTAATAATCGCGGAGCATGGTTTCGAAGTCACCGCCACCACAGTTGCCTTGCAAAATTTGATTTACAGGTAGCCATGCTTGTATATATTTCTCAGGCTCACGCTCGAAAATGTCATGACAGCCATCTGAACAGGTGTGGTAGCGTTCGCCTTGGTAGATGCTATGGCGATAACTAAACTGAGTCGGATCATCGCCCATTTCGGTAAAGGTCATTGGTATCTGACAAACCTGACAAAGCTGTGGCAAACCTGCGCTATAGAAGCGTTTACCTTCAGCTTCCATTTTGCGAGCTAACTCCCATTTTGGACGGTAGTATTTATCGAAAGTGTCTGGATATTTAGCAGATAACCAATCCATTTCTTCATCGGTTGGAATCCAAGTATGGAAACCAGCAGCATGACCAAAGTTGTAGAAAATCCACCATGCCTGATGTGAGACATGCTCTTTTTCTTTCACAATGACATCGCTATATTTCGGCATACGAATGCCATAACGACTCAAATCTTTAAATAGCGCACCGCCTGCCTGTTCAAAATAAACTTCCCACGCTTCTTTCCAAGACATCACTTTGTTTGGCAGCATGTAATCCATCATCATGCCCACAATTGAAAGTAAACGCGTCCCACGCCAGAACCATTTATCAATCCATTCCTGCACAATCGGCACGTTGTCTTCATGTTGTTCGAGCAAGAATTTCACGATTTCAAGACCAAGCGTCATGTGGCGCGCTTCATCTGACTGCGCACTAAAACCAAAGGTTACGGTTGCCATATCGCCGTTATAAGCTGCTCCCGACATAAACGGCACAAACAGTAAGTTGGTAAGTACATATTCAAAAGCAAAACTAATGGCTAATAAAAACTCGAAAGGGCCAGCAGAACGGGCATCTTCAAAAAATGATTTAGGCACAGACAAATACCAAACGCGGTCATGCATATGCGCCCAGTCCTGAAAACCATCAAAGAACTTGTTGTAATGGCTCATGGCATGAATTTGAGTCTGTACATGACGCAGCTCATCAATCGATTGCATCTGAGAAGCAATACGTGCACCAATACCACTAAACTGACGGCCTACATGGGCATAGCCTTGATAAGCCTGATATTCAAGTGGGGTCACCGCCGTTAAAAAGAGCTTGATCGCATTTAAGTAGCGTTCATTGCTGACATTCATCTGACCATTGTTTTGAGCAAAGGCATCAAAAATGGCATAAAGTTTTTTCTCTTTTTCTGCCTGATATTTCCAGTAAGAATCCATCGTTAAACGGAATGGATCTTCCCATTTAGACCAGTCGGTAATTTTGATGCCCTCAAATTCTTCATAAGGGAAGGCTTCTTTACGGTCAGCATAGGAAAAATCCCAGTCCAGATCACGAGTTAATGCACGGTAACGATCTTTCGCATTTAATTTTTTGCTGGTTTCTTTGGTTTGAGTTGTCATGATTGATCATCCTTAAATCTTTGTTAAACAACATCTATGTTGTGATTAATTCCAGTGAAGGCGGAAAGTATCGTCATCTTCTTCGACGTTGCCGCCCAGCGTAATCATGTTGAGTTGTAAAGATTGGATGTCCCAATCTTGGCCTAGTTTTTCAGATACGGTTCCGGCTTTAATCACCAAATCAGTTTCACTTTCAATGCGAATCATGGCTGGTAAATATTGAATTGACGCTTCAGGGTTATCTTCTTCAATCGCCTCGATGATGTAGCGTGAAGTATCGTTGTCTTGTAATGCGAGATAGACTTTAGACATGTTGCTTCTCCTTAAGCATTTGTAAGTGGTTGTAGGCCGAGTTTTTTTGCACGTTCAATAACTGCTTGTTCTGCTTGATCGACCGCATCTGCTGTTAAGGCAACTGTTGCCCAAGGTGTAAAGGCCGCTTTTACTTGAGCCAGAGATTGAGTGAACCATTCATTTAATAGCTGTTTGTTGTGTTTGGACTCTGCTGTGGCAGTTTTAATGACAGTGTCTGACCACTTACGTAAATCAGCTAAAGTGTCTTTCATAAACTCAGTCAGCATGGCTAAGTCACGAGCATGTTGAGTGACTAACCACTGATCAAACTGTTGATAGACAAGCTCTGTCACAAAGCCGTCAATCACAAGGTTTTGTAATAAGAAAAGTTTGAAGTAGTCTTGCTCGGTAAGACTTTCTTCACACAGACGGCGTAAGCTTTGCCATGCCGGATGTTGCATCCAAGCCTGTTTTGCCTGTTGTAGTGAGTCGCCGCTGTTGCCATCTAAAGCTAAACCAATGCGTGAGATGTACTGCGCAATTCCTAAATGATCCATCGCGGCATAAATACAAGCTTGGGTCAGCACGGTGCCATAACCATAGGCACTGCCAGACATCATGTGTAAGTTTGCAGTTTGTTCAACGTGGCGAAATGGTAATAGGCATTCAATGACCTTGGCTTTGACTTCATCAGACAAATGTTCTGCAAGCTGACGTTTTTCAAAAAAAGCAAAATTACTTTCGGCGGTGTCTTGTAAACGCGCACGGTGTTGAACATAAGTTCCATAATAGAATTGACGTGGATCTTTAAATGCATACCAGTCTTGCATTTGCAGGGCAGTATGGGTTTTATCATTTAAAGTCTTTTCTGGTTTCCACAATGGTCGATAGTGGAAGTTAGTTTCTGCCTGTACATCGAAACTTACTTCTTGATATCGAGTTGCTGGCTTACTACCAAATCGTCTTTCGATATAGGCATAGTTCTGGCGGATAGGTTCGACATTTGATGTTTTGATTTCTAAAGTCATGGCTTTATCTCCTTATATTTTTTACATCTGATCATCGTGATCGTTGCTATTACGTTGCGTGCCGACTAAAGTTGCTTCGGTGCCATAACGCCATTTTTCTTCCTGAGCATCATTAAAAGCTTGCTGCTCTTGGGTCATTTCAACCACTTGATTGGTCTTACAAAAATCATTAAATGCATGTTTAGGCAAAACCAGTTCTACAAATAGACTTGGGTCATGAATAGCAAAATCGAATTCGATAAATTCTGCGTTTAAGTCGCCAGTGACCCGAATATATTTGGTTAATGCTTCGACTTGAGGTTGCGTCATGCTGTACTCCATCAAGACATGGTCTTGAAATTGATGAATGCTCCTTGCTCTCGCTATAAGCTTTACAAAAGCTATGCCAACTTTATTTTTATCATTAAAAACAGTAAATTGAGTTTTTTATGGGAAGTGAGACGGTTTTAAGATTCACCATTTCATGAATATTTTTGAATGGTGAAATAGAGATATTCATGATTTGATGAAGAGGGCCGTAGAAATTTCTTTTTAGATTGTTTGAGACTTTAAAAGGAGAGATCTAGACATACTTTTTTAGTATGAAGTTATGTCTTTAAGGTACTAGGACATTTATCTTATTCTTCGATAAGATGAGATAACACCCAAATGTGTTTAATGGATTAAAACAGATCACTCATGGCTCGAGTAAAATACGATACAACGGGACGATATACAGATCATCCGCAAGAAATTCACGATTTGCTGTCTAAACTGCACTTTGATACGGCCCATGGCCAAATCTGGTTTGATGAATATCGAATGCTGCTTTTACACACCAGTATTATGGGATATTTGCGTAAAGACTTAGCACACATGATTGGGCTTGAGCGGACCAAACGTTTCTTTATTCGTTTAGGATATCAAGCTGGGTTAAAAGATGCTGAAGTTACAACAAAAATGCGTCCCGATTTAAATGAACACGATGCTTTTATGGCGGGTCCACAAATGCATGCGATTCGTGGAATGGTGCAAGTACAGGCTAATCAACTTAATTTAAGCCACGATAAAAAACAGTTTTATGCCGATTTAAATTGGCTCAACTCTTTTGAAGCCGATGTGCATTTAGAGCACTTTGGCCCAAGTGATGAACCTGCGTGTTGGATGCTTTTGGGTTATGCATGTGGATATAGTAGTTTTGCGACGGGCATGACCATTATTTATCAAGAAATAGAGTGTAAAGCTTGCGGCGACGAGCATTGCCGTATTATCGGTAAACCTTTAGAAGAGTGGGAAAATGCAGATGAGCTGATTCAGTTCATGTCTCCCGAACCCATGGAAAAAGAACTGATTGCGTTGCAGGCTGAACTGTTTGAACTTAAAAAATCAATTTACAGTGATAGTGAAGCTGATTACCAATTATTTAGTTCTGTGGGTAAGTCAGCCTCTTATAAACAGGTCTGTGCATTATTAACCAAAGCAGCAGGTTCGAAAGTTTCCATTTTGCTACAAGGCGAAACAGGCGTTGGTAAAGAAGCTTTTGCACGAGGGGTGCATGAAAATAGCCAAAGAAAAGACCAACCTTTTATTGCGGTAAATTGTGCAGCGATTCCACCAGAGTTAATTGAATCTGAGTTATTCGGAGTAGAAAAGGGTGCCTATACAGGAGCACATCAATCTCGCTTGGGGAAGTTTGAACGAGCTAATGGCGGTACTATTTTTTTAGATGAAGTGATTGAGCTTTCTTCGCGTGCACAAGCAGCACTATTACGCATTTTGCAAGAAGGTGAATTTGAGCGAGTAGGAGACTCACAAACTCGTATTTTAGATGTCCGTGTAATTACAGCAACTAATGAAGACCTTGAGCAAGCTGTGAAAACAGGCCGCTTTCGGGCAGATTTGTACTATCGTTTAAATATTTTCCCAGTGCAGATTCCACCTTTGCGGGAGCGCCGTGAAGATATTCCTTTACTGGTTGAACACTTTCTTCATCGTTTTGAAAAAATGTACGGCAAAACCATTCAGGGTGTAAGTGAAAAGACCAAAGTTTTTATGCAGCAATATGAATGGCCAGGCAATATTCGTGAGTTGGAAAACTTATTGGAAAGGGCGGTTTTATTAACGGACGATCAGCAGCTGATTAAGTTAAATGCCATTTTCCCACAGATCAAGCATGATCCAGAGCAGGCAGTGACCATAGAAACTGACTTTGAGCAATTATTACAGCCAGAGTTTAATTTAGAAGAACACGAGAAGCAGTTAATTTTAACGGCTTTAAAAAAGGCAAATCATAATGTGTCTGAAGCGGCACGTTTATTGGGGCTAACTCGGGCAGCACTGGATTATCGAATTAAAAAATTTCAGCTTTGAGTCAATATCAATAAGCTCAAAAATAAAGGCCTAATTTTAAACGTTAGGCCTTATTCATTATTGCACTTTCGCTGGAAAACCATCTTCTTCAAGCGCTTCGGTAATTTTATCGACGCTTTCACTGCTTTCAACAGTCACGATTTTGGTCGCTAAATCTACATCTACTTTTGCATTTGGGTCGATATCTTGAATCGTCGCAGTTACACCGCGAGCGCAGCCGCCACAAGTCATATTTTCAATAAGTAGTTTCATGTTCATACTCCATCAAGAATGAGATGTTTGTTTGGATAACACTGAGTCTAAACCTTGTCATGATTGTAAGGTCAAGACCAATTTTTTAAAAAAATATGCTTGACCTTCCCATGATGGGAATCTGTATGCTCAATAAAGAATATTAAATTTTGCAGATTTGCAGAGGTGTTTGATGGACTCAAAAAACACAAAATTGCCAGCATATAGTGAAACCCTTCCAATCGAAGGCATGACTTGTGCCTCGTGTGTAGGTCGTGTCGAAAAAGCACTTAAGAAAGTTGAAAATGTAGAGATTGCTAACGTTAATTTGGCAACAGAAAAAGCCGTTGTTTATTCAAATCAACCAATCCAGCGCGAAGCACTGGTTAAAGCAGTTGAACGAGCAGGGTACGATGTTCCAAAAGCAGCACCAGTGGAATTGTCTATTGAGGGCATGACCTGTGCATCTTGTGTGGCGCGTGTTGAAAAAGCACTCAAAAAAGTAGACGGCGTTCAAGAAGCCACAGTCAACTTAGCAACAGAGCAAGCGTGGGTGCAGGCAGATAATGCTGTCAATGTCGAAGACCTCATTCGCGCTGTTAAAAAAGCTGGTTACGACGCGAAAGCATCTGAAAAAAATCAAGATGAGCAGCTCGACAAAAAAGCGTCAGAGTTAGATCAACTTAAAAAAGATTTGATCATCTCGATTGTGTTGGCTTTACCTGTGTTTATTCTGGAAATGGGTTCACATCTCATTCCAGCTTTTCACATGTGGGTTATGCACACCATTGGTCAATACAATAGCTGGCTTTTACAATTTGTTTTGACCACCTTAGTACTCGTTTTTCCGGGTCGCCGTTTTTACCAAAAAGGTATTCCAGCCTTATGGCGTTTAGCACCAGATATGAATTCGCTGGTTGCTGTTGGAACCTTGGCTGCCTATAGTTTTTCAGTTGTGGCAACCTTTATGCCGCATGTGTTACCCCAAGGCACGGTCAATGTTTACTTCGAAGCGGCTGCCGTTATTGTCAGTTTAATTTTGCTTGGACGATATTTTGAAGCCAAAGCCAAAGGACGAACCTCGCAAGCGATTCAACATTTAGTTGGAATGCAGCCCAAAACAGCCCGTATTCAGCGTGATGGACAAGTAGTAGAAGTTGCAGTTGCCGAAGTAGTGAGTGGAACTATTGTAGAAATTCGTCCGGGTGAACGTGTGCCAGTTGATGGTGAAGTAGTTGACGGACACAGCTACATTGATGAATCTATGATTACGGGTGAGCCTGTTCCTGTTGAAAAAAGAATAGGCCATCAAGTGGTCGGTGGTACGGTCAATCAAAACGGAACACTGAACATTCGGGCAACCGCAGTGGGTAGCTCGTCTGTACTCTCACAAATTATTCGCATGGTTGAACAAGCTCAAGGTTCTAAACTTCCGATTCAGGGTTTGGTCGATAAAGTCACCATGTGGTTTGTACCGGCTGTCATGCTAATTGCAGCAATCACTTTCTTGGTTTGGTTTATTTTTGGGCCAGAACCCGCGCTGACTTTTGGATTAGTGAATGCTGTTGCTGTACTGATTATTGCGTGTCCTTGTGCGATGGGACTTGCAACGCCAACTTCTATTATGGTCGGTACTGGGCGTGGTGCTGAGTTAGGAGTTCTGTTTCGTAAAGGTGAAGCTTTGCAGCTTTTACAAGAAGCACAGGTCGTTGCAGTTGATAAAACGGGCACACTCACCGAAGGCAAACCGACACTGACAGACTTTAATGTGCAATCAGGTTTTGAGCGTGAACAAGTGCTAACTCTAGTTGCCTCGGTCGAAGCCAAGTCTGAACACCCAATTGCACACGCTATTGTTCAAGCAGCAGAAAGCGAAGGTCTAAACTTATTACCCGTAACAGCATTTAACTCGATTACAGGTTCAGGTATTGAAGCGGAAGTTTCAGGTCAAAAAGTACAAATTGGCGCAGACCGTTATATGCACCAACTTGGTTTAGATACCAACTCATTCCAAACGATTGCTGCTCAATTAGGTGAAGAGGGTAAAACACCGCTATATGTCGCTATTGATCAGAAACTTGCTGCAATTATTGCCGTGGCAGACCCAATTAAAGAAACAACCTATGCTGCGATTGAGGCCTTGCATCAATTAGGCCTCAAGGTTGCCATGATTACAGGAGACAACCGTCATACAGCACAAGCGATTGCTAAAAAGCTGAATATTGATGAAGTTGTGGCAGAAGTTTTACCCGATGGCAAAGTGGACACAGTTCGCCAACTGCAAAAACAATATGGTCGCTTGGCCTTTGTAGGTGATGGTATTAACGATGCACCAGCCTTGGCACAAGCAGATGTTGGCTTAGCCATTGGTACAGGAACAGATGTTGCCATTGAAGCAGCCGATGTTGTGCTGATGTCTGGTAGTTTAAAAGGCGTACCGAACGCAATTGCATTAAGTAAAGCAACCATGCGAAACATACGTCAAAACCTGTTCTGGGCATTTGTATATAACGTTGCTCTAATTCCAATTGCAGCAGGTGCGCTATATCCAGCATTTGGTGTATTACTTTCACCTATGTTTGCAGCAGGCGCGATGGCACTTTCTTCGGTTTTTGTTTTAGGCAATGCATTACGCTTAAAACGTTTTCATGCGCCAGTACAGTAAGGGTGCTGAAAATCAACTTTTGGTTTAAGATCATGACAGCAGGTCTTAAACCAAATTTAATATTCGAGGTGTGAGATGAATATCGGTCAGGCATCCAAACATTCAGGCATTTCGGCGAAAATGATTCGCTACTATGAAGAAATCGGTTTACTTGAAGCCGCTCAGCGTTCTGCTTCTGGCTATCGTATTTATTCAGAAACAGACCTTAAAACTTTAAACTTTTTAAAACACGCTAGAGAGTTAGGTTTTTCATCTGAACAGATGAAAGAACTTATTTCGCTTTGGAAAAACACAGATCGGCAGAGTGCAGAGGTGAAAGCCTTAACTGTAAAACACATTGCCGAATTAAAACAGAAAATTACCCATCTACAAGAGATGGTTAATATTTTGCAGGCTTCAGCCGATGATTGCTGCGGTAACCAGCAAGCTTCATGTGCCATATTAGATCACATTGAAAAAGGTGCGGGTGTAAGCTAAAACTCATTAAAATAAAAAAGGAAAAATGATGACTTATACAGCTTCCTGTCTTTGTGATGGGATTCAACTACAAATTAATAGTGAATTAGAACCCATCATGGTCTGTCATTGTAAGCAATGTCAAAAAGCGCAAGGGGCTGCTTTTGCTGCCATTAGCCAAGTACAAAAAAATGATTTGAATATTGTGCAGGGTGAAAACCTGTTACAGGCTTATTTTGCATCGCCTAATAAAAAGAGAGTGTTCTGTAAAACTTGTGGTTCGCCTATCTGGAGTGAGCGTTTAGATAAACCTGATGTGGTGCGTTTAAGGGTAGGGCTCATTAATGAAGAAATACCAACCCAAGTTGTTTCTCATGCTTTTGTCACTTCAAAGGTGAAATGGTATCCAATTTGCGATAATGCTCGACAATATCCAAATGGGGTAGAAAACTCTTAAATATTAAGGTTTGATCATGTTTTATTCATTTGTAAAAAAACGTGAACAACACTCGCCATGAATAAATAATGTGCTATAAATGTACCTAGGGTAATCGTAATATCTCCTCGATCCACAGGGAAACTTGGGACAGGAAAAAAGATACGATAAGACCTTACATATAGCTAGCAAAGAGCATGTAAGAGATGGATAGACACAAATCTTAGTTTGCTCACCGTTGCAGAAAAGCCCGTGAAACGGGCTTTTTTAATGTCTGTAAAAGCTCTTTCTTATTTAGAAAGAGTATAGATTTTTAAACTATTTATGAAAAAGTAATGTAAAAATAATAAAATATTTTAAATATACAGACTATTCTGTATTGCAATTTGCTTTGATTAAGGGTACATTTAGTTAACGGTTTAAAGTTCAAGCTTAATAATGAACTCATGGTCGTTGTGGGAGATCTAAGAGCCTGCATTTTCCCCAAGATGCGGGTTTTTTTTATGCCTGAAGAAAAGTAGTTATTTATTTCATCTAAAACTTTAACTTTCTCATTGTTTGTTCTTTAAAATTTTAAAACCTACGAACATCATAGATCGTAGGTTTTTAAGTAAACTCGAAATTAAGCACGATACGCCTGACAAGCTTTGGCACATGCTAAACAAGCTTTTGCACATATTTGGCAATGCTCATGTTGGTGTTTACCACATTCAGCTGCGCAAAGTTGGCATGCGCTGGCACATAATTGCATAGCTTGTTCAGCAAGCTCCGAATGTCTTAATTCTAACGATGTACATAGTTGACAGGTTTCAATACAAGTCAAACAGTGTTTAATGCATTCACGCATCATATGCACATGGTCTTCTTGTAAGCATGCAGAAGCACAATGCTTACAAGCAAACATGCATTCAATGCAAGCTTGAATCGAAGTAGATGCTTGACTAAACAGGGAATGATTGGGTTCTTGTGAGCTATTCATTTTAATATTCTCCTTCTGAAAGGCTATTATTAAAAAACCGAATATTGTTATCTTTTTTCATTTTATAAAATCATTTTTCCTATAGGGCATTTTGAAATGAAAGATCTACAAATGCTCAATAAGTAATTAACCTCGTATAAGAATGTTACATGTACTTTTCTAATTAAATTTTTGAAAGATGATGAAGACGGGACAAGAAATTTCGTAAAACAAGATATAAAATTTATTTCGATATAATACTTTTGGCTAATTTTTTATTGCATGAAAAATAGGCAAATTATGTATGTGAACTTTAAGGACACATGTATGGAAAACATTGAACAATACGCTCACGGAGCTGAGCACGAAGTCCATGTACACTGCAAACGATCATTTGGTACCTTAATACTCAGTCTATTTGTATTAATTACAACTGGTCGGTAAAAGAAAAAGCACCTAAGGGTGCTTTTTCTATATATGAGTAATAGGCTTGTTTAAGAACCAGTAAAGCCACGACGTTTTTTATAGGCCTTTCGGTCATAAGAAGGGATATTGGACTTTTGAAGATCAATAGCCAGTTGCTTCTTGCGTTGAAATTGTACTTCACTTAAAAGCGCATCATAGATTTTGGGACGATCAGTTTTAAACGTATCTACATCCAATGGAATCTTATTGTCCTCTTTTACAATATATAAAACAGAGCCATTACCGTTCGTTTCATATATTGTCCAACCAACCCGTACAGTGTATAGGCCGGTTTTTAAATTCTTTCCTAGATATGATTTGAAACCATCAGGATGAGGGCGAACATAAGCATTCATCATGCATCCTCCATCAACTGTTTAACTCGATGAAAGCGGCGATTAATGAATTGATGGGGAACAATACATCTATTCAGTAAAATCACGATTTTCATGTGTATATATATTGATCAATTCTGCAATTTCAAGGTTTTTGGTCTTTCTTTTTATTGCTCAAAATGAAGGAGAGGTAGATTAAAAATTACTCCCATATAAGTCCTTTATTTAAAGAATAAAGACCGATCAAATTGTAGACTAATTTTTAAATTAAGGGAGCCATATCACAATTTGTGTGACGTATTGTGCAAATATAAAATTAAAACAACTTTTAGTGAAACGCGCGTTCACTATTTATTAAGATTCTGATTTTTAAAAATAAAAAATAAGAAAAATATTTCTTGTTACAACGAATTTGTCGACAATATATGATTGTTTTTGACATATTTGCCTTGCGTAATTACTTGAGTTTCTTGCCTATGACGGTGTCATTTTTGTTTATTGGACTTGTAGTCACTATTTTATTGACTCCAGGACCAACAAATACATTGTTAGCCTCAGCTGGTATACAGGCAGGGGTAAGGCAGTCTCTTAAATTGATTCCAGCAGAAGTGGTGGGTTATCTGATTGCGATTACGTCATGGGGTGTTTTACTTGAGTCTGTGTCCCACTTCCTTCCATGGCTTCCAGCACTATTAAAACTGATGAGCGCGAGTTTTATTCTTTATCTGGCTTTTAAACTCTGGATGACATCAACTGAAGATATTAAGTTAGACCGACCACTTATTACGCCAAAAGCTTTATTTCTTGCTACACTCTTAAACCCGAAAGCTTTACTTTTTGCTACGGCTATTTTCCCACATGCAGCGTGGGAAGTACCGCACTTGTATTTTATTCATATTGTTGTCTTTTTATCTCTAATTACCCCAATTGCTTTTTTATGGATTATGTTTGGGACAGTATTAATTTCAAATAAAGTCACTTGGTTAAATCAACGTAATTTACAACGTACAGCTGCATTTATTTTAACTTTCTTTGCAATGCCAATCGGCTATTCAGCGATTAGCTCATTTTAGACCTAACAATTTAATTTATATTAAAAAATTTAATATACAGGAGTTTTTTTATGAAAAGATTAAAAGTCATTATTAAGGATCAGTTTGACAAAGAATCAATTGCTTTAGCAAAAGTTAGACCTATGAACGATCACGCGCTTGAGCTTCATAAAAGCGTTGAACATATTGAAATTAATGATGATATTATTCTTCCTAATATGGATTTACTGTATGAAAATCCAAAAGATGGCAAGATTTATCAATTAATTGGGCCATTCAATGAAGAATAATTCTTAAACTAAGTTTAACAATAAACATGAGCAGAGCTTGTGTCTGGTTTGATCTTAATAAAAGAAGTTTTAGTTTTAAGATGTGATTAAAATTAAGCCAAACTAACGTATAGACACAATTAAAATATTGAACATCGAAATAGGTTATGGGACTATGTTTTTGCAAAAGTGTGACCTAATCCTCACTTTTGTATTTCAGGACTAAGTGGTGTTCACTAAGCCCATTTCTTCAATGAGAAGTAGAAATGGGCTTTTTTTATAGAAAAATTATTCTTTGAACGTCTCATCTAAAGCTTGTTGAACGGCTTCAATACGAGATTTACACGCTTTATAAGCGCTAATCGACTCTTCAACAATTTTCATTAAATTATCAATATCGGGGCTTTCCTGAGATTCAAGTAATTCAGCATTTCGCTTTAAGATGTCATGACCTTCTTTAAAAGATAGCTCTTTATCATTCATTAGGAATTACCTCAGTAATATTAGCTTTAAGAGTGCCATCTTGCATTTCAACTGTAATGGCAGAGCTTGAAATTTGGTGAATAGATCGAATGGCTTTACCTTCTGATCTCACTATTGCATAACCCTTTGCTTGAATTTGCTGCGGATTTTGTAGAAGAATTTCTCTCATAAGAGATTCAGTTTGTGTCAAAGAAAATTTAACCTGTTGCTGTGACACAAATTGAATGCGTTCTTTGAGCTGTTCAACGACCTGTTGTGCTGAATTAAGCTGAGCTTGAGCAGAGGATTTAATATGCTGAAGGTATTGATCACTTTTACTCTGATATGTCGTAATTTGATGCCGTGACAAGAGCTTAATCGTCTGTAGACTGTCTACCGCCTCTTGAACACGTTCAACAATATGATTACGAATACCAGCAATCACTTTACTCGGAGTGTCAAATGAACGGTGCGCAATTTCATCAAGGATAGTGCGATCCTTTTCATGTCCAATACCTACCCAAATCGGTACACTGCGTTTGCAGAGTAGAGCCGCAAGCTCATAGTCATTTAAGTAAGCTAAATCATTAACAGCACCACCACCACGAATAATCACAATCAGATCTGGTGGAAAGCTAAAACTACTGACCCATTGCTTTAATCCTGTTGCAAGCGATTCCATCAAGCTAGTAGCGGCGGTATTTCCCTGAAAAGTAGCGGTTTGATAAACAAAATGACACACATCATTTCTTTCTAAAGCATCGGCATCTTTTTTGAAATCACCTAGACCTGCTGCATTTTGTGGGGCAATGACTAAAACATGGTGTATATCAAAAGGAGTAGGTAATAATTTATTCTTATGAATCAAGCCTTCTTGAGTTAAGCGCTCCACAATTTGTTGGTAGCGTTTTGCAATTTCCCCGAGCGTAAAACTTGAATCTATTTCTTCAATATTGACTGAAAATCCATATTGAGGGTCAAAACGTGCTCTAATTTTAATGAGAACATTTAAATCACTTGAAAGCTCAATTCCCGTTTCTCTTTCAAACTTAAGAACAATTTTACTGGCTGAAAACTTCCATATAGTTGCTTTACAACTGGCAATGACCTTGTCTGTATCGGAGTCTTTTTCTGCAAGCTCTAAATAATAATGTCCACCTTTAATATTTAGATTCCGAATTTCTGCTCTAACCCATACCGGCTCATCAAAGGTCAGGCGTATAACTTCCTGCACAGTGCCGAGATATTCACTAAGGGAGAACTGAGGATCAGACATATAAACTATAAATGTATAAATGATGGGATGAAACTAGATAGTATAAAAGCTATTCAAGCAAGGCAATTGATGTCTATGAATATCGGGTTCTATTTAAAATAAATACAACAATTTAAAGAATTAAAAGTTCAAAATGGATAGGCATATCTAGACTGAATAGATAAAAAGAAAAATTAATAAAAAGATAATTCTTAATAATTACAACCGATTAAAAAATAAAGTTTGCTTTATAAAATATATGGGCGTATAAAGCTTACTTCCAATTGCGGGATGGAGCAGTCTGGTAGCTCGTCGGGCTCATAACCCGAAGGTCGTTGGTTCAAATCCGACTCCCGCATCCAAAATATTATGCTCTGTGATGTACTACTTTTCATGATAGGAATTCATGAAAAGCAATTAGCTTATAAATAACCCTATATCAAGCTAAATATTAAATTCTAGACGAATTGTCCATACCTTAAATCTAGCGTTCTAATTAAATACCGTTAAATCACATGAGCTCAGTAATGAGTGAATACGATTGTGAATATAGTAAATGAGTGGCAAATTGCTACAGCCGTAAATGGCAATGAAATTAATGTGAGAGTCATTCCTCATATCCGTAAGCAAAACTCGCTTGATGGTTATCGTTGGGTTGAAGTTGGAAAGAAAATTCAGCTTCAAACTGGTGAAGAAATTGAGTTGAACCAAGATGGTAAGAGCTTTTATGCTGGCTTTAATCAACTTTATCGTTTAAATACATATTGTTGATAACACTATGGCACTAAAGCGAAAAAACCTATCCCTTTTTAAAGAGATAGGTTTTTTTATGTTTATAGGTTATATAAATAATTAAAATTATAAAAAAGTAAAACCTATGAAAATTTTGAAATTATTATTTTAGCTATATTTAATAACTCAATTAACCTGCTCGCCAGAACTGACGCCCCATCACTTTAAAGTTTTTTCCGTTCTCTTCGGTTACACGGCGGTCTCTAAATTTTTCATTTAAGCTATGCAAAATTAAAGAACCATCTGCTTCTTTAAAAATTTGCTTAATCATTCCTTCGCCAGCGAAATAAACAGCATAAATTTCTCCATCAACGACTTCAGTCTGGGAAATATCAATCCCCACCAGATCTCCATCCTTAATGTAGTCCGTCATACTATCGCCTTTAGCTTTAATAATACGCATGCATTCTTGTGGAACCCGTTTTTCTTTAAAGAACGAAGCAGGAAAAGGGATTTTTCCATTAATTGCATCGAAATGAAATTCGATAGACTCACCTGTACCACAGGAAAAGCTCGCCTCAACCACCGCAATCCATACATATTGATCTGCTGCATCGCTACTCACAACAGTAGGGCTAAATACATCACTTTCCCTAAAAGAATCTTCTGTGTTTCCTGTGGTAAGCCAATATGCGTCTACACCTAAAAACTGTGCAATGAGGGGAAGAAAAGCAGATTTTAAGTTCTTTCCCGATTCTAAAGCTTGATAAGCAGGCTGAGACATTTTTACTGCTTCAGCAACTTCTGCCTGAGTTTTTTTAGCTTTAATTCTTGAATCTTTTAAACGGTCTTTAAGAGCCATAATGATCGCACCAGCTAACTTAAAACAAATATATAACTAAAGTTATATCTAGTAAAACAACTATAGTTATTGACTAGTAATAACTATAGTTATAATATCAGTTATAAGAAATTATTGATAGAACAATGAAAATATTCTACACAAATATATTTTTAAATTTTATCAATAGCTTATATGGAAGTCTTAATTATTCTGCCTCAATGGACGACAGAATATAAAAATGGTGATAGTCGAAGAGTGAACTAAATGGACTATTAAAAACAAAAATTGAATTAAAAAAAGCCCGATTCCGTGGATCAGGCTTAATGTTCGTCGATAAAGGGTATCAAGAACATGGAGAATCTAACAAAGAATTTAATTCGCCACAAAAGTTTCCGATATACGGCAAGGTGTTATCTCAAATTTTTGGTCAAAAACCTACAAGTAAGCCAATTCATTAGTTCTTCAGCTTTGACTTGTTTTTATGAGCGTACCAGAAGCTTTGAAACTAAAGGAGTGATGAGCCTAGAAACCTTGGTATAGCAGAGTGATAAATGAAAATATGAAAAATAACAAGGCGGTCAAGAGTTTCATTTTTCAAGCTTTGTCTTTTAAACAGGATTAAATTATGGAAAAAATTTTAGCAGAAAGTGCATTGGCCACTATGTTTCATCTCTATGGCACCGTCATGATGGTTGCTCTAGCAATTAGTCTTGTTGTCGCGGTTGTTTTAATCATGCGATTTCCACGTTCGCCTCAAGAATGGGTGGTAGGCTTAATCTGCACTATCGTTTCAAGTTTGACTGGTGGCTCATTCATTATCATGAAATGGAATCTGCATGAATGGGTGACAGATATTTGGGGAATGATCACTTTAGGTGGCTTCTTCTTTATTTGTGGATTACCTGGTTGGGCAATTGTGAGATGGATTTTTAATTTCATTAATAAACAGGAAGGAAAAACCATTATTGAAGTCATGAAAGACTTAAAAAAAGCAAAAGATGATATCCAAAGCTGATACTTCATAGGCTGAAATATAGATGAGGGCAATACAATGAATATTGAACAGTATTTAGATGAACTTATAAAACGTGAAGGTGGGTATGTGAATGACCCAAATGATCCCGGGCATGCGACTAAGTTTGGTATTACACAAGCAGTTGCACGTGCATATGGATATCAAGACAACATGGAAAATTTATCTTTAGAGAGGGCTAGAGATATTTATAAAAAGCAATATTGGTTTGAACCGCGATTTGACCAAGTTAATTTGATGAGTGCACCTATAGCTGAAGAGCTGTTCGATACAGCCGTTAATTGTGGTATTGGTTTTACAAAACCACTGTTACAACGCGCTTTAAATTTGTTGAATAGACAAGGCAAAGAAGGTTGGGTAGATCTTATACTCGATGGTGAATACGGGACAGCTACTTTAAATGCTTTATCAATATATATTCAAAAACGCGGTACTGAAGGGGAAAAGGTATTGGTTCGACTTCTTAATATTATGCAAGGTCAGCACTATATTGAGATCACCGAGAAAAACCCAAAGTACGAGCAATTCTTCTATGGCTGGCTGGCGAACCGTATAAGCTTGTGAAAAAGCCAACTTGCTAAAATTGTTTTAAGCATAAATGCGATGAAACGTTTAACAAGTTGGCTTTTTCTTTTTAATGGAGAAACACGTAGGGGCTTATTGAGTAATCAGCAAAATAGCCAGAAGAAAGAAAATACAACCACTCACTTTATTGAGTTTTGAAAAATTATTCCCTGCAAGCATTTTCTCTTTAAAAATCGAAGAAAAGTTGGCATAAACTAAATGAATAAAAAAACCAATTAGGCAAAAAGTTAAAGATAAAACAAGAAACTGATTTAATATTTCTTTTTTAATATCAATAAACTGTGGGAAAAGCGCAATAAAAAACACGATTGTTTTTGGATTAAGCAATGAAGCAAATAAACCTTGATAGAAAAGTTTTGATTTTTTTACCCCTTTCTTGTCATGCTCAGTTTCTAATAAATCTTGAGTCGGAGATTTTTTAATAAAATTTTTATAGCCTAAATACATGAGGTAAAAGGCCCCGATAAATTTTAAGACAGTAAAGATGGTTGGATTACTCGTAATAATAAGTCCCACGCCACTCGCAGAAATCACTGCAATAATGAACATACCAATAATTAAACCACTAATACCAAATAGAGCTGTACGTACCCCGTAATTGATTGAGTTCGTGACTGTAAATAAAACGCCTGGTCCAGGGCTTGATAAAGTAAGAAAAGCAATGGTTATAAAAACTAAAAGACCGTTCACGTTGTTACTTCCTGTTTATCATCAATATGTTAAATGGCATTGTTAGATTAAATCACAATAGTTAAATTGTATACAGACAAGTACGTATATTTTATAAAAAAGTAAGTTATTTTATAAACATGTATAAGTGGGTATTGATGCCATAATTATAGTCGATTTTCACGCAAAAATTTCTTTGTTAAAAATTTAAATATACTTAATTAATATATAAAAAATTATATTTTTTAATTTAAAAATCAATAAATTAGCATTTCTGACGTGGGGTTGTATTTAGTGTGAATTTAATTATTTAAGATATAGATTGCAATTCGTTAGGAAGCGTGTATAGTCAAACGCAACTACAAAAATATTCATGTTCGCCTAAATCTCTCTTTTCGCAGTTTTATTTATAATCCTCCGTGTATTTTTAGATATTTAAGTAAATGTATGTTTTTTAGCTCAATTGGTTTATCCAATAATAAATGATAATTGTTTTAAAAGTTAGGATTAATTTATGTCTAATACTACTGGTACAGTAAAGTGGTTTAACGAAACTAAAGGTTTTGGTTTTATTCAAACTGATGAAGGTAAAGATGTTTTTGCACATTTTTCTGAAATTCAAACACAAGGCTTTAAAGTTCTTCTAGAAGGTCAACGTGTTCAGTTTACTGTGACGCAGGGTAAAAAAGGCCCACAAGCTTCGAATATCACTATTGTGACGAATGCTTAAATTTATATAATTTGATGATTTTATTTGAATTCTTTAGAGCGAATTGCTCAAGTAAATGATCTAAAATTATCAGTGTAGTTAAAAAACCCACTTCTTCCTTTGTGGGTTTTTTTATATGAATAATCAAATAAGTTGATTGTTTGTTTTATATAATATAAAAATCAAACTAATGCTCAATAAGTTAACTTAATAATTGGTATAAAAATGGATATTTGTATTGGTGGTATTTTAAACGGTAAAGTTAGAAAGAATAATGAAAATTGTTTCAGAACAGGAAATCCTCATACACAAGATGTAGTTGAATATCAAAAGCAGTACTTCCATTTAAAGGGGAAGCTCTTGTCATTTTGGGTATGTAATGAGTTAAATTTTCAAGAAGCAGCACGTATAGCTGAAAGTTTCTTGGAAAAGAACAAGGATTTTTGAAGTAAATATTAAATAAAGTAGTTTAAACATGATTAAGCTCTTTTTAAGAAAGAGATAAACTAAAAATATTTTTAATTACATATTTTTAACAATTTGGATTAATTTGTTATCCCTAAAATCATAAGTAAAGGGTACTCTAAGCTCAAGATATAGATTTGTTGTAAAATTAAACTTAACATTCATAAAAATTTATTAAATTTTTATCGTATTAACAATGCATGACTTAAGTCATAAATAATATTTCTTTTTGTAGTATATCTAAAGGAAGGAAATACTTCTCAATGTTGAATGTAGTACAACCAAATATTTGCTTTATTGGCAGTAGTAATCTGTCGTTAGCTTTAATTGGAGGCTTGGTTTTAAAAGGTTTCCAAAAAGAAAAAATTAATCTTATAGAGGAAATTAAATTCGATAATGAAATTATTCTAAAGCAAAAGCAGCATGAGGTGAAAAAGGCAGATATTGTTATTTTATTGCTAGACCCGAAAGATCTAAAAAACATACTTGTGCCATTAAAAAAGTGGCTAGTTGATAAAACTATCGTCTCAATGATGGCTGGAATTAATATCAAACAATTGATGAATATTACTGGTTCAAAAAAAATTATAAGAATTATCTCTAATCCACCTGTATTAACTTATGCCGGTACACATGTGCTGATTGGTTCGGAAAATTTAGAGCCAACAGATAAAGAAGCAATTGAGGAAATTTATTCGGCAACTGGGAAGACCTACTGGGCAAATTCAGAATCGGAAACTGATGCGATTATCGCTTTGTCTGGTTCAGGACCCGCTTACTTCTTTTATATTCTCGACAGTATGGTAAAAACAGGTGTTTCCATGGGGCTGGATAAGCAATTTGCTTTAGATCTGGCTTTGCAAGCTGCTTCAGGTGCTGTGGAAATGGTTCGTAAAAGTAATGTTCAGCCGAGTGAGTTATGTGGCAAGGTGACATTGGCCAATGGAATTACAGAATCTGCATTAAGAATGTTTGAATTAGGAAATCTTTCTGACGACATTCGCTTGGCTTTAAAAGCGGCGTATCATCGTAGTCGGGAAATCAGTGCAGAAATTAATGCAGAGATTGCCACACACTAGTTCTAGTGTAGTGCTCAGTACCTTTCAATTTTGAGATCACTTGTATATGCAAGGTACTTCCCAAAAGATTAACTTGAATTATGTGAGAGAGATAAACGTTTAGTTTATTTCTCTCACTAAAGCCGCCTTACTACTTACTTTTTTGATGTAAAGCTTTAACTTATGGAGTCTGTAGGAAATATTCCCAAATAATAAACCCTAAACCGAACCCTAACATTGAGTAGAGAGTGATAATAAATAATACAAAACTAGCTTTATTTTTCTTTCTTAAAAAACTCATGTTAGCTACCTCGTGTCTCGATGTGACTATCATGAACAAATATCATGTGTAATCATAGATACAGAGTTTTTTTAAAAAAATATAACAGATGTCACGGTTGTTATATTCTGGACTTTAATTAAATTTTTCTTGAAATTGATCGTGTATAAAGACTGCCATATAGAAGGGAGGATTTAACAAAAAGAATGTCAGAAAGAGAGGTTTATATTGATTATTAAATACTTCGATTTAGTCTAATACTTAATAATAATCACTTACAATTGCAAGAAGATATGTCTAATTAATTAAAATTATTAAGTAAATTGTGAAAGGGTTATCTAAATTTTAATTCTTATGTGATTTATTTTGGTGCAATTTTACACAAGACAAGTAGTTTTTACATTGCCATCTAATTTATTTTCACTCAATTACAATTAATCTATCATAATGAGAATATGAATATTTTTTAATTTCAAATGGTTATAATAATATTGAGGAGGAAGAAATGCCAAAGTATTTAGCTATAGCAGATAAAGTATATAAAGAAATTAAAAAAGATAAATTGTTCACGGAAGATACTATTCAAAATCTAAATTGTTTAATAAGTTTGATTCGTAAAGCCATTAAAGGTACCGAATTTAAACTTAAATACAATTTTATAAATTTTGAAGAATGTTTAAATCAATTTAATAAAGAAAAATCAGTACACGTCGATTTAAGCCTGATGCCAAAGCATCAAAATGAAGGGGAGTTTATTTTATGGCTTGCTGGCTTTATTGAACGCATGACTATAGGAGGTAAAGAAAAGCTTCCTCCTATTTCGAACTATATTCCAAAAGGCTTCAGCCTTGATAAGGTTGAAGCTCCTGTAGCTGTTGAGCAAATCAAAGAAGAAAATGCCGAGATGATCATTAACTACTTTAAATCTGAGGACTATATCAAAAATAATAAAGTATCCTCTTAATAAATATAGAAGTGCTTTTCCACCGTACTTCTATATCTGGCTGATAAAAATTCAGCTACCGCCTTCTGGGGCGGTTTTTTATTATAAGTAATACTCAATTGAACATGAGAGTAGTTCTTATAAAATAGTCTTCCATTTTAAAAATTTTATTTATTGCTTAATGGGCCTAATTTAAAATGTCAGAAAATATGGAATTGTTTTTTAAATAAATAATAATTATATAAAAAATAGATATTTGGGGGATATGGCGTTATTTCTGTTGAAGTATTTTTCACATAAAAATAATCTTAAATTACGTATAGAAACGTTTACTAGTACATACTTTCTAAAAAAATAGGAAGATAACGAGATGAATGAGAATGCTGAACTCATTAAATATTTAGATATTGCCGAAAACGTCTATGCAAATATTTATGAAAAGTATCAGATCACCAATAATCCTGTGACGAACTTGAATAGGGTTATGGCGGAAATTAAAAAAGAAGCTGATCAAAACGATTTAAAGTTAAAGTACACTAAAATTGATTTTGAAGAATGTTTAAGTAAACCTCTTTCAGAAAGAGAGATAAAAGTCGATTTAAGTTTGCTTCCTCGTTTTGAGTATAGAGATGAATTTATTTTATGGTTGGCTAATTTTATTGGGAATATTAGTGTGCAGAAAAAATTTATAAAACAAAATTTTCACTTTAATTAACTTGTTATGTGACAAGAGTTTTAATCACTATCTTAGAACTTAGCGATATAAAAAGAACAATAAAGTACGCCTGAGTAGAGGTAACTTCTATGAAGAATATTACTGAAAAATCACTTTTCGATGTGTTTACACAACATCAAGCCTATCTTTATAGGGCATCTTCAAGAACAGTAAATGACATTCTTAAGCTCTTTTATAGTAAAACATTCGATATGCTTGATAAGTTAGAACCTTTACTAAAAGTCTTAGATGAAACGGAAAGATTTACTTTAGCAGGCGGCGAGTACACCACTCATAGTTTAAAAAAAATCCAACGTGTTATTTCGGATTGGTTTATTTCAATTAGCACTGCTGTATCACAAATTTTTACTGACTCAGCTACTTCTCTAGCGATATATGAATCTAAGTATATGGCTAAACTATTTGGCAAAGTTATTAAAGAAGTGAGAGGAGAAGCCTTATATACGTTAATAAAACGAGTTCCCTTAGCAGGTGGGGCTTTGATGGATGAGTCCTTAGCTCAAATGAGTGAAAACACCCTACAAAGAGTTGAATATGCTATTCGTGATGGAATGAATACAGGGATGACTCCCCAGCAGATTATTAAACGTATTAGTGGTACTAAACGCCTTAAATATGAAGATGGGTTACTCAACACTAGCAAAGTCGACATTGAGCGGATTGTGAGAACCTTACGCAGCCATATATCAAATCAAGTCTATTTATATAACTTTAAAAACTTTAATTTTGAATACGTAAGATTTGTGAGTGTGTTGGACGGAAGAACTTCTAAAACCTGCGCAGCAATTGATGGCTCTATTTGGGAATTAAATGATCCAACGAAAAAAGTACCTCCTTTACATCCTAACTGCCGAAGTATTTTGGTACCGGTAAGTAGGGATGGCCGACTTATCGGTAACCGATCTTTTCTTATGGATGAAAGGAAAGTACGAGACATTCCTAAACATGAACGAACTCAGTTAATGGGGTATATAGATGCCAATATTTCCTTTAAAGAATTTTTTAAACTGACAGATAGTTTTTTCCAAAAAGAATGGCTAGGTCCTAAACGTTATAAATTATATAAAGAAGGCCAATTTGATTTTGATAAATTTTTTGACCCTAAAGGGCGACTCTATACTCTGGATGAGTTGAGTGAACTTGATGAAAGAACCTTTAAAATACTTGGGTTGTAGGTGGAATTAGTCAGTAATAACCTTTTAAAACTTAATTTTTAATGCATAAGTTGTTACCCTTGCACGTGAAATTAAGGTGAGATTATGAAATTTATATTCCTCTTTATGAGCGCAATTACTCTTCCATGCTACGCAGCATCACCCACAATGGAAATGCACTATTGTCATCTTGTGAAAAATGCAGCAAAAGGAGTAATGGATGCAAGGCAACATGATGTGCCGGTAATTGAATTACAAGAGATTGCCAGTCATCTTGAAGAAGTAGAGGCGAAGCAGCTTTATCAAGAACTCATTGATACGGCATACTCGTCAAAATTATTTGAAGATCCTTTAATTAAGACAAAAGCTGTTGAAGACTTTCAGTCAGTATGGCATGAAAAATGTTTAGCGAGAAGTTCTGTAAGCTGAGACGTCTATGTAAATCGGGCCTACTCTTAGAGTAGGTTTTTTCTTAAAGCGAATAAAATAAATACCAAGCTGCAGCAGGTTTATAGTAGTTTTAATTTTTATGACAAAATTATTAAAAATTTAGAAATAACAAAGTATTTACAACAAATTAAGTTGTATAAAAGTTCAAAACAGTATTTATAGGAAAAATTTGTATTTTATTTTTACTCTTAATTTAACCTTAAGGCTTGGGCTATTAGATATCGGCTAATGAATACGTATGTTTGGAGAACATACAATGATAAGTCATGAAAGTTTATCTAAAACTTTGAGTAAAGTTCCAGAAGTCACGTTACTGTTCTGGATCATTAAAATTGCTGCTACTACCTTGGGTGAAACTGCCGGAGATGCGCTATCTATGTCCCTAAATTTGGGATATGTCATTAGTACAGCAATTTTCGCAGTGATATTTGCAGTTTTTGTCGGTCTGCAAATTAAAGCCAAGAAATACAATTCATTTTTTTATTGGGCAACCATTATTGCCACGACTACGTTAGGGACTACAATTGCCGATTTTGTTGACCGGACTTTAGGTGTGGGCTATGCAGGCGGAAGTTTAATATTAGTTATTTTATTAGGCCTCTCTCTCTTCGTTTGGTATTTAAGCTGCGGCACAATATCGGTAAAAAGTATCCAATCTGCTAAAAGTGAAGTCTTTTATTGGTTAACCATCATGTTCTCTCAAACATTAGGGACAGCATTAGGTGACTGGACGGCTGATACTCAAGGGTTAGGCTATACGAGTGCTGCGTTAATTTTTGGTACTTTATTACTGGTATTAGCGATCTGCTATTTTTATACCAAAATCTCAAGAACCTTACTATTTTGGTTGGCCTTTGTTCTTACTCGACCACTCGGGGCGGTTTTAGGTGATTTCCTTGATAAACCTATCGCACATGGTGGGTTAGAGCTAAGTAGATTTAGCGCATCTTTCGTCTTGTTTGCTTTTATAGTGGTTTGTTTAATGGTCTTTAAACCTAAGGCAGCACAAACATCTCATTAAACTAATTATCAATTAAAAAGCCACATTATTCTTTTGGGTGATGTGGTTTTTTATGTGAGCGCAAAAGATTAAATGAAGCATCATTTATACTTTTTTCGGACGTAAAAAAGCCCTTGCTCGAAAGCTAAGGGCTTAGTCATTCATTGATCTAGCAATGAACTATATAAGGCTCATCTCATACTGAGGTCAGTATATATGAAAGTGAGTCAATAAAGAAGGTGATCCATAGCAGATTATCTTGAAGAGCAACAAGCCAAACAACTTTATCAAGAACTTATCAAATTCGCATGTCCTTGAAAGCTATTTGAAGCCCCCTTATTAAGTCAAAGGCTATCGAGAACTTTCAAACGACTGAGTATGGACGATGTTTGGCAAAAGGATTAGCGAAAAATATTTGAGGGTGATAGGGAGAAGTAGCTAACTAACGGATACTAAAAAACCACCTATTTTTTAAGCTAGGTGGTTTTTTAATTTTAGAGAGGGAAAAACGAGCTTTAACGAATGATCTTAATTTTGGCTAGACTTTAATTTAGTGCTGTTGAGATAAATAGTTATGACGTTGAGAATTCTACATGCTTATTAAAACTCATGACTAGAATAAAGGTGAAATAATACGATTTAAAAATTTAAATGAGCGTTGTAGCTAAGGAGTAGCTCATTATTAAGTTTAAGTTTTATCGCTCGAAAGAGTGGTAAATTTGTAATTAAATATTTCTTTAAGGAATGAAATTATGCATAAATGAATAATAACTGCGTTATTAATTTATAACTTAGATTATGAATCTAGCTTCATATTAGGTAATAAAAGGTAATACTAGGTAAGTTATAAGTTGGATAATGAATTTTATAATTTATTTAATAACAAAGTTATTCATATAATGAATAATTATGATGTAACAAAATACAGCAGTTGTTTGGTAAACATCTAGTTATTTAAGCACAACTCTTATAAAGTAAAAACCAGAACTCTTCCATATAGAAAACTGTTTTACCAGCTTGTTGACTTTGTGGATAAAAAAAAGACCAAGTACTGCAATACTTGATCTTTTTTGTGGTTCAGGTGGTTTCTCATAACTGCAATCATGAGAGACCTTAATTTCTAACCGCTGCTGACCAGCACAAATTAAGGATACTTAACATGTAAAACGGTTAAAAATTAACTTTAGTAAAGCATGCTTTACTAACTTTAGTTAGTAAATATTAGTCTAGAGGTTTATGTAAGTAAACATTTTGTTTACTTTAGTAAACCTTTGGTTTAATCCACTAAACATTTCGTTTGGTAGGCTTCTCTTTTCCTAATTTATAACTAACTAATAAAATTTATTTTTTCGTTTTATTTCCTTGATTTTGTAGCGTAGCGGAACTCTTTATAAGAGGACTTGCATATGTATAAACCCCACACATTACACAATTCTTTAATTCTAGTTGTGGATGCCATAATTGGTGGAGAGATTCAACCTTGTGTTGATGCCCGCACTTTACATCAATGGCTGAAAAGTGAAGATCTTTTTGCTGACTGGATAAAAAGGCGAATCAAAACTTATCGATTTGTTGAAAATGAAGACTATATTGTTTTTTCGGTAAAAGGCGAAAGACTCTATAGTAGAAAGGCTTATCAGGAGTATTTATTAACACTGGACGTTGCCAAAGAGCTATCAATGGTAGAAAACAATGAGCAGGGGCGAATTGCACGCCGTTACTTTATTAACTGTGAGAAAGTATTAAGGCAATCAGCTTTCCATTTAATAGATCAATTTAATCGAGCTACATTGGATCTTGAGACTTTAACAGACATTGCTTCTAAAGCTGGAAGGACTTTATGTTTGGTTGGTAAGCAACTTAAACCGAAAGCAAAATATAAAGTTGAAGAGTTAAAACAAAAGATGCAGCCACTTTTAATCTAAGCGATTAAAGAAGAAACCACCTTTCGAGGTGGTTTTTTTATATCTTAAATGTTAGATTTTGACCATTAGTAATAAGAGGTAGTTTCATGAAAAGAATAATTTTAATAGGTGTAATTTGTTTTCCTGTACTAGCATTAGCAAAACCAGTTCAACCTGTAAGTGATAGCGAGCATGAGCAAAATTGTAGAAATACAATGGAAATTGCAAATGTAATTATGCAACAAAAGCAAAATGGGATGCCTTTAATAAAGGCATTGGAGGCTAATGATTATGCATTCAAAAAGAACCCTGATAAAAATATGCAAAAGATAATTAACTTAATTACACGTGATGCTTATGAACAACCAAGTTATTCAACACCTTCAATAAAACAGGAGCAGTTAAATGAATTTTCTGCTAAATATTATTTAGGTTGTATGGCACTGTATGAGTAAAAGAGATATTCATTAATTGTGGGTGATAAGTTCAGGTATAATTTTTAGGGTGTAAATATGAAAAATTCAACTCTACAAAATTTGTGGGAAGTAATATGAAAAAGCTTTTATATTTAGCTATATCTACATTTATTTCTACCCAAACTTTTGCTAATGAGCCACTCACAACTGATAAAATAGTTGAGAAATGCTCAGGGTTTGCGGAGGTGACGGAATCTGCAGTACAAGCTAGGCAAAAAGGCATCCCTGCTGCACATATGTACAAATCACTAATCAATAAAGATAAAAATACACAAGCCATGTTAAAACTTGCGCTTGATGGAGCATACAAAACACCTTTGGGAAGATCTAAGGAGGAAAAAGAAACTATAATTCTTTCATACACAAATGAAACTTTTAACGATTGTATGAAATTTCTTACTGAATATAGTGGGAAATAGAAGTTATAAAAATAGGATTAAAGCACCCTAGGGTGGTTTAGCCAACCGATTCACTGCTGCTTGAATAATATCAAGTAAAAGTTTTTTAGGACCTTTGCGGTCAGCAATAGCTTTATTATAAATCCTCTTTAAAAAATAAATTTATTGATTTATATACTAAAGGCTAGTATAAAGTGCTCCCATGTGAGGGTAGATTAAATTTAATCTTGTAAAACCTTATGAATAATAATAGCTATGTTAATTTAAAATGGGTTCATCTAAGAATACAATATATGAAAAGTACAGTTTTAAAAATTGAAGAAGCAGGAATATGGCTTGTAACTTATCTAGGAGCTATATTAGTTTTTTTTTGTATTGTTGCATTATTTGGAGAAAAAGTTAAAAATTTTTTTGAAAGCAGAAGTAAGGTGAAGGCTCTTTCTGATAATGATTTTAATTATGTTTCAAGTACTTATGGTGAAACTAATAATTCGTATGTATATATAAATAATATTTTAGATTTTCTTAACTCTTATATTCCAAGTAATATCTTAATTTTATTGTTCCTAGGAATTATTTATTTTTTATATTTGCTTACAGTAGGTTATATAAAAAATATTAAACCTAATAGAAATAGTTATTTAATATATTTTTCGAATGCACTAGCATCTATTGCTTCTGGGGTTTGTTCTTTAATGTTCTTTATTACCTCAACATTAATTATTTCAACTGTATTTATTGTAAGTGTAGGAATGCTTTCAAGTAATATATTCTTATTTGTACTTTGCTTTACTATCATATATATAACACTTACTATTTTTATATTTTTCGTTGATAAATCTCTGTCGGAAGCTGTGAATAAAAGTGTACGTTAAATTACTATAATAAATAAATTCTAACGGTTAGAATAAAAACTAACTGTTAGAACTATTTTTTTAGTTTATAGTAAAAATTTACTTTATAAAGACGGCTTACATGATTTAATTTTTCATCAATCTAATGTTTCCTTATTATGTAAATACAAACCTAACCTATAAAAATATCTTTTACTTTAAATGATCTTTATATTCATCTTTATATATTCCTGCTGCAGATGTTTTATTCTTCGTGTTGATAAGCCTCGCATTCAAACCATGCATAAGCTACTTTCAGTTTGTTTCTCTTGTTGATGCACTACATCTAGGGAAGGAACAAGCAGAAGTAAGATTAATAAATTTTTTTCTCACATTTTTTATAATTGATTAAGGCCATTTTTTTCTCTAAAGTGGTTTTTGAGCCTTTAAATTTACTTTGAAATAGTTACAAGTCAATTTTCATTGTTATGTCAAAATAATTTTAAATATTAGTTATTAAATTGCATGTGATAGGTATAGGGCATAGCTTGATTTTAGTTAACCAACAACCCATAAAAAAACCACCTAACTCTTTCGAATTAAGTGGTTTTTAAATTTTGGAGCGGGAAACGAGACTCGAACTCGCGACCCCAACCTTGGCAAGGTTATGCTCTACCAACTGAGCTATTCCCGCAATGTGAGCACATTATAGAGTGTTTCATTAAAGTGTCAACACTCTTGTGATCTAATTGAACGTTTAATCAGCACGACGCCAAACTGTACCTTGACGTGTATCTTCAAGAACTACGCCTTGGTCGAGTAAAGACTGACGAATACCGTCCGCTTTAGCAAAGTCCTTTGCTTTTTTCGCATCAACACGTTGTTGAATGAAATCTTCAATTTCAGCATCAGACAGAGTAAGTGCTTCTTGTCCAATATCTGACTTTAAGAAATCATCTACATTGTGTTGTACCAAACCTAAAATGTTGGTGAGGTGACGTAATGTCGAATAAAGCACAGTCGCTTGGTCAGCTTGCTCTTCTTTTACAGCACGGTTTAACTCTTTGTTGAGTTCAAACAATACCGCCATTGCTTCAGCAGTATTGAAATCATCACACATCGCATTGTTAAAGCGTTCGATAAAGTTTTGATCAAGCGATTCAGTTGTCGTTTGATCGTACACTTGTTGATAAGCTTTAAATGAATGGTAGAAGCGAGTTAAAGAAGTTTTTGCTTCTTTAAGTGCTACATCAGAGAAGTTCACAGGGCTACGGTAGTGTGAAGACACAATAAAGTAGCGAATCACTTCAGGGTGGAATTTCTCCATCACGTCGCGAATAGTAAAGAAGTTGCCTAAAGACTTAGACATCTTTTCACCATCAACGTTAATGAAGCCAACATGCATCCAGTAATTTACATACTGTTCACCAGTTGAGGCTTCACTTTGCGCAATTTCATTTTCATGGTGTGGGAACATTAAATCTGAACCGCCACCATGAATGTCAAAGTGATTGCCTAGGCAGCAAGTCGACATTGCAGAACATTCTATGTGCCAGCCCGGACGACCATTGCCCCAAGGAGATGCCCAAGATGGTTCATTTTCTTTGGCATGTTTCCAGAGTACAAAGTCAAACGGATGTTTCTTTTCAACTTCTACGTCAACACGTTCACTTGCGCCAGCTTGCATATCGTCAAGCTTACGGCCAGAAAGACGACCGTATTTTTCAAATTTGGTCACTTCAAAATACACATCGCCATTTGAAGCAGGGTAAGCAGAACCTTTATTGACCAAATTGCCAATCATATTTTGCATTTGCTCAATATATTCAGTGGCTTTTGGTGCTTCGTCTGGAGCTAAACAGCCTAAGTTCGCTGCATCTTCATTCATTGCATCGATAAAGCGAGTAGTGAGCTGTTGAATGGTTTCGCCATTTTCATTTGCGCGCTTGATGATTTTGTCGTCAATGTCGGTAATGTTGCGAATGTAGCGAACATTCCAACCCTGACTACGTAAAAAGCGAATAATGTAGTCAAATGCAACCATAACTCGAGCGTGCCCGATATGACAGTAGTCGTAAACGGTCATACCGCAGACGTACATATCGATGTGACCTTCTTTGCGAGGTACAAATTCAACTTTTTTTCGTTGCTCAGAGTTATATAAAACAAACGGTTGCATAAGGGTTTTCAAACACTCAACAAAAATAGTGTTACATCATAACTGATGCATCATTTTTAAAAAAGTTTTATGCATTAATTTTATAAGCTTGTGAAATCTTATACATTTAAAAACGTGTAACTGATTGAGTTATGCTAGAATGCCCCCAAATCTTTTGATTAAAATCACCGATCTCAATTGAGAGATCAGATCAATTATTTTGAGTCAAACTCGTATGCCTAATCCTACAGATTTCCAGAGCAGTGCATTAGCTACATTGCGTATTGAGCAACAAGCCATAGATGTATTAGCAACACAAATTGATGACCGTTTTAGCCGTGCTTGCGAAGTACTGTTGCAGTGTAAAGGTCGTGTTGTGATTACAGGTATGGGTAAATCTGGGCATATTGGTCGAAAAATGGCGGCAACATTTGCCTCTACAGGCACACCGTCTTTCTTTATGCATCCTGGTGAAGCAGGGCACGGCGATTTAGGTATGCTGGTTCGTGGTGATGTACTCATTGCAATTTCCAACTCAGGAAAAAGCGATGAAATCATGATGCTTATGCCACTTATTAAACATCTTGGCGTACCTATGATTACGATTAGTCGTAACGATAAAGGTCCAATGCCGCAAAATGCCGATATTGCTTTAACTTTAGGTGAGTCAGATGAAGCTTGTCCTTTAGGCTTAGCACCAACCTCTAGTACAACAGCGACTTTGGTGTTAGGCGATGCTTTAGCGGTAGCCTTACTTGAAGCACGTGGTTTTACTGCTGATGATTTTGCTCGTTCGCACCCGGCTGGTGCATTAGGCAAACGCTTGCTTTTACATGTAAAACATTTAATGCATACAGGCGATGAGTTACCAAAAGTTTCACCTGAAACACCAATGAATCAAGTGCTTTATGAGATTTCAAATAAGCGTTTAGGCTTGACAACAATTGTTGATGAACAAGACCATTTGCTTGGTATTTTTACAGATGGGGATTTACGTCGTCTGATTGATAAGCAACAAGGTTTTGATGTGAATTTACCTGTTTCTGAAGTCATGACTAAAAAGCCATCAACGATTTCTCAAGAAGCACGTGCTGTAGAAGCTCTACAACAGCTTAACCAGAAAAAAATCAGTCAGTTTGTGGTGGTTGATGATCAAAATAAAGTGATTGGTGTAATTAGTATGCATGACCTTATTCAGGCAGGGGTGAATTAATTCATGGCATCGTATGCATTGTTAGAACAAGCACGTCATTTGCAGGCATTGGTTCTGGATGTTGATGGTATTTTGAGTGATGGCTTTGTGACTTTAACCAACACGGGCGATGAAATTAAATCGTTTGATATTCGTGATGGTTTGGGCATGAAACTTGCGCAAAAAGCAGGTATGAAAGTCATTATTATTACTGGCCGAAAAAGCAATATTGTTGAAAAACGTATGTCTGATTTAGGCGTTGATCTGGTTTTTCAAGGTCGTGAAGACAAAGGCTCTGCACTTCGTGAAGCCTGTGCACAGTTTAATATCCTACCTTCTGATTGCTTATATATGGGCGATGATTGGCCTGATCTTTCAGCATTTGCAATTGCTGGAATGAGCGTTACTGTTCCAAATGGACATGAAGAAGTACGTCGCCGTGCACATTTGGTAACCCAAGCCATGGGTGGTCGTGGTGCTGTACGTGAAGTCTGTGATATGTTGCTGATCGCAAAAGGCATTTACCAAGAACTTCTTGAAAAATATCTTGCAGTACCGCATTAATAACTAGATTACTTAAAAAGGTAGGCTATTCCTGCTCATGGATACCAGAGTTTTATATATTGTTGCTGTAGTGGTTGCTGCTGTAAGTGGTGGTTACTACTACTATAGCGGCAAGGCAAAAAAACTGGACATTGGTTCGGCGAAGAATATGACGTATTCAGCGCAGGGCGTCCATTTGACTCAAACTGATGACAAAGGCAATTTGTATATTCGTGCTGAAGTTCGTCAGCTTGAGCAGGATATGCAACAAAAGACATCAAAGTTGGATCAACTTAATGCCTCTATGTATAAATTAGGTAAAGTTGATGCAACATTCTTTGCTAAACAAGCTTATGGATATGATGATAATCAAAAGGTTGTGTTATCGGGTGATGTGGTAGCAACTAAGCTAGCACCTCAAGGAACACTTGAGTTTCAAACCGATGAATTAACGGGTTATCCAAAAACCAGAGATATTGAAACGAATCACCAAGTGACTGTTCAGTCTCCACAAGGCGAGTTTGTGAGTAAAGGATTAAAAGGCAATTTGAATAATGGTCAGTACGAATTTTTTAATATTCGAGGAAAGTATGCACCAAAGTCTTAATTTAAAACGTTCTTCAGCTTTCCTAAAACAAGCTGCGGTAATTACACTCGTTGCTTTATCATCTGCTTCGACTTTTGCTTTGCCGTCTGACCGTAATCAACAAATTTCATTGGTTGCAGACCGTGCAACTTACAATGATAAGACTGGTTTGACGACTTACACGGGTAACGTCGTGATTGAACAAGGTACGATGAAGCTTCAAGCTGACTCGATTGTTGCAAATCTAAACTCGAAACGTGAAATTCAGGTGATTACTGCAAAAGGTAGACCAGCCAAGTTCCAACAGCAAGTCAATGCCAATAAAGGCGTTGCACGTGGTGAAGGACAGACCATTGTTTATAATGCAGACACAGGCATTATTACGTTGTCTGGCGGCGCGTACTTATATCAAGATGGTTCAAGTATTCGTGGTAACTCTCTGAAATATAGTATGAATAAAGGTGATGTTGAAGCTCAAGGTTCTTCTTCAAACCGCGTACAAATTATTATTCCACCTTCAAGTTCAAAAAGTTTCCCAGGAGCGCGTGACTAATGCAACAAGCTCTTCAACAACCGCAAACTTTGTGTATTAAACACTTAGCAAAAAACTATAGTAAGCGTTGGGTGGTTAAAGACGTCTCTTTTAGTATGCAAAGTGGACAGATTGTTGGTTTGCTTGGTCCTAATGGTGCCGGAAAAACAACGAGTTTCTATATGGTCGTTGGGTTGGTGCGTATGGATAAAGGCGAAATCCATCTTGATGACTTGGATATGTCCGACTTGGCAATGCATGAGCGTGCACGTAAAGGTATTGGTTATTTACCTCAAGAAGCTTCTATCTTTAGAAAGTTGACGATTGCTGAAAATATTATGTCGATCTTAGAGACGCGTAAAGATTTAAATAAACAGCAACGTCAACAACGTCTTAATGAATTATTAAATGACTTTAAAATCAGTCATATTAAAGATTCACTAGGGATGAGTGTTTCTGGTGGTGAACGCCGCCGTGCAGAAATTGCGCGTGCGTTGGCAGCAGATCCTAAATTTATGCTCTTAGATGAACCTTTTGCTGGTGTTGACCCGATCTCGGTTGGGGATATTAAAGACATTATCCAGACACTCAAAGATCGTGGAATTGGTGTACTCATTACAGATCATAATGTACGTGAAACTTTGGCGATCTGTGAGCGCGCTTACATCGTAAGTGAAGGCTCGGTTATTGCCGAAGGCACCCCACAAGAAATTTTAGATAATGAACAAGTGCGTAAAGTCTATTTGGGCGACGATTTTACAGTTTAATTAAAGTAATTAATCTAATTGGTTAAAAAGAGGTCAAGGCCTCTTTTTTGTTTTTTGGTGTTTTATAAATAAAAACAAACATATATACCACTCATTTAATAAAAAAATAATGTGTGATTTATTCGACCAATTATGCTGTTTTCGTTGAAAAACTATGTAGAATGGAGATGCTTTTAAACGATAACAAACAACATCAACAAGATAAGCATGATTGGATATAACCAGAAAAGAGTGAAAGGGAAATGTAGTAAGCAGGCTTTCCTGAAAGGGCTGATGCTTCTAAGTACACTACATGTTCCTGTCGTGGTATATGCTGCTAAACCAAGTGAGCAATATCACACCCTGAAAGATAACCTGTCACAACTTTTTGTCCCTAAAAGTAGTGATGAATTTAAAGTTGCCAAGATGCAAGAGCTTAGTAATTTTAAGCTAGATCGTTCTATTGCACAGGAATTTCCAACAGTTCAGCTTAATGATAAGTCGGCCTCATCTTTAGCCAACTTGCCGTCTAGAACGATGACCTTGCAGGATGCTGTAAAAATTGCCATTCAGCGTAGCCCGGATATTTCACAATCTATTGCAACTTTAGCAGGTCAAAATTCAGGAGTTGACGTTGCTAAAGCAGGTTACTATCCCCAGCTTGCTGGAGGGATTTCAACTGGTGATTTAAGCAGTGGAGAGAGAGGTAGGCAGTTACTTACTTTAAGTGCCACTCAAATGCTTTATGACTTTGGTAAAGTCAAATCAGGCGTCAATATTGAGCAATCTAAAGTTCAGGTTGAACAAGCGAATGTATTAGTTAGTATTGACACGCTAGCGCTTGATGTTGCACAGACCATCGTTAATATCCAACGTTATCTTCAACTTAATAAAATTGCTGAGCAGCAAATAGCAGGTATTCAACGTATTCAAGACATTGCTAACCTGCGTGCAAATGCTGGTGTCGCGAGTCAAGCTGACCCTATTCAAGCCCAATCCTATTTACAGGCCGCACAAGCTACATTGATTGCCCAGCAATCATTGCTACGACAGTATCAACAGCATTAAAGAACACTATTAGGTGCCGATGTTAGTCGTACTGGATGGATTATTTCCGACGATCTTGTTAAGCAATCAGACTTATATAGCGAACCTGAATTTAATACCATTCCTAAAATGATTGCAGCACAGGCAAGTGTTGAAGTCGCTAAAGCACAAAAAGAGCAAACTCGTTTAACTCGCTACCCGACTTTAGCTGTCAAAGGCTCGGTCAGTCAGGCGATTAACGGTAAAAATCCAAATAATGATAAAGATGATGGTCTATATAGTTCCGTCATGCTTGAAGCAACAAGCCAGTTTTATCAAGGTGGAGCAACTGCTTCACAAGTAAAAATGGCAAGCTATGCTGAAGAAGCAGCTAAATCTAAGGTGAATTCTGTTTATCTGGAAGTTCTGGATCAAATTAGAACAAGTCGTGAACAAATTGAAAATAAACAACGGCAAATACAGGTATTAGTAAGCCGCCAAGCAACAACGGTTCGTACGCGCGAACTGTACCAAGAACAATATAAACTCGGTACCCGTTCACTCGTCGATTTATTAAATGCTGAACAAGCGATTCACAGTGCCGACTCAGACCTCGAATCAGCACGTTATGATATTTATAACAGTATTGTTCAGTACATAGCAGCAACAGGACGTTCCCGCCAAGCCTACGGCTTAAATAATATTTCAATTCAGGGGTTCGAAGTACAACCATGATGACAAAAATAAATTACCAGCCTTGGTTACAGGCGGTCTTAACTATTGCCAAACATTATCGAATTGAACCTTCAGAAGAAAGAATTCGTTTACAACTCGATTGGAACCAAAATCAGAATTTAGATGACGTGTTACAGTTAATGACGCGTCAGGTCGGCATGAATCTGCGTAAAGCACCATTTTCTTTAGACTTGTTAAACCCATGGCGTTTACCAGTTATGGTAGAGTTTTTTGATGGGCAAGTTGGTGTTATTGATAAAGCCGATACGCAAGGAAACGTTAGTATCCAGTTCAGTGGTGATCAGGGACTTTCGCAAAATTTATCTTTAGACGCTTTAAAAACGACAATTAAAAATGTCTATATTTTGCGTCCTGAGACATCTATTCCAGATGCGCGTATTGATGAATATATCAAGCCATATGAAGCAAACTGGTTCTGGTCAATCGTTTTAAGAGACTGGAAACGCTACGTTGATATTATGTTTGCCTCACTCATTGCCAATATTTTGGCATTGGCAACCATTATTTTCTCGATGCAGGTTTATGACCGTGTTGTGCCATCTCAGTCGATTCCAACGCTATGGGTTTTGGCAGGTGGTGTTCTCATTGCAGCGCTTTTCGAATTTACCTTACGTATATCACGGGTGTATTTATCCGATATTATTGGTAAACGTGCAGACCTACGTGTGTCTGACCGCGTATTTGGTCATGCCTTACGTATTAAAAATAAAGACCGCTCTAAATCTACCGGTAGTTTTATTTCTCAAATTCGTGAACTCGAAGGTGTTCGTGAGCTAGTTACCTCCACAACGATTAGTGCAATTGCCGATTTCCCATTCTTTTTCTTATTCCTGATCATCTTTGGGATTATTGGTGGGAAATTATTCTGGGTTATGCTCGTTATTGTGCCTCTTATGATCTTGCCTGGTGTTTTGGTACAAAAGAAACTGGCACAGCTTGCTCAAGAAGGTATGCGAGAATCTTCAATCCGTAATGCAATTCTTGTAGAAGCGGTGCAGGGTATTGAAGACATTAAGCTATTACGTGCTGAATCACGTTTCCAAAACCAGTGGAACCACATGAATGAGGTTGCCGCTGATGTTGGGATGAAACAGCGTAAAATTGTCGGTACTTTAATGGCTTGGACTCAAATGATTCAAGGCTTAACGTATGCGGTTGTGGTATTAGTCGGCTGTTTTGCTGTGATGGATGGAGAGATGACAACGGGTGCGCTTGTTGCATGTTCGATTCTTTCCTCACGTATGTTGGCGCCAATTGCCCAAATTACTGGAGTGTTGGGTCGCCTACAGCAAGCAAAAGTTGCTAAACAAAGTCTAGATGAGCTCATGCAGCGTCCAATTGATCAGGCGGATCGTGCGCATTTAGTTCATAAAGCAGTTCTAAATGGTAATTACGAATTAAAAAATCTAACGTTCCAATATGGTGATGATGATCCAAAACCGAGTCTTGCAATTCGCCATTTACAGATTCGTGCTGGGGAAAAAGTTGCAATTTTAGGACGTAATGGTGCAGGTAAGTCGACACTGCTTCAACTTCTATCGGGTATGCAAGTTGCAACTCAAGGCGCAGTGCATTTAGATGGTTTAGATCTTTCTTTAATTGATCCGTCAGATGTACGTCGTGACATGGGGCTTCTGAACCAAAATGCACATTTATTCTACGGAACAATTCGTGAAAACCTCACTTTAGGTGCGCCGCTTGCGACCGATGAAGATATTCTTCGTGCATTGGTAGTGACAGGTGCATTACCTTTTATTCAAGAGAAAAAAGAAGGACTCGATCACCTGATTTTAGAAGGTGGTGTCGGTTTCTCTGGTGGTCAAAAGCAAGCGTTATTGCTTGCACGTTTATTGATTCGCCAACCAAATATTTTATTACTCGATGAGCCGACCGCGGCGATTGATGATGTGGCAGAAAAGCAACTTATTGATCATCTAAAAGGCTGGTTGGCACATCGCACATTGATCGTTGCAACCCACCGCCGCGCTGTTTTAGAACTGGTCGACCGTATTATTGTCGTGAACGAGGGCAAGATCGTCATGGATGGGCCAAGAGATCAAGTACTTAATCAATCAACAGCCCAACAAAAACAAGTAAGCCAAGGGGGTTAATTCATGAGCGAACAACAACAAGAACTCACCCGTTCAATGAATGTATCTTATAGTGAACCGCCATTACCACGTGCCAGTTTAGTCATCTGGATTGTTGGTATTGGGCTCGTTAGTTTATTTATTTGGGCATGGTTTTTTAAGTTAGAAGAAGTGTCGACAGGTACAGGTAAAGTCATTCCATCGTCTAAAGAACAGGTCATTCAGTCTTTAGAAGGCGGTATTTTAACTAAACTGAATGTACAAGAAGGTGACATTGTTCAAAAAGGACAAATTCTTGCTCAGTTAGATCCAACCCGATTTGCATCAAATGTGGGTGAGTCAAGATCTTTGCTGATTGCAGCTCAGGCAACAGCAGCACGTTTACGTGCGGAAGTGAATGGTACACCGTTAGTTTTTCCTGAAATGGTTGCAAAAGATCCAAAGCTTGTCCATGAAGAGACGGCTTTATATGAGTCTCGTAGAGCTGATTTACAGCAAACCCTTTCAGGTTTAAAGCAAGCATTAGAGTTAGTTCAACAGGAACTAGCGATGACTGAACCTTTAGTTGCTAAAGGCGCGGCGAGTGAAGTGGAAGTTTTACGCTTACGCCGTGAAGCGAATGATTTGCGAAATAAAATGAACGATGCACGTAACCAATATTATGTGAAGGCTCGTGAAGAGTTATCTAAAGCAAATACGGATAGCCAAACTCAACAACAAGTAGTGATGGGTCGTAATGACAGTTTAGAGCGTGCAATATTTAGAGCACCTGTACGTGGCGTTGTAAAAGAAATTACAGTAACAACGCATGGTGGTGTTGTTCCACAAAACGGTAAGCTAATGACGATTGTCCCAATTGATGAGCAATTGTTAATTGAAGCTCGCATTTTGCCTCGAGATATTGCGTTCATTCGCCCTGGCCAAGAAGCGTTAGTTAAGATTACAGCTTATGACTATTCTATTTATGGTGGTTTAAAAGGGAAGGTTACGGTTATTTCTCCAGATACCATTCGTGATGAAGTGAAGCAAGACCAATTCTACTATCGTGTTTATATCCGAACAGATACCGATAAGCTTTACAATAAACAAGGCAAAGCTTATGGAATTACACCGGGTATGGTGGCAACTGTAGATATTCGTACAGGTGAGAAAACTGTACTGGATTACTTACTTAAACCATTTAATAAAGCGAAAGAAGCGCTGCGAGAAAGATAATAAAAAAAGCCCCGAAGTTCGGGGCTTTTTTTATAGGTTTGATTCTATTAAATTCACGTTATAATTTGATTTTTATTGTGCTTTATTTAATTTATGGCTTTTACGATTGCATCACCCGTTACATTTGAAGAAGAAATTAAAAAAAGTAGATTTCAGGCGATTGCTGCGCCAGTAGAAAATGAACAGCAAGTGAAAGAATTTTTAGAAATCAATAAAGATATATCGACCACGCATCAGTGTTGGGCATGGAAAATTGGACATAATGTTCGCTTTAACGATGATGGCGAGCCATCAGGTACAGCAGGGCGTCCAATCTTGGCAACTATTGAGGGAAATGACCTGACCAATATTATTGTGATGGTCAACCGTTGGTATGGCGGAATCAAGCTGGGAACTGGTGGTTTGGTACGGGCCTATGGCGGTTGTGCTGGGCAATCATTATTGTTGGCTGAGCGGATTGAGCTGATTGCGAAGAAAACCATTCACTTTTCTTGTCATTTTAATGAATGGGCCATCTTTCAGTATGAGCTTTCGCAGCAGCAAATAGAATATCAAGAAACCTATACCGCAACAGGTGTAGATATTGAAGCGAGACTGCAAATCCACCAAATTGAACCACTTGCCTTGAAACTCCGAGATGTAACCCGTGGTCGTGAAGAATTAAAAGTTGAGGAGGAATTAACTGATGACTGACTCCTTACTTAAATACCGTGAGCAACATAAGCACCGTTTAAATTACATGCCATGGCTATATTGGACTCTAAAGCCTAAACACCGCGCTTGGGCCGAAGAATGGCAAAAAGAATATCAAGCTTATTTAATGGATATGGAAACAGTCGAGATCGGTGAGAACTGCTTTATTTCACCGTTGGCTCATATTTTTGCTGAGCCGGGCCGTAAAATTAAGATTGGTGATAACTGTTTTATTGCAGCCGATTGTAGTTTGCATGGGCCGCTTGAGATTGGTAATGAAGTTGCTATTAACCACCATTGCATTTTAGACGGTGGTCGGGCCGGCATAAAATTGCATGATCAAGTTCGTATAGCTGCTTATTGTCATCTCTATGCATTTGATCATGGTATGCAGCTAGACCGTCCGCTTTACCAACAGCCTGTTACTTCCAAAGGAATTGAGATTGAGCAAGATGTTTGGTTAGGGGCGCATGTCGGGGTGAAAGACGGTATTAAAATTGGTAAACACACCGTAATTGGTATGAATAGCATGGTCACCAAGGACATTGAACCCTACCATATTGTGGGCGGAAACCCTGCAAAATTTATTCGTTTAAGAGAATAATACAGTCATAAGAATGTAATAAAATGTTTGATCTTTAAACAAAAAGTTTGTTTTTAATACATAAACCTTAACATACAAATTTTTATCTATGTTAAGTTAAAGCTAAGTTATAGAAAAATCTCCAAGGCAAATAGACCTGAAGAAGAGAGGCAACAAATGAACCGTGTTATTGCGTGTATTGACTCATCACCTTGTATTAATGCGATTGCAGATGCAGCAGCTTGGGTTGCCAAAGCAACCGGACGAGAGCTTGTGTTATTACAAATTCTAGATTACTACCCAGCAAGTTATCACCTCGGTGAAATTAGTGGTGTAATCGGCTTTGAAAGCAATGCAATGTTGCTTAAAGAGTTATCTGAATTAGAGCAAAAACAAAGTGAACTTGCTTTAGATTACAGCAATAATTTACTCAGACATATTTCTGATGTAATTAAAGAAAAACACGGAATTACTTGTTCAAAAATTCAAGAAAAAGGTGATTTTTTAGAACAAAGTTTTAATCTCTTGCATGAAAACGATATTGTTATTTTAGGTCGAGTTGGCGAAAGAGCTGCCGAAAAACATAAACCAATTGGTAGTAATGTTGAAAACTTTATTCGCGGAGCGAACTGTACGGTTTTGACCATTGGTGAAAACTTTAAAGTACCAACGCGTTTTATTTTCGCCTATGAATATTCACCTACATGTCAAAAAATGATGCACCGTATTGCACAAAGTGATTTGTTACGCACATTGCAATGTCATTTAGTATATGTCGGCGATCATCCTGAAATACTAAATGAGCCAGAGCATTACCTCAAACAAGCGGGGCTAGATGTGGTTACCGTTTACCGTTATGGTGATGTAGCCCAAAATATTCTTGAATATCAACAAGAGCACGGTATTCAAATTATTGTACTGGGTGCATTTAGTCACAGCAAAATTCATCAATTCTTCTTGGGAAGTATTGCAACCACTATATTCCGAAACGCGACTGTCCCATTACTTGTGGCTAAATAATGAGATAAGCATATAGTTATCCGCAAATCTTGTGGATAACTATATGGAAAAGCAAGGGTAATAAAAGTAATTTGTTGATTATAAATAATAAAATGTAAAAGATGATTTTTTGATCATTATTTCACAATTGCAATCGCGAAGCCATCGTGACCTTTTGAGCCAACGGTTTGTAACGCGGTACAAGACAGAATTTGCGGATGGTTTTCTAAAGCTTTGAACGTTTCACGAATGCCTTCAATGCTTGGCTTTTTGTTTTCCGGATTTAAAATATCACCAGCACGAATAACATTGTCGAGCACAATAATCGTGCCTGATTTTGAAAACTTAAGGCTGAGTTCCAAATATTCCGGATAACCCTGTTTGTCGGCATCGATAAAGATAAAATCGAATGGTTCCATCGACTGCGGATCAATTGCTGAAAGTATATCGGCAGCACGACCCGCTTTTAGCTCAACTTTTACAGGCAGATTTGCATGGTCGATATTTTTTTGAGCTATTTCTGCATGAGTGTCACGGCCTTCAATGGTAAGTAAATAACCATCTTCAGGGAGGGCACGTCCTAACCAGATGGTGCTGTAGGCAGCAAAAGTCCCAATTTCTAAAACACGTTTGCATTTATTCATCTGAATCAGCATTTGCAAAAGCATCCCTTGGTTTGGAGCAACTGCAAGATGATTTGAAAAGCCGTGTTCGTCGGTATTTTTTAATGCAAAGTCGAGTCGGGGATCTTCGGGAATTAAATGTGAGTCGATATATTCGTCAATGTCTGTCCACAACTGCTGCATAGTCAAATTTACCTGTATATTGATAGGCGTATTTTAAACGTTTATCACTAGAGTGCAAAAATCTTCGATTGAAGAATTTTTGGTTGCTTATGGAATGAGCAAAATACTGTTCCTACGTAGCTAAACCAAATTAAAAAATAAATATAAAAGGCTCATTTCTTGCTTATTTTTTCAATGTCTAGTTAGTAATGTATAAATGAGATGGATATTACGTTTGGTGTGTTCACAAGTGTAGATTTTGAAGAGGGTGCAGAGGTTTATTGTTCCGCTTTTAGTAATGAGCCATGGAATGAGCGGTTTGATGATTTAGAACCAATTAGAAAATATTTTGAGAGTTATTTCCAATATTCATGTTCTTTAGGCTTTTGTGCAAAATGGGAAAACCAATTAATTGGTGTTGGGATGGGGCATATTCATCCAACTATACAAGGGATTCGTTATTATTTAGATGATTTTTTCATTCATATTGAATATCAAGGAAAAGGAGTTGGCTCTAAGCTTTTAAGTTATATAGAAGGAAAGTGTAGAGAAAATAATATAGAAACTATTGTTTTGCACACCTTAAGAGAATCTATTTCAGAAGATTTTTATAAAAAGCATGGCTTTAAACCCCGTTTAAAACTTATTTCTTTAGCGAAACGCTTGTAATAGGGCTTAAATAAAAACTCCTTTCAGGTGAAAGGAGTTTTTTTCTTAGAAATGACACATAGAAGAGTTTCGGGTTAAGTCAGGGCCCCAAGTACGATAGCCTTGAGTATCAATATGGATTTGTCCTGAACTATATAAACCAATCCCTAAGTTTAAACTTTGGCCATGTTGAGCCCAGAATTGACACAATTTAAACTTGGTATTTTCAATAAATGCATAGTCTTGTGGCTGCGGAACTTCTGGCCCAATACGGAAATCGATAGCCGAGTTAAACAAATGTTTAGATGAGCTTGCACCACCAGCACATTGGTTTAATGGAAGGTCACGATAAACAGAAGTCACTTCAAAGTCAGTTAAAATTTTTGCGGCAACTAAGTATTTAAAGACACGTAAAGTCGATAAAGAGTTATTCCACAGCTCACGATTGGGTACGGCATATTCTGAACTGCCGCATTTTTGCCAATCACGGGCGGATCTTAATAATTCAAAACTTGGTACGATGCCTGCCACATCATTACGCGCTAGAAATTTTTCATATTCGCGTACACGTTCATAATGATCGCCTGTATTTAACCAAGCGCGATAAGAAGCAGGCTCAACTTTAGGGGGAACTGGGCGTTCGATAGTAACGCGCTCTTGAGGAATAAAGATGCGTTTACCGTTTGGAGAGGTTTTGCCTGTTGTTGTGTGTTGGGGAGAGCTGGCACAACCCACCATAATCGCTGGGATTATGCATAAGGGCACCAAGCTCTGCAAAAACTTCCGCATAAGAAAAATCAAAAGCTTATAAATATTGCGCCTATTTTAATGCAAAACAGTGCACAAATTACGAGGATTTTGCAATGAAATGTTTGAATAGGGTATAAAAAAGATCAGCGGTTGCTGATCTTTTTTTGAAATTATTTTTCTAAATACTGTAACTTATCTGGTTTGCCGTTCCATTCTTCACGGTCAGCAGGTTGGTCACCAATTTGAGTAATGTTAGGCCATTTTTGAGAAAGCTCAGCGTTTAACTCAATAAATGCTTCTTGACCTTCTGGTAACTCATCTTCAGAGAAAATTGCATTTGCAGGGCATTCTGGTTCACACAATGCACAGTCAATACATTCATCCGGATTAATCACTAGGAAATTCGGACCTTCGTAAAAACAGTCTACAGGACAAACTTCTACGCAATCTTGGTATTTACATTTAATACAATTTTCAGTGACAACAAAGGTCATGGCGACAGCTACCTAAAAAATATGGTTTCATTTCGAATAGCTTATTTTAGGCAAAAAAGGGGTAAACAAACAATTGCTTTTATTGATATTGTTTATTTATACATATGAAGATAAGTTAATACTTTGATATTCAAAAGAATGTTCTAGCCTTAAGCTTGGCTAAATTGTGAAATTAAGATAAAAATATATTTTATAAAACAATAGCTTAAGTGAAGTTTTTCCGAGGAGTTTAAATGTCATTTAAGTCAAGGTATCTATTTGATTAGATACCTTAAATGCAACTTTTGCTTTTGAATTAGGCTTTTGAGCATCATGGATATTCAAAAAATCTTTGAATTAGAGTGCTTAAAGCGTACAAAGCAGGTGAATGTCTTCGGGTTCAAGCTCCCATAATTGCCGATCTGGATGCTTTAATGGCTTTGCACCATGCTTGATATAAAAGTCGACTGTACGTTTACTCGGTGTCGCTGAAATATAAAGTTGATGAGCGCCCAGTTGTTTGGCAGACGCTTTCGCTGCCTGCATAAGCTGTGCACCAATACCTTGACCTTGTTGGTCGGCATCGACATAAAAATATTGCAGTAACTTTGCATCGGGATAATCAGTAATCACTTGATCTGATACCACACTAATACCGACTAACTGTTTAGCAGCATTAAAAGCACCTATAAACGATGCACCTTGTTGATAAAGTTCTTTTAATTTGGGTGGGTCATTTTCTAAATGATATGCATCCCACTGCTGAACGTCATAAAAACATTCTGTTAATTCTAATTGTTCTTGTTTTTGTATATAGAGTTGGGTAATCAGTTCTCGTCGACTAATTTGTTGCCAAATTAAATCGATCTCTGCATAGAACAGGGACCTTAAGAAAATAGAAATTTTATTCTCCTTAGAGTAAGAGCAAACATGTTTTTTACATGTTTGCTCAATAAATAATTATGAATTGAGCGCTGCTTTTAGCTCATAAAGTTGTTCAAGTGCCTGACGAGGCGTCAAGTTATCTACTTCAATTTGCTTAAGCAAATCTAGAGCAGGTGAAGGCACTTCAATTTCAATCACTTTCTCGATAACTTGAGTGTTCGATATCGCATTTGAATCGATAGTGGCAAACAAATCGTCTTGAACGCTGGTTTGTAAGTGTTGCTGTTGCTGCTTCTCTAAAATGCGTAAACGCTTTTGAGCTTCTTTAATAACATTGGCAGGAATACCAGCCAATTTCGCAACTTGTAAACCATGGCTTTGGCTTGCAGGGCCTTGTTGAACTTTATGCAATAAAATCAGGTTGCCATTTAACTCTTGAGCAGTTACATGGTAGTTGTCGATACCTGCTTCACTGCCTAACTCGGTCAATTCGAAATAGTGGGTCGCAAACAGACATAAGCACTTAACACGTTTGGTTAAATCAATGACACACGCCCATGCTAAAGAAAGACCATCGTAGGTACTCGTACCACGGCCAACTTCATCCATTAACACCAACGACTGATTAGTTGCATGGTGCAAAATTTGAGAAGTTTCAGTCATCTCAACCATAAATGTTGATTTACCCGTTGACAAATCATCGGCTGAACCAATACGGGTAAAAATACGGTCAATCGGGCCAAGCTTGGCAGCTCTGGCCGGAACATAACTACCGCAGTAAGCAAGCAAACTAATTAATGCAGTTTGACGCATAAACGTAGATTTACCACCCATGTTCGGGCCGGTAATAATCGCCATGCGGTGCTGTACATCAAGGAAAGTATCATTTGGGGTAAATGGTGCTTTACTTAGGGCCTCAACCACAGGGTGACGGCCGCCTTGAATTTTAATACCCGTTTCTGGTGTAAATTCTGGACGTGCCCAATTGTTTAAACGGGCTTGATGTGCAAAGTTTGCCACCACGTCAATTTGTGCAATTGCTGAACTCATCATTTGTAGATGAGCAATATTTTCGCGAAGGTTTTCAAGTAAAGCTTCAAACAGTGCTTTTTCACGAGCTAAAGCACGCGACTCGCTTGACAGTACTTTATCTTCGAAGCTTTTTAGCTCAGGCGTAATGTAACGCTCAGCATTCTTTAAAGTTTGGCGACGAATATAGTCGGCAGGGGCTTGCTCGGCTTGCGCACGAGTCAGTTCAATGTAGTAACCACTGACACGGTTATAACCGATTTTTAAGGTATTAATGCCAGTACGTTCACGCTCTTTAATTTCTAAATCAATGAGGAATTGACCTGCATGATCACGAATTTGACGTAATTCATCGAGTTCAGCATCGTAACCTTCTGCAATTACATTGCCATCACGAAGTAATACTGGCGGGTTTTCAACAATAGCTGCCATTAAGTGTTGATGAAGCGCTTTAAAGTCGCCAAGTTCTTGATCAAGTTGAACTAATAGTTTCGATTTTTTCGCTTGAATCACTGGCGTTAAAGCTGTTCTTAACGCTGGAATTTGCGCGCAAGCATGACGAAGCTGAACTAAATCGCGTGGACGAGCACTGCCAAGCGCTACACGGCTTAAGACACGTTCAATATCGCCAATTTCTTTAAGCACTAGACGAACAGGGCTTTCATGATACCCCTGAATTAACTGTTCAATCGCATCTAAACGAGCATCGAGCAATGCGGTATCGCGAACAGGTTGCGTGAGCGTACGGCTCAGTAAACGCCCGCCCATTGCTGTTTGACAGTCATTCACAAGTTGGAATAAAGAGGTTCCATGATCAAATAACGGTTCAATAATTTCTAAGTTACGGCGCGTGATTGGGTCGAGCGCAATAAAGTCTGTACTTTGTTCCAGCAAAATTGAACGAATATGCGGTAACGCCGTTTTTTGGGTTTCTTTAGCATAGTGAATCAGAGCCGCAGCAGCAGCTTTAGCTAAAGGTAATGGGTCTAGTCCAAAACCAGAAAGTGTAGATACCGTGAACTGATCACATAAAGTTTTTTGTGCATTATTTAGATTGAAGTCTACATTTGGGCGTTTGGTAACAGGGCAATCTAAGTGCTTTTTAATTTGCTCAATAATATGAGTGTCAACCAAATCTTCATCAATCAAAATTTCACTTGGCATGAGGCGCGCAAGTTCAATTGGAAGTTGTTCTGGTTTGTAGTCTTGTTGCTGAACTTTAAAAATACCCGCACTTAAGTCGAGTAAAGCAAAACCGATCTGGTTTTGATGAATGCATAGCGCCACAAGGTTAGATGACTGATAACTTGTAAGTAGTGCATCGTCAGTTAAAGTACCTGGCGTAAGAATGCGAACAACTTTACGTTCAACAGGGCCTTTGCCTGTGACTTCGCCGACTTGTTCGCAAATGGCAACGGTGCGGCCTGCTTTAACCAAGCGTGCAAGATAACCTTCTGCTGAATGGTAAGGAACACCTGCCATTGGAATCGGGTTGCCGTTTGCTTTACCACGATGGGTTAGGGTAATTCCTAAAAGTTTGGCTGCTAAATGCGCGTCTTCAAAAAAAAGTTCATAAAAGTCGCCCATACGATAAAACAGCAACGCATGTTGATATTCTTTTTTGACCTTGAGATATTGCTGCATCATTGGAGTGTGGGTGGAGAGATCAGCCATGATTTCAGCGCTATTCATGCGTAATAAACCCTTAAAAAATCAATAATATTTTACGTTTGGTCATCTAGCCAATTCTAACAATATCTGTGTGAATTGGATTTAATCTAAGAAAAAAGTATACCTTCTAGTGTACCTTTTTTATGTCAAAATTGAGTCAACAGTGTGAGAGAGCTTAACTTAATTTCTCAAGGTTGCCATCTTAACAAATTGAGGCTGATTGGCAAAAAGGATTCCTAAAATGAGTGAAGAAATAAACAGCAAAAAGAAAGTACTCTTATCAGCTTGATCAATAGACAAAATAAAGATTGGCAATGTGAATAAAGCTCCTGTTGGGGAACATATAGATTGCAAATATTTGTGAAAAGCTATGTTTTATGAAGATAGATGACTCAATTTCTCATGCATGAAATCAATAATCGCTCTTGTTTTAGCGGGTAAATACCGACGATTTGAATAAATCGCAAACAAATGCAATGGCGCTGCCGATTGCTCAAACTCAATTTCGATTAATCGTCCATCGCTAATGTAGGGTTGGCAAGCTTGTTTGGATAAAATTGCAAAACCAACACCTGCTACAGCAGCTTGTCCTGCCATCTCTCCACTGTTTACCCGATAATGCCCTTTGACCTTGATTGTTTCAAACTCTCCCTTTTTATTTACAAACTGCCAAGGAGCACCTTTGAGTGCAGTTACTGTTGTAATACAGGGTAACTCTTCAAATTGCTGGATATGAGTAGGGGTGCCATAACGCTGAATGACCGAAGGAGCTGCAACAATAGTGCAAGGGATCGTCACCAACTGACGGGCGATATAGTCACTGTTATCTAGCTGTCCACGGGTAATAATAACCGCTAAATCCAGATCATCTCGCAGAGACTCGAAACCGGACAAATTTGTGACACAGCTAATTTCTAGGTCTGGATACTGGCAGGCGAAGTCGGCAATAACAGAACCTAGCAGCGCAGGGCCTATTTCATTGGGAATACAGATACGTAATGGACCCTTGAGCTGTATTTGTCGTAACGTTAACTCTGTTTCAGTTTGCTCAAGCGCTTCTAGTAATGGCTTTGCTCGGGTATAGAGTAGGTGTCCCGCCTGAGTGAGTTTCATATGTCGGGTGCTACGCTCAATGAGCTGTAGATCTAATTTTTCTTCTAACTGGGAAATACAACGACTCACGTTTGATGTCGGCATTTCAAGGATTTTTGATGCCCCAACAAAACTTTCTCTTTCAACCACCGCAATGAACACTTTCAGAGTATTAATATCAAAAGCCGATCGCATCAATTATCCCAAATTTGATAATAATAAGTGCCATTTTTAGCACATAATAAACACTATTGATAGCGATTAAACTTGGGTGTCTTTCATCCATAGGTTGCTTGCTATGCCTCTAGGCACACCAACATTGAATCATAAAGCCCTTATACGAATAGCGATTGTGATTGCTTTTGTCCAGTTCACCAATGCGCTGGAATACATGGTGTTCAATCCCATTTTTGTTTTTATGGCAACAGATTGCTCTGTGCCTGTATCATTTTCAGGCTATGTGTCGGGTATGTACACACTCGGAGCCGTTCTTTCTGGCGTTATAGCCTTTTACCGGATTGATCACTTCAATAAGAAAAATTTCTTAATTGCCAATATGGCACTACTAGGCTTACTGACACTATTAACAACTTTCACATCTAGTTTTAGTCTTCTGCTTGCTCTCCGATTTTGTGCAGGGCTGGTAGGTGGTACAACAATGGGTGTGGGTATCAGTATATTGATAAACAACGCACCGCCGCACTTACGCGGAAAAATGTTAGCGACAGTGATTGCGTCATTTTCGATAGTCAGTATTGTAGGAATGCCCACTCTAATATATCTGTGTATACATTATGGTTGGCATGTGGCTTTATGGGTAATCGCTATATTGTGTCTGTTGGCATTGCCATTGGTGGTATCCATTATACCCAAAGACCCAGTCTCTTTAGAGGTGTTTCGAGCGCCGTCTCTTGATGGAGATACTTTACTGTTCGCCTCCAGTAATGCGCTTGTACAGTTTAGTCCAATGCTGGTTATTCCTATTCTAGCGCCATTAATGATTCAGCAATTGGGCGCTTCGCAAGACCTACTACCTTGGCTTTTCTTTTGTGGGGGCATTGTAGGCTATCTATCTACAAAAATTACAGGCCTGTTAACTTCCCGTTTTTCTGCTTTGCTGTTGGCTACAGCTTCAACCATAGTTTTTATACTCAGTTTGCTCATACCAGTTTTAGGCTATCAGCAGGCAGGGTTATTTATTACTTTATTTCTCGGCGCTTCTTACAGTCGTTTGGTGTCATCTTCGGTGGTTACGATGCAATTTCCTGACGATCAGCAAAGAGCTGGATTCTCTTCATTACAGACATCAATCATGTATCTCATGACAACCATCGCATTTTTCCTGTCTGCTTTTTTATTATCAGACCACGCCATGGCACCACAAAGTGTAAATAAGTTACTGGTGTTATGTGCAATTTCCGCAGCAGGATTCCCAATTTTGGTTCTTGTTTTGCAAAAGAAACTGACTAAACGCTTTCAACTGAAAGAATTCTAAAATCGCTGTTTTCGGTACATGCAAAGAGTCATGAGTACAAATAGTTTGGCTTTTGGCTCTACCAATTTGAATAGTACATTTGCTCAATTCACTCTGGCACATGAGTCCTGAGGGGTAAATACTGATTAAAAATTTTCTTGTCTTGGTCGTCAGGCAATCTATTTTCTTTCAAATAAATATATACTATGGGGGAGTATTAATAAAAGACCATAAATATGGAAATCAATAGCAACTTAGAACGTTACCATTCTCATCAGTTCGATGAAGGAAACCCTCTGGCTCAAAAGAAAATTTTGATAGCAACTATCCTAACTGCCGTGATGATGGTTTTTGAAATTGTAGGGGGGTGGATCTTTAATTCCATGGCACTTTTAGCCGATGGATGGCACATGAGTTCACACATGGTTGCGCTAGGGCTGGCTTATATTGCTTACAAAATGGCTCGCCGTTATGCCCATGACAAACGTTTTAGTTTCGGAACTTGGAAAATTGAAATTTTGGGGGGCTATAGCAGTGCAATCATATTAATGGTGGTTGCGCTTTTGATGGGCGCCCAATCTATTGAGCGATTACTTCATCCTGTTGATATTCACTATGATGAAGCGATTTCTATTGCTGTTGTAGGGTTGGCTGTCAATATAATCTGCGCATGGCTATTACATGATAGCCATGACCACCACCATCATCACGATCATGGGCATAGTCATCACCATCATGATCATCATCACGATTTAAATCATAAAGCTGCGTTTATACATGTGGTTGCCGATGCTGTAACTTCGGTATTAGCCATAGTTGCACTTTTTGCTGGTAAATATTTTGGATGGAATTTTTTAGATGCACTATTGGGGATAGTAGGAGCCATACTTGTTGCCCAGTGGTCTTGGGGACTTTTACGTGATACAGGAAAAACGTTACTAGATGCCGAAATGTCACATCCCGTTGTCGCTGAAATCCAAGAAGTTATAGAGCAATTGTCCCAAGTGAAAATTACCGATTTACACGTATGGAAAGTAGGTAAGGGAAAATTCTCATGTATTTTGGCTTTAGAAACGAATAGAACAGATTTAACCCCCGATTTGGTCAAAAAAGCATTGTCTATTCACGAAGAAATTGTACATGCCAGTGTAGAAATACATTTTGTCTGACCAACGCAGTAGAGTTACAACGAAATCACTGCTAAAATCCACCCCATTGTCATTGGGGAGTAGCCATTCCTAGTACCCAGCTAGGAAGAGCACGTCAACAAACTTGAGATGAGTATCTCATGGCGTGTTCAGCCGCTGTATATATACAGTGTGAGCTAGGCGAGACCTTTGGCCACAACGTACTTTGCTAGTCGGGCGAGGAGCGTTGTTGCGCCAATGGTTTCTTGTTCGCCCGGCTGGAATGATTCTATGCTCCTCACTTTTATCTTATTCTTTTTGTCCGCTGGGGCAATTTATCTCGCCTGCGAATATTTCGTTAACGGCATTGAATGGTTTGGTAAACGTCTTAACCTCGGTGCAACCGCAGTAGGCTCAGTTCTCGCAGCTTTTGGTACAGCGCTACCTGAAAGTGCAGTCACTTTTATGGCCGTTGTATTTGGTAATACGCCAGAACAAAAAGACTTGGGTGTTGGGGCTGCAATGGGTGGCCCACTGGTTTTGGCAACGTTGGGCTATGCTGTTGTTGGTCTGGTATTAATCCTTCATCGTAAAAAGCTGGCACGCGCATCAAATCAGGTACAAGTTGATTACGCTCGCTTAAGTCGAGATCAGGTTTCTTTCCTTGCAATCTTTGTATTAAAAGTAGCGCTTGGTTTGGTTGCATTTGCCATTAAGCCTTGGCTAGGCATTTTATTTTTGGCGGCTTATGCAGCTTATGTCTGGCGTGAGATTAGAGAATCTGACACAAGCGCTGAAGAAGAAGAACTTGAACCCCTCAAATTTCGTCCAAATACGGCCGAACCATCTTTAGGTTGGGCGGGTCTACAAGTCTTGTTGGCTTTAGTTGTGATTAGCATTGCATCACACACCTTTGTGGCTCAACTAGAAGCGATTGGTACAGCACTTAGCTGGCCGCCTCACATGGTTGCTTTGCTACTGAGTCCGGTTGCAACTGAATTACCTGAAATTATGAATGCGCTGATTTGGGTGCGCCAAGGCAAAGAACGTTTAGCTTTAGCAAACATTTCCGGAGCCATGATGATTCAGGCGACCATACCAAGTGCATTGGGTATTTTCTTTACACCGTGGCGCTTTGATGGCGTGCTATTGGCATCTGGTGTGATTACTGCACTCGCTATTGTATTTCTATGGGCTTTATTCCGCCGTGGTTCGGTCGATGGCCGAGCATTAGTTGCGGTCAGCAGTCTATATGCTGTTTTTGCAGTAATCGTTGCTATTTCTCTTAGATAAAACTTGAAGGCTAAATCAGCCATTTTCAAAATGCTTAAATAGGTCATCTTATGCACCTACGGGTGTGTAAGATTACGATAAGCGCATATTTTTTGACATTTGTTTGAATTTTCACCATTTAAAGGCTGTACCTTGGTAGCAGAGGCATGTATTGTTAGGTCATGATACTTTAAAATTAAGGAGTACTTAAAAAACAGTATCGTTCAATTAAACAACAGAACTGTACCAGCATTATTAAAACAATACCTACATTAAAACGAAAAGTATAAAGAACAGGGAAATAAAACATTACGTTTTATGAGTAAATATTGAAATGGAGTATCAATGATCACATTGGGGATCTATGTAGAAATATTTTTATGGTTGATTTATTTATGATAGCTTCGTCTTACTTAAAAAAACAAAAGAAAAATTATAGTGCCATAAAGGATCAGCAACTTACTATTGCAGCCAAAGCCAATATCTTTATTTGCCTTATTTTTTGCTTGTTTTGGACAATATATTTCGCAATTGCACAAATGTGGCTTATTGTTTGTATGGATATCTTTTTCACAATGATATCTCTATTTAGTCTTTTTTTACTGTATATACGTCAAATTTCAGCGGGTATTCTCTTATCCCAAGCCGTGCTGCTGGTTTTTCCAGTGGTGTTTTGCCTGTTTTTTGATGTGGCGAGTATTGATTACCCGCGAGTGGCACACTTGTTTTTGCCTGCCGGAGCGATATTGGGGTATTTAAATTACCGCCGTGATCCAAGTTTCTTACAATTTATTTTGATTGTATTGTCGATTACATGTTTTATATTTTTTAGTGGCAGCTCTTTTAATATCGCTGGCGCAATCCCTTTACCAGAAAGCATTCGTGATCATGGTGGATGGATTGTAACTTGTGTCGCCACACTCATGATTTGTATCTCAATTTATACGATGCAATTAGAGATGCAAATAGAAAATAAATTGGTGCAAGACCTACGACTGGCGCTTGCGAAAAAACAATTTGAGCTTTTTTATCAACCACAAATAGATTCGTCTGAAACCCTGATTGGTGCGGAGGCTTTGCTCAGATGGCATCATCCTGTTTTAGGATATGTTCCGACAAAAGATTTTATTCCGGTCGCTGAAGTTTATGAGTTAATGCCCAAGATTGGCGAATGGGTACTTGCGCAAGCCTGTTGCGTGTTGCATCAATGGAGCAAAAAAGAAGAGACCAAAAAACTGAAACTCTCAATCAATATTAGTGCCGATCATTTTATGCAACAGCACTTTGAACAAACTGTGATTGGTATGGTTCAGAAACATGGCATTAATCCATCGCTGCTCATATTAGAAATTACTGAAAATATTGCTTTAAATAATTGCGCTAGCATGATCGAAAAAATGCACTTCTTGTCAAAACATGGAATCCAGCTTTCTCTTGATGACTTTGGCACGGGTTATTCATCTTTAAGCTATTTGCAAAAAATGCCGATTAGCCAAATTAAAATTGATCGTAGTTTTGTAGAGGCTGCTTTAGATGACAAGCGTAGCAATAAACTGGTCACGGGCATTATTAAAATTGGTCTGGACTTGAACCTTCGTGTGTTGGTAGAGGGAATAGAAACGGCCGAACAGTTTAGCGCTTTTAAAGATAATGGTTGTACGGAGTTTCAAGGCTATTTATGGGGATGCCCAATGCCTTTAAGGGACTTTATTGATCAAGTACCAAATTTCAGTAAAAAAACATAGTCGGTTGTTTCTGACTTGAATGTACGAAAAGGTGATAAAAAAAATACATTATTTGCCTACTAAAAAGATGAATTAAGCGGATAAAAAATTTTTTTCTAAAGAGAAGTTAAAATAAGCTTAAAGAATAGCTTAAAATTAACAGTTTGATAACATTTGTTTCTTAATAATACATAAACTTACACGAATAAACATAACTTAAAGCATACTTACTTTGAGAAGCAACCGAGTACTACTTCAAATATAAGGAAAAACTCAATGCCACAATACTTAGCTATTGCTGAAAGTGTGTATAGGAAAGTTAAAGAAGTTGAGCTTTTTTCAGATGATACTATTGAAAATCTTAATCATTTAATAATTTTTATACGTAAAGAGATATCTGGAACCGTTTTCAAACTAAAGTATAACTACATTAATTTTGAAGAAGCTTTGATAAAACCCTTAAATGAATGCCAAGTAAAAATAGATATTAGTCTGATTCCACATCCTGATATGGAAGATGAATATATCTTATGGCTAGCCGGATTTATTGAAAAAATCACAGAAGGTGGGCCTAAACCACCGCCACCGATTAAGAAATTTATTCCTGAATTTATGAGCTTTAAATCAGAACTGGATTTTTTAAATATTCCAAAGGAGAAAGTTCTAAACCAAGGCGAAGAGATTACTGACTATTTTAATTCAGATGCATTTACGAAAAATTTGAAAAGTAAGTGATTAATATTCTTATAAATAATAAAACTCCCAGATGGCTGTAGTTAAGGTATTGCGAATGAATAAGTAAGAACTGTAAGTTGAGCTTAAAAATAGACACACTTTGCAAACGCATATAGGGTTCACGTGTGTTAGGATGATTACCTATACCTCTAGATATTTACAGTATGACGAAATCTGAACCGCAGTATAAGTCTGGGCAGTTTCAATTTTCCTTTCTATCACTGAAATATTGGGGTATATGGTTTTCAGCTTTTATTCTTATGTTTCTTGCCTACTTGCCTTGGGCAATCCAGTGGCGGTTAGCAAAACTTTTTTCAAAAATTGCTTGGTCACTCTTGGCCTCCCGAAGGAAAACAACGTTAAGAAATTTGGGAGCGTGTTTTCCGGAAAAAACACCTGAGCAAATTGAAGCCAAAGCTAAGTTAGTTTTTACCGATACAATGATTGGTATCTTTGAAGCCTTAAATGCTTGGTATTGTCCTGCATGGTTTAAAAAGAGAGTTCATATAGAAGGCTTAGAGCACCTAAATGACAATCGGGATCGGGGTATTTTGCTATTAGGCACACACAGTACATTACTCGATGCAGGGGGCGCTGCTTGCACCTTATTCTTCGATATGGATGTGGTGTATAGACCTCAAAATAATCCTTTTATGGATTTCCTCATTCATCGCAGTCGCGCTAGAGTTTATAAAAATCAAATTGCGAAAGACAACATGCGAAGCCTCATCGAAAAACTAAAAAAGGGTCATGCAATCTGGTATAGCCCTGATCAGGATTTCGGTTTAAAACAAGGGGTCATGGCCTCATTTTTTGGAATACAAGCTGCAACCGTAACCGCACATCGCAGGCTTATGGATATTTCAAATGCTGTTGCAATTCCCTTATATTTTTATAGAAGTGGCGATATCCGAAACCCTCAATACAACGTTCTGGTCGAACCTAAACTTGAAAACTTTCCAAGTGGCTGTGAAGTTGATGATGCTGAACGCGTCAACAAAATTATTGAAAACCAGATCCGAATCGCCCCAACACAGTACATGTGGTTTCATAGACGGTTTAAGACTCGCCCTGTAGGTGAAGCAAAGTTTTATTGATGGATGATTTACTCAAGGTCGAGTTGATCATCATCCTTAGTGACTTTGATTTTTAAATTTTTATATTTCCGTTTGTTTGGGTCAATTGCAGAATTTATGACTTCATCTGAGAAGGATGAACATAGCATCAATTTTGCATATGCTCGGTAACCTATTAAAATTCTGCGTAGGGGATAGTCGGTTCTTGTAGAGTAATATTCAATTCTTGAGTTGAGTTCTTGTAGCAGGGGCTGCTGGGTCATTGAAATAATTTCTATAAGTAGTTCATGACAGCATATAGAGATTTATCTAATCTAAGAAGAAGTATTTTAAAAATAAGATATCCTCTAAAAAAATAAGTGATTAAACTGCATGTTAAAAAAATAATAAATATATAAATTTATTTTTAACTCTAATTATTTTAAGTGGATACAATGAAATTAAAGAATATCCAATTTTAAAAAATTAATAGTAACAACTCTTTTTAAAATAACAGGTGTATTTGTGTTATAGTTAATCTCGATTAATTATTGGTATTAAAATGGATATCTGTATTGGCGGCATACTCAATGGCCAAAAAAGAAAAGATAATCATAATTATTTTAAAGTAGATAGTCATTATTCAGAATATGGTTCTGAATATAGTAAAGAATATTTTCACTTAAATGGGAGGATTTTCTCATTTTGGGTGAGTAAAGAAATGAATTTTATTGAGGCTCAAAAAAGAGTTGAATCATATCTTGTTGAAGTTTAAAAGATCTTAAAGTGGTTTATCGTTTTATTTAATATAAATCTGATTTATGAAATCTCTCCATACATAAGATTCAATGAGTTTTATATTTTTGTATTGTAATATGAAATAAATTAGGCTTTAGGTATGGCTATGAGTGATCAATTAATTGAAAGAGATAAACTTTTACAATATCTAACTCAAAAAAATGCTGAGAAAGAATTGGAGTGTGAGTGGCTTAGAAATATTATTATTCGGTTGCTTGATGAAATTGAAGATAACAGACTACAGGCTCAACTCATTCGACAAGTCAATGCAGAGCTAATTTTACTGATCCAAACACATATAGAGCCAGATTTTACCTTAACAGATTTAACAAAATTTCAAAATTAAATCATAACTAATTTTAAGAAATGGTTATATTAAAAACATAAAAAAATTAATAAGAAATTTTGATTGGAGAATCTGTTATTTTTATAATAAATACAATTGGTTTTTGGTGTTTTTGGTGCTAAAAATATAGTTTTAAAGTCAATTATTTAAAAAGCCCTATATTAAATAGGGCTTATAAATTAATTAAAATAAATTTTAATTAATTTTATTGGCTATTTTCTTTTTTGTTTTGCTCTGGTGGTGAATTTTCTGCTTCAGGGTTTTGAGTGTTTTTTTCATTTTTTTCCTCAGTAGGCTTAGAGTTGGAATCGTTTTGATCTTGAGTTGCTTTTTTTGAAAAATCTTTAAAATCAGACATTTTAAACTTCTTTAATAATAGTAATAAGGAAGTCTTATAATAGGCTGTTAATCTAGTTACATTGCAGTGATTGTGGGAACTATATGTAGAGATATGTGCTTAAAATAGAGCAATTATCGACAAGATGTTTCTTTAAATTAAATAGGCTATTGATATGGTAGGTTAAATATATTTAGCTCAAATACAGGAAGTAACATATATATTAATATTGATTGTTTTTAATTTTTAGATAAATAAAATTTAATTAATTAAATGATAGGTAGGGTGTTATATGGCTGATATTGTGTTAAGGTAATAAAATGCTTATCTATAAATATATTTAGAAAATTTACATATACAGTTTTAAATGCATACTCAATCAACTTAATTTTTAAAAATGAGAAAAATATGGATACTGATATGAAAAAATATTTTGATGTGGCTGAAAGTGTTTATGAGAATATTAATTTAAACAATCAATCCTCAAAAAACATAATTGATTGTTTAAATAGGCTTTTAGTAGAAATTAAAAAAGAGGCTGCTATTAATGATTTGAAATTAAAATACAGTGCTATTGATTTTGAAAGTTGTTTAAATAGACCTATGAAAGAGCGTATTATTAAAATAGATTTAAGCCTCTTGCCTAGCTTTAATAATAGATATGAATATATTCTTTGGTTGGCAAGTTTTATAAAAAGTATTTCTGTCTCTAGGACTGAAAATTTTTAAAAAGAAATTAACTTAGCGAAATATTTACTGAGGGGAGATCTAGGAAACTGAGTAGCTCAGTTTTGCTTAGCAATTTTACATTCAAGTACAGATCATCACTTGTTCAGTGTATGCATTTATGTCTTACTTTAAATTCCAGTACTACAATAAAAAAGGAATTTATTATGAAGTACATTAAGTCTATTTTCGCGGCTTTACTGATCGCTCTCTCTGCTCCAACCTTTGCAAAAGAACATGCTTACCATGGTTCGCATCAGGGCTATAGCCATGCTTATCGTGGCTCACATCAGGGCTATGGTCATGCCTATCATGGTACACATCATGGTTATGGCCATGCTTATCGTGGTTCGCATCATGGTTATGGTCATGCTTATTATGGCCCGCATCATGGCAAAGGCTACTATCATAATAAAGCCCATGGCGATCATGGGTCTGATATGCATAGCCACGGACGTGGTCATCGATAATTCAGTTCACTATAGAACCCTGCAATATCCTGCGGGGTTTTTTATGCTTCCATCTCACCTATTTATAAACTCAAATTTTATCAACTATGGTGAAGTTGTTCAGGATTTAGATTAGGCGTCTGTTATTAATAAAATTATTTTTCGATCAATGCATCTTTAATAATCTTAAACGCAGGAGATATTAAACGCCGACTCGTATAGAACAAATAAAAGGGTGGCAATGTGACAGCATATTGCTCTAATAAACTTACTAGTTTTTTTTCTTCCAAAGCTGGTTGCACGAGCGAATAGGGTAAATAGGCAATTGCACAACTGTCTATTACTGCATCTAACATCTCATCTAAACTGGTCATCACGAGTTGTACTGGCCCTCTAAAATATATACTTTTATTTTTATCTTTAAACTCCCAAGCCATTAGAGAGTTATCAGTTAATAACCTGATATAAATTCCTTTATGATTTTTTAAATCTTCAATCGTATGGGGTGTACCGTATTTTTCTAAATACATAGGTGAAGCCACCAAACGAAATGGAATCTCTTTACTTATAGGGATCGCAATTAAATCTTTTTCGACTAAATTGCCTACACGGACACCAGCATCATATCCCTCTTTGGCAATATCAATCCGTCTATTCTCAGAAGTCAGTTCAATCGATATATCGGGATATTGCTTAACAATATTTTTAAGTTTGGGCCACAAATGATATTTAATCGTATAAGCATCTGCAGAAATACGAACATGTCCACTCGGCAGGTCTTTCATAGAACTAATTTGTTCTATTCCTAAGTCTATATTTTCTATGTTTTGACCGACTAATTCGATTAAACGAGAACCCGCTTCGGTAAGAGTTAAGCTGCGGGTAGATCGGTTTAATAATTTGATACCTAACTGCGCTTCAAGATTATTAATACTTTGACTCACAGCAGACTGAGTAACGCCCATATATGCCGCAGCTTTCGTAAAATTTTTAGTCTTTACTACTTCAGAAAATGTTTTTAAATCATTCAGATTGATTTTCATGATTTATAAGTTCTACTAATAGTTACGATCAAATTATACCTTCTAATCAGACTAATCGTTGCTTGTTACTATGGTTTTAGTGAAATGAAGCACAAGCAAAACTCATCCCATTTTTTCAACAAAACATTTAAGTTAATTAAGGAATCAATCTAATGAAAACTGTGAAATTTCAAAACACTAATGGTCAAGGCAATACAATTGCTGCAAATATTCATTACCCACCAACTTTTGATGAAACTCAAAAATATCCTACAGTTGTTGTTGCTCATCCGGGTGGGGGCGTAAAAGAGCAAACAGCAGGTTTATATGCAGCTAATCTTGCAAAGCAAGGATTCGTAACTATTGCATTTGATGCCTCTTATCAAGGTGAAAGTACAGGTCTTCCACGTCAATTGGAAAATCCTTATATCCGTACAGAAGACATTAGTGCCGTTATTGATTATCTCACCACGTTAAGTTATGTCGATCAAAACCGTATTGGGGCGATGGGTATTTGTGCAGGTGCGGGTTACGCTGCGAATGCGGCAATCAATGATCATCGTATTAAAGCAGTAGGTACGGTAAGTGCAGTAAATATTGGTTCAATGTTTAGAAATGGTTGGGAAAATACAGTTAAAGATGCAGACGCTATCCCATACATTCAAGCCGGATCTGATGCTCGAACAGCAGATGCAAATAGTTCAGATATTGCAACCATTCCGCTTGCGCCTTTAAAAGAGGAAGATGCGCCGAATGAAGAGCTGCGTCAAGCATGGGAGTATTACCATACACCACGAGCTGAACACCCTAATTCACCAGGATTTGCAACAGCTCGTAGCTTAACTCAAATTATTACTTATGATGCCTACAACAAAGCTGAAGCTTTCTTAACTCAGCCATTAGTTTCGATTGCTGGAAGTGTGGCAGGTAGTAAGTGGATGAGTGAAGATTTAATTCAGCGCGCGGCAAGTCAGGATAAAACCTTACATATTATTGAAGGTGCAAATCACATGGAATTATATGATATTCCTCAATATGTAAATGAAGCTTCGAGCGTACTTACAGATTTCTTTAAAATAAAACTATAAGTTGATTAGCATTCATACAGTAAAAGCCGTTTAATGGGCTTTTACTCTTTTGAAATAAAACTTATTTTTGTTGGATGAATTAATTTATTTCAAGCGCTTTAAAAATGAAGGCTATTTTAGATAAAGATAGACCAGATAGACTTGCGGTTTAGCGCATTTATACACTGAACAATATTGATTTAAACTGAGAAACCGCCACTTTATAAACTCCAATTTAACAATAACTTGTTAATTATTTATCCTTACTTTTTAATGATCTAATTTAAAACAAATGTCATTTTGCGTGCTTGACTACACGTGACTTGGACACTATCCTTTGCCTGCTGGCCTACATTGCCAGTCGGTCGTCGCAGACCGTTTCACACCGCATCAGGGCTATTCCATCTGAGGAGTAGTTTTGTGTGTACTCTCGTTCCCTCCCGTAGCGGTAGGACGGGAGAGGGACACCTATGGTGTGCTGGTTGTGTGACCAGTCTGCGAACCTTCTTCCGTTCTGCCACCCTAATTTTAATGTTTGGCAGAACTCCCAATAAAAAGGAGTTGGCTTTGCACATTCATTATTTCTTGGCAGTCCTTGCCAAAAGCTATAACGACACAGCTTAAAAAATTACAGCAGCTTGAACGCCATAAGGTTTTCAGGCTTTAAGTCATTTTTACTTAAAACTTACGTTAACAACAAAACTTGAGATGTGCCAAGCACCGTCTTACGGCTTTGCTGTGCCTTTTTTTCTCCCAAAAAGGGCACAGGCTTTTTATCTCATTTAGATACAACAAGAATTTTATAACGGTAAACCTATGCCAAATTACTTAGAAACCTCTTCCAAAAAATTACACATTATTGATACCTCTATTCGTCTATTTACGACTTATGGATTTCACACAGCAGGCGTAGACCTGATTGCCAAAGAGTCTAAAATTCCAAAAGCCACACTTTACAACTACTTCCACTCAAAAAGAGGTCTGATTGAAATATGCCTCTTACTTCAAAAAGCCACACTTATGGATAAAGTAACAGAGGTCATAGAAACGACTCAATATTCCACTTTGACTGATAAACTCAGGCAAATTTATCTTTTACATGCCGACTTAAATAGCGCTTACTATTTACTGTTTAAGGCAATTTTTGAAATTAAAACACTTTATCCTCACGCTTACCAAAGCGCTGTGCGTTATAGGCGCTGGCTAAAAAATGAGGTTTTCTGCCTCATGGTAGAAACTAAAAAAATGGCTTCCTATGCAGAAGCAGAAATTTTGGTATTTATGATAGATGGGGCAATTTTAGGGCTTTTAACTTCAAACAAAATTGAAGAACAAACTAAGTTGTTAGATTACTTTTTGGCGAGAGTCGCCGAGCTGTAAAAGCAAAAGAAGCATCTTAGTGTTAAATATTTAAGAGATAAATAACATTTAGAATTTTAAATGCTCCTTACATTGCCTAGACAGGAAACACCAAAGAACCTCGTCAAAACTATAACAAAGAATGCTGAAGATTGTTGCAAACGATGGAACTAAGAAGCAATTTTCAAGTAAAGTTGGTCTGTTGTAATTAAGCTAATTCGAAAGAGTTGGCTTTTTTGTTTTATACATGACCGAAGGAGAATCACATTTTAAAGGTGTTTATTTAATTTCAATAATACGATTTAGAATTTGCTTGATTATTGCAATGCTATCACCTGAACACAAAGAGAGTCTGATATTACTTTCGCACAACTGAATATTACAGTGAGATATGTTAAGTTTTATAGTCTAAGTCACGATTACTTTTTTAGTAGGTGTGGTGTGTAATGAATGAAATATGGGAATATCATTTTAAAAAAGGATGGATTCATCAGCACAATTTTCTTGCCGCTTACCTCACTTTATTTAATGAGAAAGATATATCTAAAGCTATAATTGCACTGGGATATTTTGGAAAATATGGCGTTTATCAAATAGATGATTCAATACTTGGAAATCCAATTGAAGTATATGAATTACAAAATGGTTCCAGACTCCCCAAATACTTAATTGAATATTGTCCAGTAGGAGCAAATATCGATTATTTTGTTGCATGTAATATGCCGAGCTTGATTGAGCTTTTAAACAAGCTAGCTCCATTAGTTCATGCAGTAACAGCATGTAATCAAATTAATGATATATCACCGAATTTAAAAAAACATTCAAAACTAGTTATTTAGATTTTAAATCAATTCTAGTTACTAAGCTTGAATTAATTTTTGATTATTTGTTCTATTGTGATGAAATCTTAAACATTTTGAGTAGAACTTTGTTATGACAAGAGAATATAAATATTATCAAGTGGAATCTACTCATTACAATCTTGAACAAGTTGTTAAATTTACAACAAGTACAGACTTGCGTTCAGCTCTCGTTCGGTTCTCAGATGGCTCAGAAGAGGAGTTTACTTTTGCTAATGAGGATGAGTATTTAGAGTTCCTGCAAGTAATAAGAGGGATAGAATTTTAATTTTTTAATGTGATAAATCTATCCATACGCTAAAGAAATAGTATTTATTATTATTTGTATTTTAAATGAGTGCGAATTATACATAACCGCTAATTAGCCATTATATAAAATTACTTGATAGATTAAGTAGAATATTAAAAAATACTTTGAAAACGGATATAGATTTTGGGTTTGTTAGGATGATTTCTGATTTGAGTGATTTAAAGTTGTAGCACTATTGATTTTGAAAGTTATTTAAATAGACAAGTGAAATAATATATTATTAAAATTGAATTAATTATGCTGCCTGGTTTTAAAATAAATATATATTTATTCTTTGGTTAGAATGCTTTTTAAAAAGTATTTCTATTGTAAAAAAAGATGTAAATATATAAATTTCACTTAAGATTTTTATTTTATTTATAATTGAATTAAATTTTTTGAGATGCTTAAAATTAGATGCAGGAAAAAATTATAATTATTAATTATCCTAATAGTAAACAAGGAGATCACATTCAGATACATTTGTATAGTATCTAAGTAAGGGTAAAAGGACTATGGTCATTAAGTGCTAGATAATCATCTACACACCATTAAATAGGAGAGACTCTAATGTCTCAACCAGACCAAGTTAAAAATGATCAAGATAAATCAAAGCAGCAACAACAGCAACAACAAGATGGTAAAGAGTTTGTGCCAAAAATCCCTGATCAGAATGATTTAAATAAACCAAATCAAAATGATAAAAATCAGGAAAAATAATATAATAAATTTTTTTCTTAATAGTTTAATTGGTAGAAAGAATTACGATTCTTTTTGCCATTTTTTAAGATTAAGAGGAATATTTTAAAATGATTTTTATTATAATCGTTATTTTTTTAGTTTTTTGTTCCTGTTTTTTATTTAAAATTTTTTCCAAAGTTTATTTGGAGCTGCCTGAAAGAACAATAAAAATAGCTGGGAAGATATTCACAGAAAATAAAAATTTTTTTGAGCATGAAATAATTGTAACTTTATATCAGGAAGAGTTGATAACTTTGGTAGGTGACCAAAATAGTGACAAGATTACTGTTTTTAAAAATGCAGTAATATGTTTGGAAAAAGAAACAAATAAAATTGCCGTATATATAGATACTTTAAGAGTAGGATATCTTAATAAAATAAATTCTAATAGTTTTTCTGATTTTTTGAAAATAAAAGGTTTTAATAAAAAGGATGCTTTTGAAGTTGATGCGATTATAATTAGTGAAAAATTAAGCCTATGGAGTGTGAAGCTAGATATACCATATGATATGAAAAAATTTAGGTTTGATAAGTATTAGATTTATAATAACTATTTAAGTTTATTTTTGTTATGTATGTCTTAATATTTTTTTGTATTTAAAGAGAAAAGAGATCATAATAATTTTGTGAATAATAAAAAGGCGAAAAACTATGGAACGTAGAGCTGTTAAAATGCATAAAATGTTTAGAGAATTTCATGAAGAAAAAGAGCATGGTTATATGGGAGAGTATGATGAAAAACATAACCTTGTAGAGGTATATGATATTTTTAAAGAAAGAATGAAGAAAATAGAAGGAACTTATCAGTGGGTTTTGCCTTCATCGGGTGAAGTTTTCTTTGTTGAGGAAGACCCGCTCTATATTCGCTAACTAATTTTTCTTATTTATTGGCATTTTCCAAATTCTCTATATTTATACCGCTTAAAAAAATATCTGATAAACGACTCTTAAAACCCAAGCTATTGAGCTTGGGTTTCTAAACGCTTAATACTGTAATGTCATTATATGTATTTTAGTCTTTCTCAAGAAATTTCGTAATTTCTATAATCTTGTTAAGTGCTTGTGGCTTGAAAAATTTAAAGTGACTTGCAAATCATTTTTTTTCTTCTTCGAAAATTAGTTCTAATGCCGTGTTGTATTTATTTAACTGATTTATAAATCAATGAAACGTATATAAATCTTTTATAATATCTTTGTTTTTTTCAGAGCCAATAAAAGTATCTCCCCAATGAAAAAAATTTCTTTATCTCAGTTAAATAACTTTTCAACGAGTGAAAAAGCAACTTCATCAATCTCTATAGAGCCTATACAATCTTTATTTCTATTTAGAACCAAAGGTATAATTTGAATATTTAAGGAACCTACTGAATTAGAATTTAATTTAACATAAAAATTAATTTTCATATTAAATAGATGAATAATTTAAATTTTATGTCTATAAGGCTAAACAATTTATCCTAAAAAAATCTAGTCAATTAGATAAATATAAATTAGCCAAATAATTAAAGATATAAATGTATTGGAGAAATGTGTGAATGATCATGAGTTAAAAAGAAAAGCCGGCACTCTTGAAATGGTTGTAGCCATGCTACTTTCAGGGAGTATTGGTCTATTTGTAATTAAATCAGGTCAATCACCGATTAATATCGTATTTTTTCGCTGTCTGATTTCCGCACTATGCTTGATACCCATCTGTTTATTCTATGGACATTTTAAAAAAGTATACTTTGACAAAAAAGAACTGTTTTTAATGGTGACTTCGGGCTTACTGATTATTTTTAATTGGGTACTACTGTTTGCAGCTTTCCCAAAAACTTCTATTTCTTTAGCCACGATTGTTTATCACGTAAACCCGTTTGTTATTTTATTTTTAGGGGCTTTAGTCTTTCATGAAAAGCTAAATAAAAATGATGTGCTATGGACCATAGTTGCTTTTGTTGGCTTAATCGTGATTATAGGTTTGGGCAGTGCTTCGGTAAGCTCTAATGAGTTAGCAGGTTTGGGCTTGGTTTTAGTTGCCACAACACTGTATTCGGTATCCGTTCTAATCACTAAAAAATTAACCCACACACCGCCGTTATTAATTGTGCTTATACAAACCTTAAGTGGAGCCATTGTTATGACTCCATTTATCTCTGTTTTTGAAAACCCACCTATAGGTCAACAATGGTTGTTTGTACTCGGACTAGGGATTCTACATACTGCATTTCTTTATTATTTGATGTACTCCGCAATTAAGAAAATACCTTTAAATAACATTGCGATCTTATCTTTTATTTATCCTATATCGACCATAGTAATTGATTATTTCTTCTTTGATCATGTACTTACTAGTACCCAATTTTTAGGTGCAGGTTTAATCTTAGTGGGGGTGTTGGGAGTGAAGTTACACTGGAATGTTTTTGCGTTAAAAACATTAAAATAACAATACTAAAGGTTTTGCCCGTGAATAAAATTGAGAAAGTGGCTCTTTTTAGCGAGTGACGATGCAAGCTTAATTACAGGAAATGCTTTACTTGCTGATGGTGGCGTAACTATTTGTAAAAGCTAGCTAGAGAATTACTATATAAATAGTAAAAAGTGAGGCTGCTAGAACCTCACTTTTTGTTGGATGTATTTGATTTACAAGCTAATGTTCTAAAGCAAAGGTTTTCAAGTAAAGATCTGCACGCTGTGCATGACCAAAGCACCAATCTTCAGCAGTATTTTGTACAATCACAAACATAATATCCTGCTCAGGAATGTTAAATGTTTGATGGAGTTGTGTAGTCACATGCTGCATTAAATCTAATTTTTGCTGAGCTGTTCTGGGTTTGCCAGAAGTGATGTATAGCAGCATAAATTTTTCAGTACGGGGAGACCTCACCCAATAGTTAGGGTCGACAATTACATTGTCTTGAGGTAAGTGCTCAAAAATATGGAAGCAATCATTTTTTGGAGTATCAAAATAACATTCCATACAAGTCTGCACAATTTTTGAAATCTGAGCTTTCTCAAGATCTGTATAGGCATAACTGGTCGTAAAACGAATCATGGGCATGACCATATCTCCTCTGGCATATGTTCAAGTGCGGAAATGGCAGTAGGTAAGCCTGCATAAAAAGCAATATGGGTAATGGCTTCTATAATTTGCTCTTTGGTAATGCCTTGAGTTAAGGCATTTTTGACGTGCCATTCGAGCTGTGAATAACGCCCTTGTAAAACGAGTGCGGTAATTGTAATAAAACAACGTGTTTGAGTTTCAAGCATAGGCCTTTGCCAGATATCTGCAAATAAGTAGTCTTTACCAAACTCATAAAGCTTGGGCGAAATACTTTCTAAGTTATGAATATCAATTTTTCTGAACATTTTAGATCTCAACACTCATGCTGTTGTTGCTAATATGGCAGTTTGATATAGTTTAAAAAATCAAAACTTTTCTAACTAATGATTCGGTTTTTATGAATGATTATGCCAAACTTCCAACCAATCTTGATTTAGATGCCTTACGCGCGTTTGTTAAGGGAATCGAGCTTGGAAGTTATCAGCTAGCAGCACAACACTTATGCCGTTCTCCGGCCGCAATTAGTGCGCAATTAAAAAAATTAGAACAGCAAACAGGTTGCCAGCTTCTTAGAAAACAGGGGAGGTTATTAGAATTAACTCCTAGTGGTGAATTGTTATTGAGTCATGCTAAAAATATGTTAGCCATTAATGATACGGTGCTTTTAAAACTGCATCGGACTCAGGCCAGTGGCGTCATCCGTTTTGGTCTACAAGAAGATTTTGCTGAGGGAACCTTACAGCAACTTATCGCTCAGTTTATGTTGCAACATCCTAATGTACAGTTTCAAATTCAGGTCGACCGAAACCAGAATCTGATCGAGAAAGTACAAAAGCAAGAACTAGATTTGGCGCTTATTTGGCAGCAAAAACCAGTAATTGAAAACTTTTATGAACTCAAAAGTGTCGAGACAAAATGGTTGTTTTGTGCCCATGCGCATATTCAGCAAATCATTGAAGATAAAGCTTCTATTCCACTCGTAGTATTGCAGCAACCTTGTATGTTAAGACATATGGCGATTGAGGCACTTGAACAGGCTGGATTGGCTTGGCATATTGCTTATGAGTGTAACTCTGTTCAAGCATTATGGCCTGCTGTACGGGCAGGTATTGGTATAAGTTTGAGATCATGTTTTCAAACGCCTTCAGACATTCAGACCATAAAAAGTGATGTATTGCCGGTGCTTAAGCCTTTAACTTTTGGTCTCTATTTCAATTCAACCACACAATCTCTACATATTATTCAGCAGTTTCAACAATATATTGAACAGCATCTACGGTAATTTTTATTCTAAAATTTCCATTGTCCGATATAGCTTTTAGATTGATTTATCTTTGATTTTATCTTAGTAATAAAAAGAGCTTTGTGCGACACAGTAAAACGATAAACCTTAGAGTATGACTATGAAGCTTAAAGAATTAGCAGGTTGTGAGGAGTGCGATACCGTCTATCGTAGAGCTCCGCTTGCTTACGGAAAAAGGGCTTACTGTGTCTGCTGCGGTGCAGAGCTTTATCGGCATACCAAACCGTTTAGCACGATGTTGGCTCTCATTTTAACGGCCTTAATTGTATTTATTATTGCCAACAGCTTTCCGATTGTAAAAATTGAACTGCAAGGCAACATATCCGAAACCACTTTACTGGGCGCGGTATGGGTCATGTTTCATTATGATCGGGCGTTTGTGGGTGTCCTCATTTTAATAACGACGTTTATTGTGCCGCTCTCATATTTGTTATTACTGGGTTATGTCCTTGGTACGGTGAGTATATTAAAGAGACGTCCCAAGTTTTTAATCGGTGCCTTACGAACACTTTATTTTATGAGAGTGTGGGGAATGGTGGAGGTATTTCTCATTGGAATTTTGGTCACACTTGTAAAATTAATGGGGATGGTGCTGGTTATTCCCGAAATTGCCTTGTGGGCATTTGGAGCCTTGAGCCTATTGATGGTTTATATTACTTCCATAAAAGTCAGCGATATATGGAACGAAATTGATAGGTCACAACCATGAAAACAATAAAAAATGTGACGCCACATAAACCCTTAACTACCGATACGGTTCTAAAGCAGTACCCAAGAGCCAAAGATCTTTCGCTCGTCCTCTGTCACTGCTGTGGATTATTGAACTCATCAAAACTAAATAAAACATCAGCTCTTAAAAAACCTAAAGTTTTACGCTGTGTGAGATGTCATAGTGTACTGCATGAGCGTAAGCCGGGAAGTTTAAACCGTACCTTTGCTTTAGTAGTGGCTGCCACTATTTTGTATATACCGGCAAACGTGTTGCCGATGACGATAACTGACTCACTGTTAGGCAGCCAAAAAGACACCATCATGAGTGGTGTGATTTACTTTTGGCAAAATGGAGACTATTTGGTGTCGGTGGTCATTTTCATGGCCAGTATTTTTATTCCGATGCTTAAGCTATTTATTTTGTATTTCCTGTTATTGGTTGTATATATACAGTCATCGGCAGCATGGAAATTTTCACCAGAGCAATGTATCAAACTATACCGTATCGTTGAATTTGTTGGGCGTTGGTCCATGATTGACGTATTCGTGGTCGCTTTATTAACCGCGCTTATTCAGATTCAATCGCTTGCGACGATTTTGGCAGGGCCGGGTTCTATTGCTTTCGGCGCAGTTGTGGTTTTAACCATGTTTGCATCTTTAAGTTTTGACCCGCGTATTATTTGGGATAATTTCTATGCATCTCAAAATACAAACAAGCCCAACCGTTTTTCTCCGGAAAAAACCACAATTATTCAAGACGAACACTCGCCTTTGAATAATGATTCCATTAATCCCAGTCAATAAAAGAACAATGAGTATGTCTGAAAACAAAACAACCGGTGGTACCTCAGATCATCATGAGACAGATGTTGAACTGGAAAACATGAATGATTTACCAGAACCCCAAGAAAAGAAAAATAAGTGGAAGCCTTTATTAATTTGGATTATTCCGCTTATTGCACTGTTAATTGCACTTTCACTGGCTGTGAAAGCACTGTTGTCTAATGGACCAACCATTGAAGTATCATTTCGTACAGCCGAAGGTTTAGTCGCAGGTAAAACAACAGTACGTTATAAACAAGTAGACATTGGGTTGGTACGGCAGATTGCTCTTGCAGAAGACCGTTCACACATTATTGCGCGAATTGATTTGCGTAAGGATGCAAGCAACTTTGCTGCCCAAGACTCACGGTTCTGGGTAGTACGACCACGGATTGGGACAGGTGGAATTTCCGGAATTGATACTTTGTTATCAGGTTCCTATATCGAAGTAGACGGCGGGAAATCCCCCGAGAAAAAACTTGAATTTACGGGCCTAGAAATACCGCCAGTGATTACCTCGGATGTGCCAGGTAAAGAATTTTTCCTAAAAGCCGATGACTTGGGATCTTTGGATATCGGTTCACCGATTTATTACCGCCGAATTAACGTCGGACAAATCACCGCTTATAAGCTAGCTGATGACGGTAAAAGTGTGCAGCTTCAAACTTTTATCCGTGCGCCGTATGATAAGTTTGTAACCACAGATGCACGCTTTTGGCAGGCAAGTGGTATCGATGTAAGTTTGAATGCTTCAGGCTTTAATTTAGATACTCAATCACTGGCGAGCATTGTTGCTGGTGGTATTGCGTTTGGTTTCCCTGAAAACTCAAATGCGACTACAGCCGCCAATAAGAGCAATTTTACGCTTTGGGATTCAAAATCTGAAGCTCTAAAAGAACCAGACGGGCAGCCTCGTGGCGTGATTATGTATTTTGATCATTCGTTACGTGGCTTGGCTGCGGGTGCGCCAATCGACTTCATGGGCATTGAGATTGGTAACATTAAATCAATTAATGCCGAGTTTTATAACAACTATAAGCAGATTCGTATGCGTGTTGAGGCGGTTATTTATCCGTCACGCGTTGAAAATGGTTTAGCACTCAATCCAAACAGCACTATTTTCAAAGATTTTGTTGAGCATGGATGGCGTGCGCAAATGAGAACTGGAAACCTCTTAACTGGCCAAAACTATATTGCTTTGGATAAGTTCCCTAAAGCGAAACCGGCAACTTTACAAGTCTTGAAAGATGGTCGTGTAGTAATTCCAACTACGCCAACAGAGCTAAGCGGTTTACAGGCACAAGTTTCTCAAATTGCTGATAAGTTAACGAAATTCCCATTAGTTGAAATTGGGCAGGATGTACGTAAAACGCTTAAAAATATGAATACAGCGATTGAGTCTACAGACAAGCTGGTTAAACAGTTAGATGGAAAAGTTGCACCTGGTTTACAAGCCACATTAGACGATGTTCGTAAAACTGTAAGATCATCTGAGTCTATTTTGTCGAGCGATGCGCCGTTACAACAAGACGTACGTAAAGCGCTACAGCAAATGACTCGTGCGGCTGCTTCGTTACAACTCATGTCTGATTATATTGAGCAACATCCTGAATCTATTATTCGTGGTAAGAGACCAGAGGCCAACGATGAAAAATAAAAAGAATCACTCATTACACTCTAAAGCAGCCAAATGGCTACTTGGGGGTGGCATGGTTTTCACAGCAGTTGCTATGACTGCTTGTTCGAGTTCGCCAACGCCAAATTATTATACGATTAGCCCGAAAGTGACTCCGGCAGTTAACTCAAGTATTCGAGTCATTGAAGTTTTACCGGTTGGACTTCCAGACCGTTTAGACCGCGCACCTTTGGTGCTACAAGACAGTAACGGTAAGTCTACCGTACTTGATAACGAGCGTTGGACTTCGACCATGAGTACGCAATTACGCGATACTTTATCGGCAGGGTTACAACAAAAATTAGGAGCGATTGATAGCTATAGCAGTGGGCTTGCCGGAAATAATCAGCCTCTATATCGAGTTTCTACAGACTTCTCTCATTTTGATATTGTCGATAAAAGTAATATTAATATTGCGGTGTCGTGGGTCGTGAAGCGTCAAATACCTCCGACTCAATTACAATCATCTAATGCCAAAGTCATTACCAATGCAGGGTCTCAGCTCAATTGTCGAATTGCTTTTAAGCAGCCGATTGATCAAAAAGCTAAAAAACTCGAAGCCATTGTGAGTGCTTCAAGTGAGGCCATGACTCAAATTATTAATACGGTGTCTGCTTCAATTGTTGCGCTCGATTCGAATAAAAAATCAGTGATTAATAACGGTGTTTGTTCTTAATAACGCCTTATCTTTGACTTTTTTGTTCTATGTTTAATTTAAAGCTCCTTATTGTTAAGGGGCTTTTTTATATTTAAATGGGATTTAATTGCTATAAAGAGAGCAATTTTATTCTAGTCGTACTGAGCATTGTATCGGTATAAAGAATAGATGAAATAAAAGGACTAAAAATGAAAACGATTGGCTTATTAGGCGGGATGAGTTGGGAATCTACAACGCTTTATTATCAACAAATTAATAAAGCGGTTCAGGACAAATTAGGAAAGTTACATTCAGCTAAAGTCATTTTAAATAGTGTCGATTTTGAAGAAATAGCTGCATTGCAATCGAAAGGTTTATGGCAAGAAGCAGGCGTATATTTAGCAGAGCAGGCGCTAAACTTAGAGAAAGCAGGGGTAGATTGTATAGTGCTATGTACTAACACTATGCATAAAGTTGCCCCTCAAATTGAAGATGCGATTACGGTTCCCTTTATACATATTGCTGATGCCACAGCGAAAGAAATTTTAAGTCAAAACATCCGAAAAGTTGTACTGTTGGGAACAGCTTTCACCATGGAGCAAGACTTTTATAAAGCTAAATTGCAAGAGCATGGAATTGATGTTGTTACTCCAAATGAAGCAGACCGAAAGACAGTCCATCGCATCATTTATGAAGAGCTTTGTTTAGGAGTAATTAATCCGGATTCGCAGCAAAAGTATATTGCTATTGTAGAGAAACTTATAGCCGAAGGAGCTCAAGGTATTATCTTGGGTTGTACTGAAATTTGTATGTTGATTGGTGATGTCAAATTTTCTGTGCCTTTATTTGATACTACCGCCATTCATGTAAAAGAGGCTATAAACTTTGCTTTAGAGGAGTAAAAAACTATAGTTTAGTTATTTCTCTAATTTGGCTGCCGATTTTTAGCACTTAACATTTCATAGAAAATAATTAATTATTAAAAGTACGGGGGGCTTTGGAAAAGCAACATTGATGAGATTACGAAAATTGAAGAAATTCATAATCTATTTTCTTTACTGCATTTTCCTGAGAAAGAATAAAAATTTATTACTTTAAAAATAATAGTGTGAATTCGATCATGTTTCTACTGAAGGATAAGGACGGTTTTTTCAAGCGACAAACAAAAGACTCTATTAAAGTTGCTTGTTTAATTACAGGCATAAATTAACCTATCTCCATGACGACAAAAAATAAATGGTGATAAATCATGACTAAACGTTTTTTACTGCCAGTTTTAGGCACTACGGTTTTAATTACATTAGCTGGATGTGCTTCATCCTCGCAATATCCTATTACTGAGAGTTATGGGCCAGACCCAAAGTTACCTGAACCTAAATCAAGTTTAATCCCTACTGTTAATATTGCACCTGCAGAAGGTTGGCCGAGTGGGGCTATGCCAACACCAGCACAAGGCTTAAAGGTAAAAGCATTTGCTAAAGGGCTTGAGCACCCGCGTTGGCTCTATGTCTTACCAAATGGTGATGTATTGGTGGCCGAAACGGATGCTCCACCTAAACCGGAAGATAGCAAAGGGATTAAAGGCAAGATCATGTCTTTTGTGATGAAGCGAGCAGGTTCATCTCACCCAAGTGCAAATCGTATTAGTTTACTTCGTGATACCAATGGAGATGGAATGGCCGATAAAAAGACGGTTTTCCTTCAAAATTTAAACTCACCATTTGGTATGGCGTTGGTGGGTAATAATTTATATGTTGCCAATACGGATGCACTCATACGTTTCCCTTATCAAGAGGGTGAAACTAAAATTACCACAAGTGGTACGAAAGTATTGGATTTACCGGGCGGCCCTTTAAACCATCACTGGACTAAAAACGTAATTGCTAACCGTGAAGGGACCAAGCTCTACATTACAGTGGGTTCCAATAGTAATGTTGCTGAAAATGGGCTAGATCAAGAAAAAGGCCGTGCACAGATTATAGAGTTTGATATTGCAAGTGGTCAGGCACGCCCATTTGCAACGGGATTGCGTAATCCAAATGGCATGGCTTGGCAGCCTCAAAGCGGTAAACTCTGGACGGTTGTTAATGAGCGTGATGAAATCGGTAGCGATTTAGTGCCAGACTATATGACCTCGGTTCAAGATGGTGCTTTTTATGGTTGGCCCTATAGTTACTATGGTCAACATGTTGACGTACGAGTAAAACCTCAAAACCCTGAAATGGTCGCACGTGCAATTAAACCTGACTATGCACTAGGTAACCATACTGCTTCTTTAGGACTTGCTTTTTATGCCGCTGAATTGATGCCACAATTTAGAGGTGGGGCGTTTATTGGTCAACACGGGTCATGGAATCGTAAACCTCATAGTGGTTATAAGGTGGTTTTTGTCCCATTTAGAAGTGGTCAACCCTCTGGTCCGCCGCAAGATATTTTGACTGGATTTCTCAGTGATAAAGGTAAAGCTTATGGACGACCTGTTGGAGTGGCAATTGATTTCTCGGGAGCTGTATTAGTTGCAGATGATGTCGGTAATACAATTTGGCGAGTTTCACCTGTTGCTGAAACAACTTATGAGACTCCATATAAAAATAAATAGCCTATATTCATTTTATAACTTCATTATTTTTATCTTATTTCCACGTTTTGAAATAGATAAATATTTATAATAACTAATCAATTAATCCTATTTTTTGGTTAATTGATTAGTTTTGTTTATATATCTATTTTTTATAAATAGTTAAATGCAGTTCTTTTACAATTAATAATTAAATTTTGTTAGCATTCGCGGCAGAGACAATAAGAACTGTTGATATAAATTATGACCGACCAATTAAGAGCAAAATTTGAAAATTTAGAACTTAACGCAGGTTTAGGGAAAATTAGTGCCTTTATTTCCATGTCACTTAGCTTACTTTGCTTATTCGGTGCTTTATGTTTTTTATTTCCAAGCGTACTTACAACTCCTGAGCTAAGACCATTTTACGTAAAGCATTATCATCTTTTTTATTATGGCCTCATTACAGGCATAATCATTAGCGCTGGTTTTGGTGCATTTAGTGCGATCATTCGACAAAATCGATATGGTTTTTATGGTTTATGCTTTGCACTTCTGGCGGCAGTATTGGGCTGTGGTGTGATACAGGCTCCTGTCATTCCAAGTGTACCGTTTTATGCGGGCATTGATTATTTTGTACTTACATTGGTCATTTTGGCTTTTATTTTTATTCCTCTTGAAGGCTTTTTTGCAAAAAATCCTGAACAAAAGATCTTAAGGGTGGGATGGGTGACTGACATGAAATATTTCATGGTGAGTCATATTGGCATTCAACTATTTAGCTTTTTAACGGTTATGCCAATTCAGTATTGGATTACGCACCTGCCGAATAATCCAATTGTGCCGTATGTTCAAGCTCAGCCAATTTGGCTGCAATTTATTGAATTGCTCATTGTGGTTGATTTTACAGTGTATTGGTTGCACCGAGCCATGCATGAAGTTAACTTTTTATGGCGTTTTCATGCGATTCACCATTCAACTGAATATATGGATTGGTTAGCATCGTCTCGTTTGCACGTCATTGAAGTATTAATGACTCGTTTTATTGCAACTCTGCCAATTTTCCTTTTAGGGTTTCATACTTCTGCTGTTTTTGCGTATTTAATCTTTATTTCATTCCACGCTATTTTTATTCATTCCAATGTACGTTTTCGTTTTCCATATTTACGTTGGTTTATCGCAACACCAGAATTTCATCATTGGCATCATTCTTCTGAAAAGCCCGCAATTGATAAAAATTACGCTGCTTTTATTCCGCTGTATGATGTTATTTTTAAGACTTTATATATGCCAAATCACTTGGCGAGCGTATATGGTACAGTCGGTTATAAAATTCCAAATAGCTTTGTAAAACAGTTTACATGGCCATTTAAAAAATATGTAAAACGTTTTTTAAAGCGTTGGCGTGATCAGTAATTATAAAAAAAAGCCTCACATGAGGCTTTTTTTATACGGTTATTTATTTTTAAAATTTTTAAAAATCATGAAAAGGGCAACTAGCGATAGTAAGAGAATAAAACAAATATAACCATTTGCTGTATGCATCAGTCCAATCTTGCCAACAAAATAACCCGCTAAAATTGCAGGAATACTAAAGGCCAAATAACTTTCAACGAAAAATGCCGCCATAAGGCCAGCACGTTCTTCTGGAAGGGCTAATGGCATTACACTACGAATGGCACCCATAAACGCTGTACCAAAACCCACACCCGTGATAATAGAACCTAAAAACAGAACGACAGCGCTGGTCAGATTAATTGCTAAAAACAAAACCATCGCACCAATTGTAATGGATAAGGTACCGGTTAATAAAATACGAAAATTTGTCGATTTCCTAAGCGTTAATATGCCTGCTGCACCTGAAAGAGCTAACGCCATAAAGGTAATACCGTTTAGCCATGCAGATGAAGTGTGGAAAATTTTTGCGAGTAAAGAGGGCATAAGTGATAAGAAAAAACCACTGACCATCCAGAGGGCAATATTAATTGGGCTAATACTTAATAAAGCACTTTTTGTTTGCGGAGGAATAGCCATATTCGGCTTTAAAGATACAAGCGCACCCGCTCTTTTTTGTACTGTCTCGGGAGTAAGAAAACTTAAAATGAGTTCACAAATAAGAAGAAAACATAAAAACTCAAAAACAAGCTGCAAGGGGTGAGCAGAGAACTGCAAAATAGAACAGGTCAGAAAAATACCAACGGCCATACCTACCATCGGGGCGATACTATTAATAAGTGAGCCATGAAGCTTACTAAAATCTAAAATTGCTGCACCTATCGCTGAAACAGCAAGACCAGTTGCTATACCTTGTAAGCCTCTTGCGGTATACAACATTGAAACATCTGAAGCAAACAGGAAAAAACTCATTGAAATAATTTGCAGAGAAATGGCTGCAATAATGACTGGGCGACGTCCAATATAGTCAGACAAAGAACCAATAATGAGTAATGAACCCAGCAGTGTAAAAGCATAAGTTGCAAAAATTAGAGTCAATGTGACTGGTGAAAATTGCCAAAGCTGCTGATATAGGCGATACAGTGGTGTAGGTGCACTCGATCCAGCCATAAATGTCATGAGTGTAATCGTATTGAGTGTCAACGCACTTGTTGAGTCTAATTTAAAAACAGACAGTGACTGTTTTGAACTTGAATTGTTCATATAAGACGAATAACATAAAAGCTAATATTTAGCTTTTATACATTATTTTTACATTAAAGCAAATATTTAGCTTTAGTATATTTTGTATATAGATATAACTAAGTTTTTTTTAACACCTTTACAGAGTTTATACATGGCAAAAGTTGTTACTGGATTACGCCCAGGTGGTCGCAGCGAAAGAATACAAACTGTAGTTCATCAAGCTGTAAAAGATTTACAAAAAGATTTTGAGCAAAGCCAAATTACAATTCCAATGATTGCAGCAAAAGCTCGTGTAACACCATCAACTATTTACCGACGTTGGGGTGATATTAACCAGTTATTTTCAGATGTGGCTTTAAATGAACTCAAACCAGATATGGAACCCAAAGATTTAGGTTCATTTGAGCGAGATATCACGGCATGGGTCGAACAATATTTTGAAGAATATGCATCAGAAGTGGGGCAAGATTTATTGCGAGATGTACTCTATACATCAAATTCAGATTCTAATGCCCGTAAATGTGAAACTCTCATTATTCAACAACTCGACATTATTCAAAATCGAGCAAAATTACGTGGTGAAGCCACTATAGCGAATCAAGAGATCATTGAAACTGTCATTGCTCCAATGCTATTTCAAATCTTATTTACCAATCATGAGCTGAGCTTAAATTATGTTCATACTCTATTAAAAAAGTTATTTACTTAAGTTTTGAAAAATATGATTGGGATATTTAAAGAGAAAAATGAATATCTTAAATATGTAAAGAATAAGTAGGCTTTTGTTTTTACTAACAAACTATATATCAATATTTCTTATTATTTAAAAACTAAATTCTCATAATTTACTGTTAACATGTGATTGGTTTTATCATTTATTTTTGAAATGTATGCTTGGGTGGTCTTAAAATTAAAGTGAAATTTATTTTAAACAGAGTTTTATGAATTAAATAGAATAATAAACATGGGTTTATGTGATTTTTTAATAAAATTAATTAAGTTTTATTTTTAGAAAAATTGATAGAAAAGATGATTTCTATACAAAAATACACATGGTTTTTTAATTTAACATTTTTTAAATTTATGACACAGGGTGTTTTTTATTCTTTACAATGACTTCACTTCATTAAAGCAGCTTGTGGTGCGCGCTTTATATTTTATTTTTTTATCCCCACCGAAAAGGTATTTAGATAATGGATTTCAATACCCTTGACCAAGAAACGGTACAGAAAAAACAGAAGTTTCATCAAATTTTGTATGTACAGGTCATTTTTGCAATTATTTTAGGCGTTTTAATTGGTCATTTTTACCCGGAACTTGGTGAAAGCTTAAAACCGCTTGGTGATGCATTTATTAAAATCGTTAAAATGATTATTGCTCCCGTAATCTTTTTGACTGTGGTAACCGGTATAGCCAGCATGACGAACATGAGTCGGGTTGGACGTGTAACCGGTAAAGCAATGCTGTATTTCCTTACTTTCTCTAGTATTGCACTTGTGGTTGGTATGATTGTGGCAAATATCATTCAACCCGGTAAAGGCTTAAATATTGACCCGGCTACTTTAGTCAGTGACAAAGTAAATACTTATGTTGAAAAGGCTCATGCTACCAATATTACTGACTTTTTCATGAATATTATTCCGCAAACATTAGTCAGCCCGCTTGCTGGTGGTGACATTTTGCAGGTCTTATTCGTGGCAGTGTTATTTGGTATTTCTTTGGCTGCATTAGGCGATCGCGCACGTCCAGTCACAGATTTTTTAAATAATTTAACAGCTCCGGTGTTCTATTTAGTGGGCATGTTAATGAAACTTGCTCCGATTGGTGCTTTTGGTGCTATGGCATTTACCATTGGGGCATATGGAATCCAGTCAATCGGTAATTTATTACTGTTAATTATGACGTTCTATATCACGGCTATATTGTTTGTTTTAATCGTTTTGGGCGCTGTGGCTCGTTACAATGGCTTTTCAATTATTGATTTAGTTCGCTATATCAAAGATGAGCTTTGGTTGGTTTTAGGTACAAGTTCATCTGAAGCGGCTTTACCGTCTTTAATGGATAAAATGCAAAAAGCAGGTTGTGAAAAATCTGTGGTGGGCTTAGTTATTCCGACAGGTTACTCGTTCAATCTTGATGGTACCAACATCTATATGACGATGGCTGCTTTATTTATTGCACAAGCATGTAATGTAGATTTATCAATTGGTGAGCAGTTTGCATTACTTTTAGTGGCAATGGTGAGCTCGAAAGGTGCGGCAGGGGTAACGGGTGCGGGCTTCATTACGCTTGCAGCAACTTTATCGGTTGTGCCATCAGTACCTGTTGCCGGTATGGCACTCATTTTAGGTATTGACCGTTTCATGTCGGAATGCCGTGCTTTAACCAACCTAATTGGTAATGCATGTGCAACAATCGTTGTTGCGCGTTGGGACAAAGCTTTGGACAAGGACGTTCTAGATAAAGCATTACGCAAATCAAAAGTGAATTAATTATTTAATTCTAAATAAAAAAACCTGTAGCAATTGGCAATGTTGGGAGAGGTGCCAAGCTACAGGTTTTATTATGTCTGATTAAAATAAATATAATTTAAAAATAACTAAGTGTTGGTGGTTAATTATTGGAAAGCCAATATAAAAATTTTCACAAGTCCATATCTATCTACTTTGTAAAAGCAGAACCTTTAAGTTACCCATACTATAAAACGTATGAGCAAATAGAATCTCAACTTATGCTTTTAAGTGATCCTCAAACTCTTCACCTAACTGCATCGCTAAAGCATTACCTGCCAGATCACAAGTTACTAAACCATATTCTTTTTTAAAACTGAAAGTAAAACCTTTTCCATCGGCAAGGTTTTTAACCGAATACCCTAATTTTTCTAACCAAATACGGAACGCAATTAGATTTTTAGCTTTAACAACCTTTTTCACGTGAGAACTCCTTCTATCCGTGCATTACATCTTATTTATTAATAGGGATTTACTCGGATTTTTTAAAGGGGGAAAACTTTGTTTTATTTTGCAACTTGTAAAAAAAGTAAAATAGATAAACTAATATCCTTCATTTTATAAATTTATTCAGTTTTTATGTAATCAACTTATATATGTTTGAGATATAAATAATTGTTTTTTATATTTATTTTAAAATAACTCAAATAGAGTGAAATTTAAGCAAAACAAGTTCATTTAAAATCAATAAATGTAAAAAATAATTTCAGGAAACATGCTTTATTAAAAAAGATACAGTTCTTAAAATTAAACTGTATCTTGCCATGAAATTTATATAGTTAGAAATTGTCTTTTAAACTACGTAAATGAGCGAACTCTTCTACACTTTCGGCACGTAAAAAGGGATTGGTAGCCAATTCAAGTTCAATACTACTTGGTAAAGTAATTTGACCGTTCTTACGAAGCTCGCGGACCTGTTCAATACGCTCTTGCAAGGCATGATTTTCAGGTTCTACACTCAATGCAAATTCTGCATTAGAGAGCGTGTACTCATGCGTGCAATACACTTTGGTTATAGTGGGAAGAGCAGCAAGTCGATTTAACGAGTGATACATTTGCTCGGCGCTACCTTCAAATAAGCGGCCGCATCCCATAGCAAAAAGAGTATCTCCACAAAATAGGGTATTGAGCTCCTCAATAAAGTACACAATATGGCCTAGGGTATGGCCAGGTGTTGCAATAATCTCTACTTTTAAATCGTTAAATTTTAGGTGGTCATCATGTTGTAGTGGGTGAGTAATGCCCGGAATTTTAGATAATTCATCTCTTGGACCGTATACAGCTATAGCATTGGTCGCCGTTAATTCTGCAACCCCGCCAATATGATCTTTATGCCAATGAGTCAGCCAAATTTGTTTTAACGTTAAATGATGGTTTGTGCAAAATTGAGTAACTAACTCCGCCTCTGTTGGATCAACTGCAACAGCTTCATGAGTTTCAGTATCTTCTAAAATCCAGATATAGTTTTGTAGGGCATTTTGCACATCAATATAATGAATTCTGTAACGCATCGTTTTATCCTGAAACTAAATCTAAAAGCAGTGTTTACGGGCTAATTTTGATAATAACAGAAATTGTGTTGGGCAGTTTGTCTAATAAAATGTCCCATAAACATAAGTCATCTAAAATAAAAAAGCCCTCTTGAAGAGGGCTTTTTAGATAACTGAATTAGCGCATTTTAGCGAGCCAGTTTCCTAACATCTGAACGATTTGTACCAAAAGCAATAATACAATAACCGTTAAAATAACGACGCTTGTATCAAAACGCTGATAACCATAAGAAATTGCCAAGTCACCAATACCACCGGCACCCACCGCACCAGCCATAGCTGTAGCGCCAATAAGGCTAATGGTAGCGGTTGTTAAGTTCAAAATCAGAGAACTACGAGCTTCAGGCAGGATAAAGCGTGAAATAATCTGCCAAGGTGTTGCACCCATTGCTTGAGCAGATTCAATAATGCCTTCATTGACTTCAAGTAGTGAAGTTTCAATAAGACGACCCATATAGGGACCCACGTAAATCGTCAAAGGAACAATCGCTGCCCATGTACCAATTGAAGTACCTACCAATAGTTTGGTTAGTGGAATAACCGCAATAAGTAAAATAATAAATGGCAGAGAGCGTAACGCATTTACAATTGGGTTGAGTAAATGGTAAATGAATTTATTTGGCAAAATACCCTCAGGGCGAGTAACAAGGAGAATAATCCCTTGAATGAAGCCCCAAATACCACCAAATAAAAGCGCAAAGAACACCATATGGAAGGTTTCTTGTAGCGCTGTTACGAACTGGTCAATTGAAAGGGAACTATGCCAGAAAGGTTGAGTAAGTTCAGTTAACCACTGTACGATTAAATCTCTCATACTTGATCTCCTGATTGAACTACACTCACTTCATTTTGTTCTAAAAACTCAATCGCCTGACGAATCAACTGTGGATCACCTAAAAGCTGTACAAACATCTGTCCAATCACGATTCCATTAATCTCAGTCATATTGGCAAATAAGATATTTAAACTAATATCAAACTGTTTAATAAGTGACTGAATTACAGGTTCTTGAGCCGAACGACCTAAGAACTGTAAGCAATAGATGCTGTGGTGATGCTGGTTTTCCAGTTGATTTAAAATATTCACAGGTAACTGTTGATGTAAAACAGTTTGTATGAAGTTTTTAGTCGTTGGATGTTGAGGATTACTAAAGATATCAATTGTTGAGCCTTGTTCAATCACTTTGCCGGCTTCCATAACCGCCACATGATCACATACAGTTTCAATCACATCCATTTCATGAGTCACCATGACGATTGTGATTTTTTGCTCTTGATTGATTTTCTTTAATAACTCTAAAACCGACTTTGTTGTTTGCGGGTCTAGGGCAGAGGTTGCTTCATCACACAAAAGAATTTTAGGATGATTTGCTAAAGCGCGTGCAATACCGACACGTTGTTTCTGACCACCAGATAGTTCATCTGGATAAGCATCTTTTTTATGCTTAAGGTCAATGAATTCAAGTAGTTCATTTAAGCGCTTTTCACGTTCTGCTTTGTTGTAATTGAGCAGACGCATTGGCATCTCAATATTTTCAGCCACTGTTTTGGTTTGAAGCAAATTGAAGTGCTGAAAAATCATGCCAATATTTGCACGTTCCTGACGTAATGAACGCGCATCCAAAGCAGTGAAGTCCTTTTGATTAATGATAACCTGACCTTCATTTGGTCGCTCAAGTAAGTTAATCAGGCGGATTAAAGTACTTTTACCTGCACCACTATAGCCAATAATGCCGAAAATACTGCCTTCAGGAATTTCCAAATTAATTTGGTCCAGTGCACGTATGGTTTGGCCTTTAAGCTGATAGAGCTTTGAAATGTTTTTAAATTGAATCATGTCGTCAAAAACTATGCTAAAAAGAAAAAACAGGCAAAGAGACTTTGCCTGTTTCGCGTTGCGGCTATTATATTACTATTTAGCTTCTGTGAGGTAGCTGATTGGCTGATTCACGTCAACTTTTGTACCACCAAAGTGTTGTTCAACGTATTTTTTAACAGCTTCAGTGTGATAAAGCTTGCCAACCTTCTGAAGAACAGCATCATCTTTACGAGATTCAGCAGTAGCAAGAATATTTACATTCAATTTTGTGCTTTGGTCAACTGGCTCATAATAGATAGAATCTTTAAGCACATTTAAACCGCCTTCTAGTGCCAAAGTATTCCCTAACACAATCGCATCAACTTCGTCTTTTACGCGAACAGCAGTTGCCATTTGAATTGGCTTAATGTCAATTTTTTTGCTGTTGTCGATAATATCGCTTGGTGTGCCTTTAGCAGGGTCAAAGTCAGCTTTAAGTTTGATTAGACCCGCGCTTTGCAAGAGTATCAATGCACGAGCTTCGTTCGCTGCATCATTTGGAATAGCAATGCTTGCGCCTTGTGGGAACTCGTCAACTTTTTTGTACTTGCTAGAGTAAATACCCATTGGTTCAAGATAAGTTGTTGCAACAGGAGCGATCTTATCTTTGTTAGATGCATTAAAAGCAACTAAATATGCATAAGATTGGAATGCATTTAAGTCAACTTCTTTGTTCGCTGCTGCTGTATTCATAGCAACATAATCAGTGAAGTTTTTCACTTCAAGTTTAATGCCGGCAGCTTTAGTTTCCGGTAATGTTGCAATGTAACGCCAAATATCAGCGTCAGAACCAGTTGAAGCAATGACAACAGTTTGTAACTGAGAAGAATCATTACCTTTGCCAGTTTGCGGTTCATTTTGCTGTTTGCCACAAGCTGCAAGTAATAGCACAGACATGCCTAAAAAAAGACTGATCAGCTTTTTCATGTAAAAAAAGTCCTGATTATGAGAGATATCAACAATTCCTGTTGGCTCTCAGCTGGGAAAATTGATGTTGTAAACTTACAAAGCCTTTTAATATCGAATGCAAGTTGCATAAATTTCGATACTTTTCTAAATCTTTGGGCACTTACCTTAACATTTAGATTCGCTTTAAATAAAACTATTTCTCAACAGTTTTATGATAAGTCGCAATTTTTCAAACGTTATATAGGGAAGTACTAAGCGTTAAAAATAGCGATTATTTTTAACGCAATTAGATTAAGTACACTAATACGCTAGAGCACATCACTTTGTTGCAAGTTCCAACGGTTTAACCAATCATATCAATAAAAACATATTCAATATAGTGGACATGTTTCGTTCTTATTAATCAGAAGTGAATAAAAATTGCGATTGATATGAATATTAATGATAAATAAGAACTTAAAATAAAAAAGCCCTCTAAACAGAGAGCTTTTTTATTATTTTAAATTTTTATTGAGCTTTTTCACGAGCAATGGCGCGGTAACCGATGTCACTGCGATATTGCATACCTGTGAAAGTTACTTGTCCGCACACTTCTAAAGCATTGATTTGTGCTTCAAGAACGCTATCACCTAGGGCGGTTACGCAAAGAACACGTCCACCAGAAGTGATGATATGACCATCTTCACGAGTAGAAGTACCAGCATGGAAGATTTTAGTATCTTCTGGTGATTGACCAATACCTGAAATCACATCACCTTTACGTACGCTATCCGGATATCCTTCAGCTGCAAGTACCACACCAATTGATTTGCGCTCATCCCATTCAGCTTCGCTTGGTAAATTGCCAGCAATACCAGCTTCAACCAAGTCTACAAGAGATGATTTTAAACGCATCATGATTGGTTGAGTTTCAGGGTCGCCAAAGCGGCAGTTAAATTCAATTACACGTGGTTGACCTTGTTCATCAATCATTAAGCCCGCGTATAAGAAACCAGTGTAAACATGCCCATCAGCAGCCATACCTTCAACAGTTGGACGCATAATTTCAGACATTACACGATCAAAAACATCAGGAGTCACAACTGGAGCAGGAGAGTAGGCACCCATACCGCCAGTGTTTGGACCTTGGTCACCTTCAAAAATACGTTTGTGATCTTGTGACGTTGCCATTGGTAAAATGTTTTTACCATCAATCATACAAATGAATGAAGCTTCTTCACCAGCAAGGAACTGTTCAATTACAACACGTGAACCAGCATCACCAAATTTATTACCAGCAAGCATGTCATCAATTGCTGCAAAAGCTTCTTCGTTGGTCATTGCAACGATTACGCCTTTACCAGCAGCAAGACCGTCAGCTTTAATAACGATTGGTGCGCCATTTTTTTCAACGTAAGCTTTAGCGGCATCTACTTCGGTAAATACATCATAAAAAGCAGTTGGAATGTTATGACGTTTTAAAAAGTGTTTAGCAAACGCTTTTGAGCCTTCAAGCTGTGCTGCATATTGAGTAGGTCCCCAAATTTTTACACCTGCTTCACGTGCAGCATCTACCACGCCATTCACTAATGGTGCTTCTGGGCCAACAACAACAAGCTCAACATTATTTTCTTTAGCAAAAGCAATAATTGCCGGATTATCTAAAATATCGAGTTGAACGTTTACACATTTTGCTTCCGTTGCAGTTCCAGCATTACCAGGAGCAACAAAAACTTGAGTAACTTTGGTATCTTGCGCGATTTTCCATGCTAACGCATGCTCACGACCACCACTACCTAAAACTAAAATATTCATTTTTAATTTGTTCCTTAACTTTAATCCTTTTTCATCCCCCTCTATTTCTCAAAGTGGAGAGATAGTTCCATTATTGTGGAAAACCCTCCTGAATAAAAGGAGGGTTAGGGAGGACTAAATTTAAATTAGTGGCGGAAATGGCGCATACCAGTGAAGACCATTGCAATACCAGCTTCATCAGCGGCTGCAATAACTTCTTCATCACGCATAGAACCACCTGGTTGGATAATGCATTTAATGCCAGCTTTAGCCGCATTATCAATACCGTCACGGAACGGGAAGAATGCATCAGATGCCATAACAGCGCCTTCAACAACTAAGCCAGCATGTTCAGCTTTAATTGCAGCAATACGCGCTGAGTTAACACGGCTCATTTGACCCGCGCCTACACCAATAGTTTGACGGTTTTTTGCATAAACAATAGCGTTTGATTTTACATATTTCGCAACTTTCCACGCGAAAATAAGGTCATCAATTTCTTGTTCAGTAGGTGCACGTTTAGTCACTACTTTAAGATCATCTTTAGTGATCATGCCCAAGTCCTGGTCTTGAACAAGTAAGCCACCGTTAACGCGTTTGTAGTCAAGTTGTGGTGCACGTGCATCAATTGCAGGTAATTCACCACATACTAATACGCGTACATTTTTCTTCGCACCAGTTACTTCAAGTACGCCATCAGCAATACTTGGAGCAATAATAACTTCAACGAATTGACGTTCTACAATTGCTTGAGCTGTTGCAACATCTAACTCGCGGTTAAATGCAATAATACCGCCGAAAGCAGATTCAGGGTCAGTTGCATAAGCTAAATCGTAAGCAGCTTTAATGCCGTCTAAAGAAACAGCAACACCACAAGGATTTGCATGTTTTACGATTACACAAGCAGGTTTTGCAAATGATTTAACGCATTCAAGAGCAGCATCTGTATCAGCAATATTGTTATAAGACAACTCTTTGCCTTGTAGTTGTTTTGCTGTAGAAACAGAAGCTTCTTTTGCATTTGCTTCAACATAGAAAGCAGCAGATTGGTGCGGGTTTTCACCGTAACGTAAATCTTGTGCTTTATTTAGTTGAGTGTTGAACGTACGTGGGAATAAATCAGCTTCACCTTCGGTCTTGCCAACACGAGCGCCTAAGTAAGAAGCGATCATACCGTCGTATTGAGCTGTATGTTCAAATGCTTTTACCGCTAAATCGAAACGTGTTTCGTAAGAAAGTGAACCAGTAGCTTTTAATTCGCTAATAACTGTATCGTAATCTGAAGCGTTTACCACAATACCTACAGACGCATGGTTTTTAGCAGCAGCACGGACCATTGTTGGGCCACCGATGTCGATGTTTTCGATAGCATCGGCAAGTGAACAGTTCGGTTTAGCTACTGTAGCTGCGAATGGATAGAGGTTAACTACCACTAAATCGATTGGATCGATATCGTGTTCTTGCATAACAGCTTCGTCTAGACCGCGACGAGCCAAAATGCCGCCATGAATTTTTGGATGTAGTGTTTTTACTCGACCATCCATCATTTCAGGGAAACCTGTGTGTTCAGATACTTCAACAACAGCAATATTATTATCTTTAAGCAACTTATATGTGCCGCCTGTAGATAATAATTCTACCCCTAAAGCTGCAAGGTTTTGAGCAAATTCGACAATTCCTGTTTTGTCTGATACAGAAATCAAAGCACGTTTAATAGTCATGATGTTCAAGTCAACAATTTCAAGTCTACGGATTAAAACCAATTAGAAGCATAAAAAAATGCCCACGAAGTCGTGAGCATTTTATCATTTATTCACTCATTAAACCGTGAGCTTTTAACTTTTTGCGTAAAGTGCCGCGGTTTAGTCCGAGAATCTCTGCGGCACGTGTCTGATTACCACGAGTATATTCAAGAACTACAGATAAAAGAGGTTTCTCCATTTCTGCTAGCACCATGTCATAAACCTGAGATGGTTGCTCACCTTGCAATTGTGCAAAATAATGACGAACTGCGCGATCCACGTGGATGCGAAGAGCAACATCAGATTGTGCAGTAAAAATAGGAGATTTGCTATTCATGCGAGTTAATCCGAAAATCAAATACTAGCTTGGGTAAAGTAGTATATAAATGTGGTCTAAAAATACGGAGTCCTGTTTTAGATCCTAAAACAGTGACTCTAAAACATAAGAACAATTAGCTTGCCATATTTCTTCGTATTGAATAAAAAATAAGCGTAACAATAGTTAAATATTTGTTACAGCCCCCTCAAAAACAAAAAAAGTTAGGCTATGCGCTTAATGTAGAAAAGCACACATGCTTAACAGTATTTTTTTTGGATTGAGAGCGAGGAGTATATGAGTCAAAGCTTTCGTGGCGCGTATCATACCATTGTCTAGGAAAAAGTGAGCAAATTAACTGCATTTTTTTTTATTTTTTTTTCACTTTTTTTACAAATTAGGGGTGGACAATTTCTAATCGATAATTTTGTAGGCTTTTTTTGCTTTTATTTAAGTCAAATTGAAATCTAAATGGTGTATTAGTCGGGATGCGTTGAATACCACGTAAATTTTCAACCAAGTATTGCTTGGGTGTAAAAATGATTTCTTCTTGATCAGCTTCTTTACCAAAGCTGAGTTTTAAGTTGGGCAATTCGATACTTTTGTTATTTTTGTTGATAAGAACACCTGAAACTTGAGTATGTTCCATATCAATTCTGCGTAGCTTTACCTTTTCTATATTAAGAAGTTCATATTGTTCAGCCGGCTTACTGCAATGCAATATTTGACAGACATAATTAAATGCATGGCTAATTGCAGGACTCTGTTGCATAAGTTTAGGATTAAACCAGAGAATCTGAAAAGTGAAGACCAAAATCAGGATCAGATTCGCAGAACTCCAAAGTGTATAGTATAACCAACTATGCTTTTTACCATTATCTTGTTCAGGTGAGTTTGCTTGCTCAGCTAAATTAAGGTTAGGAAGTGCATTGATCGGTTCGTTGTGGAAGTAATTTAAATTATTTAAATAAGTCAAAAGATCAATATTAGAGTTTTCAACTTTTTGATCAAAGATATCTAATACATGAGAATGCGTCATATATCTTGTTTGAATAGAGCCATCTGCTAAAACAGACGAGTTTGATATTTCTGGTTGTTCAACATTGACCAAGTTGGTAAGTGCATTAAAATTTAAATTACATTTAGGGCAACAAACCATACCCTGAGCAACAGTTAATTGGGTAAGAGAAACTTTATAAACTGTTAAACACTTAGGGCAGCGGGTTTGTTTTTCATTCATGAGTTAAAAAATCTCAATTTATTGTTTTACGTTTTCCTGAAATGCGGCACCAATTTTCTTCGCGCTTTTCGACATCTAATATATCAAAAAATTCAGAATAAACACCTGAAACATCAGCAACTTGTTCTTCGATTACACCAGCAAGTGCGAATTCGCCATCAGATTTAAGTAATTTTGCAAACTCTGGCGCAAGTGCCATTAACGGACCCGCTAAAATATTTGCTACTAAAACGTCTGCTTGTTGTGGTTTGAATTCTTGATCAAACTCTTCAGGAAGTCCAACATATAATCGGTCTAATACGCCGTTGAGCTCAGCATTTTGTTTTGTTGCTAAAACAGCTTGTGGGTCAATATCGGTCGCAAATACTTTTTTGGCGCCTAATAATAAAGCTGCAACACCTAAAATGCCTGAACCACAACCATAATCGATTACGATCTTATCTTTAACATCAGTTTTACCTAACCATTGCAAGCATAAGAAAGTACTTGCGTGGTTACCAGTACCAAAAGCAAGACCTGGGTCAAGTTTAATATTTGTTGCATCTGCTTCTGGTGGCACTAACCATTCAGGTACGATCCAGAATTTTTCCCCAATTTGAATAGGTTCATAATAATCCATCCATGCGCGTTCCCAAACTTGATCTTCAAGCTCTTCATGGCGCATAGGAGTATCTGGAAGCTGAGCTTTTAAGAAAGCTTCTAAAGTGTCAACATCAATTGGGTCTTGTTCGTCTTGTTGATAGATACCTGTAACAATAACTTTATTCCATAGCGGTGTTTCACCTGGTAATGGTTCAAGTAGAGCCTGATCTTCGGCATCATCCAGAGTTACGCTTACCGCACCTAGAGACATTAAAAGTGTTTCTGTGAATTCAACTTGTTGTTGATCAACGGTAATGTGTATTTGTAACCACTTCACGAAAAGGACCTAAAATTTTATTTAAAGGCGTATTGTAGCCCACTAGAGTGGTTTAAAAAAGAAAACGGCCCATCTTTAATGGACCGCTTTTGAAAATGATGATGTGGCATATAAGAAAATAATGTGATTTCTTTATGCTTTAAGTCAAAATTATATTAAGGAGCAGGGGCCTTAAATTGTAATTTGCCGTTTTCATTTGGTTGGCAAGTACCATTAAAGGTTGCGCCATTATGACTATAAGATACCCAGTCGCCCTGACGTTTTTTAGCACAAGCTCTCAGCTGTTTTTGCATCTCCGATTTGCTTGACTCAGCAGCATGATGAGCTGTTTTACTTGTTTTAGCAGTGTGAGTTGATTTAGCAGTATGGTTAGTGGCAGCGTGGGTCAACGTTACGCCTGAAAAACAAAGGAGAGATGCGGTTAAGATTTTTAACATGGTACTTTTCATTTTGTGTTCCTTCTCGTTGCGTTAATTCTAAAGTGATAGAAGTGCTGTACATTTTTTATTCTAAAATGAATTTTTTTAAAAAACACTCACTTTGTATTGAATTCATGCAACAAAATGTCAAAACATGTGGTGTAGCGTAAATCATGTGTCGACAATTTTGTAATTATGTACATCATTAAGTAGATAATTTTGATATAATGTTCCGTCTTTTTTTTCTGGTGTTTTTGTACTCATGCACTATCCTAAAGTTTATGATGTTATCGTTATCGGTGGCGGTCACGCAGGTACGGAAGCGGCACTTGCTGCGGCGCGTATGGGACGACAGACTTTGCTTTTGACCCATAACATTGAGACTTTGGGTCAGATGAGCTGTAACCCAGCAATTGGTGGTATTGGTAAATCACACTTAGTCCGTGAAATTGATGCTCTTGGCGGTGCGATGGCATTAGCTGCCGATAAAGGTGGTATTCAATTCCGTATTTTAAACTCGCGTAAAGGTGCAGCAGTACGTGCAACACGTGCTCAGGCTGACCGTGTCCGCTATAAAGCTGCGATCCGTGAGACTTTAGAAAACCAAGCAAATCTTGATATTTTCCAACAAGCAGCTGATGACCTGATTGTTGAAGGCGATACTGTTAAAGGTGTTGTTACCCAAATGGGTATTCGTTTTGATACCAAAACTGTTGTGTTGACTACGGGTACATTCTTGGGCGGTGTGATTCACGTTGGTTTAGAAAAATCAAGCGGTGGTCGTGCAGGTGATCCACCTTCTATTGCACTTGCTCAGCGTCTTCGTGAACTAAAACTACCAGTAGGTCGTTTAAAAACGGGTACACCACCGCGTATTGATGCGCGTTCAGTTGACTTTTCAGTGATGATTCCGCAGCCGGGTGATTTCCCATCACCAGTGATGTCATTCATGGGTGATGCTTCTATGCACCCTGAACAAGTAAACTGTTATATCACTCATACAAATGAAAAAACTCACGATATTATTCGCGGTGGTTTAGATCGTTCACCTATGTATACCGGCGTTATTGAAGGTGTAGGTCCACGTTACTGTCCTTCAATTGAAGACAAGATTCACCGTTTCGCTGATAAAGACTCGCATCAGGTATTTTTAGAGCCTGAAGGCCTGGATACACATGAGCTTTATCCAAATGGTATTTCGACTTCTTTACCATTTGATGTTCAATTTGAGCTTGTACGCTCAATTCGTGGTATGGAAAATGCCCATATCCTGCGTCCAGGTTATGCAATTGAATATGATTACTTCAACCCACAAGCTTTAAAATTTACTCTAGAAACCAAAGCAATTAATGGTTTGTATTTTGCAGGGCAAATTAACGGTACAACCGGTTATGAAGAAGCAGGTGCTCAAGGTTTACTTGCTGGCTTAAATGCTGCACGTCGTGCTTGGGAACAAGAAGAATGGACACCTAAACGTGACCAGGCGTATATGGGTGTATTGGTTGATGACCTGATTACTTTAGGTACTAAAGAACCGTATCGTATGTTTACTTCACGTGCGGAATATCGTTTGATGTTGCGTGAAGATAATGCCGATCAACGTTTAACGACTATTGGTCGTGAACTTGGTTTGGTCGATGATGTTCGTTGGGCTGCTTATTGTGAAAAAATGGAAGCAGTTGAGCGTGAAACCTCTCGTCTACAGCATTTGTGGGCAGCACCTAACAACCCAATGGGTAAAAAGTTTGTTGAAATGACAGGTGCTGACTTAAGTAAAGAATGTAGCGCGATTGACTTGCTCAAACGTCCTAATATTAGCTTTAGTCAAATTGCAGAACTTACAGGTTCAGAAGTTTCACCACAAGTTGGTGATCAAATCGAAATTGCTGTTAAGTATGAAGGTTATATTAACCGTCAGCATGAAGATGTAGCTCAATTGAAGCGTCTTGAAGAAACCAAAATTCCTGCCGATTTTGATTATGATGTCGTTTCTGGTTTGTCTCGTGAAATTACTCAGAAGTTGAAAACTGTTCGCCCAGAAACATTAGCTCAAGCGAGCCGTATTCCGGGTGTTACACCTGCCGCAGTTCAACTGGTCATGATCACAATTCGTAAAAATAATATGACGAAAAAAACAGCTTAATTATTTAAGCACGTAAAAAAGCTCAGTTCAGACTGGGCTTTTTTATTTTCTGATCAAAAAATATATGGAAACTTCCTAAGGAAGAAAATAGATTTCGCTTCCTTTTTTTCTTATTTCACACGTTTTAAATGCTCAGTTATATTGAACTCACATTCAAACAAGAGGGCTTTAACTATGACAATGAAATCAATTCGCTACAATGGATATGAAATGGCATGCCAATGCTCATGTTCAAAATAGCGCAAAAAAAAGAGCAGATCAGTCGTGGTGGGGGAGAACATATTGATCTGAACACAACTAAAAATATAAATGCCAATATAAAATTAAGAAAATTATAATTCAAAATCTAAAGAGAACCTTCTGGTTCTCTTTTTTATATCTACTTACTATTTATGATCTGGCTCAATTTCACGTACAGCATTGTGTACTTGAATTGGTTCAATATGCAGCAGTTTCTTACCATAACTTCGTAACCACCACACTAACTGAGACGTAAATGGAACGGTTGCCGTAACTTCAACAATATTTTCTTCAATTGGAGTGATTGTCTGATCTTTGCTTAACTGACTTTCATAAAAAGTTTTAGCAGTTTGTTCTGTCATGGTTAAGGTAAGTTGAATAGATTCGGTAGGTTGGCTGTAATCTACTCTAAAACCTAAAGCTCCAGAATCAATATAGTGGTCAATATCAAAATTGACTGGATGAAGTGCACGACTTTCTAAAACCTTGGCAGATTTGAAGCGGTGTAATGCAAAGGTTTGTACTTCAGTTTTGTCATGTCGGGTGCAAATTAAGTAAATCACTGCACCTTTTTGCACCAAGGCCAACGGATTTAAAATATAAGTTTTATCTTCACCTTGATTCACACGGGCCTGATAAATACACTCAATTTGTTTGTCTTGTAATAAGCCTTCATAAATTGCTTGCTGGGCATTACGGTCGACTATCGGTGGAATAAGAGGCTGACTGGCCGGTACGATACGGACTCGATTAATCCATTGCCTTACATTGTTCTGTGTGGAAAGGCTACGTTTAGCAAGATCAAACCACGGCCCCATTTCATCGAGCAAGCTTGGAGGAAGTAAATGCTTGAGATGCTCCTCAACCATCATAAACGTTACTGCTTGAGAGCTTGTCATGTGCGGTAAGCTTTGAATTGGTGCATCTGATTGCCAACGCCAGCCTTGAGGGACGGCTTTATTACTTTCAATTGGAAAACGCTGAGCAATTTGATTTAAATCACGCTGAATTGTCCTTAAACTGATTTCAATACCTTCACGCTCAAGCATTTCTTGCAATTCTCGAGTCCCGATCCATTTACCGGTAGGAAGGCGAGATAGAATCTGCCATTGGCGATATAAACTATTTGAAGTTTCTTTTTCTATTACAGACATAAGCGTAATGCATCTACATCCAATTGCTTTGGTGTCAACACAATAAGAAAACTTTACACATTTGGCAAGTTTGTCAGATTCGGTTTATAGCTCCTTTTACAATCAATGCTAAAATTTAGAAGAAAGTAATAACAATGATATGCAATAAGTATTATAGATATATAAGTGGCACTGAAATTGCTTATTTAAAAATGAAATATAGATAAAACATAAGACGAGGTTGCTATGTCAGAACAAGAGAAAGACCTACAAACCGATATTGATTATTTTTTACAAGACCAAGCGGCCAATGCATTACTCAACCAGACCTCATTTATACAAAGTATTACTGTTCAAACAAATTTATTTGAACAGCTCAAGTCTCAGTTTTTTAATGAGATGTTAGATGATATGACTTCAAATGGGGCGGCTTCTAAAAAAATTGAGCAATGGTTGAGTATCCGTACTTTAGATGAGCTTAAACAATTAAATAAGGAAGCCAAACAACATTTTCTCTATCACGGTATTACCTTTAATGTATATGGTGATAAAGAAGGTGCAGAACGAACCATTCCTTTTGACTTAATCCCAAGGGTAATTGAAAAGAAACAATGGGAAAAAATTGCGGCAGGCTGTGCACAAAGAGTTAAGGCTTTAAATTATTTTTTAGATGATATTTATCATGGGCAACACATTTTAAAAGAGCAGTTAATTCCTGAAAATCAGATTATTTGTCATGAAGCTTTTCAGCCCCATATGCTCAAGCATACGCTCAAAGGAAAAATTTATTCCCAAATTAGTGGAATAGATATTATCCGTGACGGCGAGGGTGAGTTTTTTGTGCTGGAGGATAATTTGAGAACCCCCTCTGGCGTATCTTATATGCTTGAAAGTAGAAATATTAGTCAGAAATTAATGCCTGAGTTGTGTGCGGCGAACAATTTGCATGGAATTGAACACTACCCAAGCTTATTAAAAGAAATACTTCAAGAAAACTCAGAAGTTGATCAAGCTTTTATTGTGGTACTAACACCTGGGCGTTTTAACAGTGCTTATTATGAACATGCCTTTTTAGCACGGGAAATGGATGTACCACTGGTTACCAATAGAGATTTATTCGTAGAAAATGATCAAGTCTTTGTAAAAACGATTCGGGGACGTCAAAAAGTCGATGTGATTTATCGCCGTTTAGATGATGATTTTTTAGACCCTCTTGCGTTTAGATCTGATAGTGCTCTAGGCGTGGCAGGTCTAATGTCGGCTTATTTACAGAAAAATGTAGTGATTGCCAATGCACCGGGAACAGGTGTGGCTGACGATAAATCAATTTATCCGTATGTTGATCAAATGATCCAATATTATTTGGGAGAAACACCAATTCTGAAAAATGTACCTACCTATCAGTGCCGTGAAAAAGAACATTTAGACTATGTTCTAGCTCATTTAGATCAATTAGTGATTAAAGAGGCTCAAGGGTCTGGTGGATATGGCATGTTAATCGGACCTAAAGCGGGTTTATGTGAAATTGATGAATTTAGAAAAAAACTGATTGCTACACCACATGCATATATTGCACAGCCGACCTTGGCTTTATCTGTTGCACCAACTTTAACTACCGCAGGAGTGGCTGAGCGCCACATCGACCTACGTCCGTTTGTATTAAGTTCTCCTTATCGTACTGAAATTGTACCGGGAGGCTTAACTCGAGTGGCCATGCAGGCAGGATCTTTAGTCGTAAACTCCTCACAAGGAGGAGGGATTAAAGATACATGGGTTGTTGAATCACTCCATTCCTAATGGCTGGTTAAAGAGGAAATTTATGGTTTTACTAAATTCGAGTGCACACCATATTTATTGGCTGGGCCGTTATTTAATGCGTATTAAATTTGCTGTATCACACTTGCCATTTACAGATGATGAAAAAGCAACCCAATTTGCTGCTGCATTTGGTCTGGTGATTGAACAAGCAGAATTACTGAATTGCTATATGTTGGATACGAAACAAACATATTCGTTACTGAACCAGTTCCTCATTGCTAAGGATAATATTCAAGAATTAAGAGGTGTATTATCTTCGAGTGCTTATGCGGAATTGAATCATGCGATTAAGTCCATTCAAGCTTATCCTGATTCCTTAAAGCAGACTTTAGCTCAATGTAGCCAGATACTCGAGGCTGAACATGAGGATATAGTGTTATTTCTACATTTGGGACAAAAAGTAGAACAATTTGATATACAACTACGTTTCCAGCGAGACCTTACAGGGCTCGTACACGAGCTAGAAAAATTACTTCAACGGCTGAATGAATTAGGATGGGATCAACTAAATCAACCATGGCAATTATTAAAAGATCATCCCAATTGGGATGCTTATTATAATTTTACTCAGCAGCTGGAATATATGTTCGAGGCATGATTATGAAATTGATGGTGAATCATCAAACGCATTATAACTATACTGAAACTGCGAAAAACAGCATTCAGTATATTAAAATGATGCCTCAAACATCACTGCATCAACATGTTGTGAATTGGGCAATCAGTGTCCCGGGTGATAAGACACTTAAGAGAGATATTTTTAATAATGTGTGGTTAACGGCTACTCAGCGTTATGAATATCAGCATCTCACTTTTATGGCACAAGGTATAGTAGAGCTTTTAAATACAGAAATTGGTGGCGTCGATGTACCTATACCAATAAATCTATTTCTTCAAAGTACGCAAGTCACAAAATATGATTCCGAAATGTTGGATTTTGCCCAGAGAATTGTAACCGTCAAAGATCGACAGCATATCGCTTTACTTAGCGAAAATATTTTGCAAAAGATGCCATATCAACCAGATAGTACCTCTGTTGATACGATTGCTACTGAGGGTTTTCATGCAGGTCAGGGAGTATGTCAAGATCATGCACATGTTTTAATCGCTATGTGCCGTGCGTTACAATTACCAGCACGTTATGTCTCTGGTTATTTATTTGATCAAAACTATCCGCACCTTGCCAGTCATGCGTGGGCGGAGGTATTTTTAGATAATCAGTGGTATTGTTTTGATGTAAGCAATCAGTTGTTTACGCCAAAGCATCATATTTATCTTGCAGTTGGTCGAGACTATCTTGATGTAGCACCTATTAGAGGTGTGCGAGAGCAAGGTGGTATTGAAAATATGATGTCTGTGGTTCAAGTGCTGGCTTGTTGAATGTAAAGAGAACGAAATGACCTATTGTTGTGCGCTGAGATTAGAGCAGGGTTTAGTGTTTATAAGTGACACTCGAACTAATGCCGGGGTCGACCATATTTCTGTGTTCCGTAAGCTTCATACTTTCGGTGTGACAGGAGAGCGGTTTATTGCCTTACAAACAGCAGGTAATTTAGCCACTACACAAGCCGTTATCGGACATTTACAAAATGCGCTTACTTTACAGCAAGAGCCTAATTTATATAGCATTAATACAATGTTTGAAGTGGCTGACTTAGTCGGTAAAACTTTAAAAAATGTTTTGGAAGATATTAGTTCAGATACCCAAGAACAAATGAATTATGCCTGTAGTATTTTAGTGGGTGGGCAAATTAAAGGCGGCGATATGCAGCTCTATAATGTCTATCCGCAAGGTAATTTTATTTGTGCGACAACAGATACACCTTATTTTCAAATTGGTGAAAGTAAATATGGTAAACCTATTTTAGATCGAGCTTTATATTATGCGATGCCGCTAGATGATGCGTTACGTTGTAGTTTGATCTCATTTGACTCAACTTTGCGCTCTAATGTTTCTGTTGGTTTGCCATTAGATGCATTGGTCTATAACAGAGATAGTTTTGTGATTCCAATGGGTAAGCGTGTTACTGAAGATGACTCGTATTTTTCACAAATTAGTCGCCAATGGTCAGATACATTACGCCGTGGTTTGCAAGAAATGCCAAAACCTACAGATGATTATTGGCGTTAATAGGCACTTTAAATAAAAAAAATCCAAGCTTGCTTGGATTTTTTGTTTTCTTTATAGATTAAATACTTTGACGAACCGGGCGTGGGCTAAGGCGACAAAGCAATTCATAACCGATTGTTCCATTCGCATCGGCAACATCATCAACTAGGCGGTGTTTTCCCCAAAGTTCAACTTGTGTACCTAGTTTTACTTGAGTATTTGTGACATCAATTGCAATCATGTCCATACTTACTCGACCTACGACTGGGCAAAGTTTACCGTCAATAGCGACAAAATTTTGTTTGATATAAGCACGTGGATAACCATCTCCATAACCAATAGACACAATGGCAATATCCATAGCTTGTTGAGCACAAAACGTAGAACCATAGCCTACATGTTCACCAGCTTGAATATGATTTAATGCCATAACTTCAGCTGTAAAAGTCATGACAGGTTTTAAATCAAGGTCATGTACTGTTTTGTCTGCAAAAGGTGATGCGCCGTAGAGCATTACTCCTGGTCGAACATAGTCGAAATTTAGCTCTGGCCATTTAAAGATCGCAGCTGAATTACAACAAGAGGCTAAAACTGGATCACAGGCTTGTTTAATATGTAAAAATTGCTGTTTTTGCTGTTCATTTAACGGGTGATCAACATCTGCATTTGCAAAATGCATGGCAAGTACACACGTAAAGCCCTCAGACTTTAAGGTTTTAATCACTTCAATAATTTCTGGATCTTTAAAACCTAAGCGGTTCATACCACTATTAAGCTTAACCCATACTTTTAAGTCTTGAGCGATGTAGGCTTGTTTATGCTTAATTAACCATTCAAATTGTTGTTGATGGTGAATAACACATTCAAATTTGTGTTCAATTGCGATGGGCATTTCATCTTCAGAAAATACCCCCTCAATTAACGTTACTGGTTGCTTAAATCCGAGTTGTCGGATTTCTAAACCTTCTTGTAGGCAGGCGACACCAAAGGCATCTGAGGCATTTAAGGCTGCTAAACAGTCTTTGACTCCATGTCCGTAAGCATTAGCTTTTACCATACTTACGATTTTTGAATTTGCTGCGAGTTGTTTGACACGGTTTAAATTATATTGAAGCGCTTGGCGATCAATATAAACTGTTGCTTGACGCACCCTCATTTACTCCTTTGGGCTAGAGATAGAGCTTATTCTTCATCATCATATTGGCTGTAATACTCAGGAGAGAGATTACTAAATCGAGTATATTGACCTTCAAAGGCAAGACGGACAGTACCAATAGGACCATTACGCTGTTTACCAATAATAATTTCCGCAGTGCCTGCTTCTTTAGATTCTTTGTTATAAACTTCATCACGATAAATAAACATGATTAAGTCGGCATCCTGTTCAATCGCACCGGATTCACGTAAGTCAGACATTACTGGGCGTTTGTTTGGACGGTTCTCTAGGCTTCGGTTAAGCTGGGAAAGTGCAATAACAGGACATTGCATTTCTTTCGCCAAGGCTTTTAAGCTACGTGAAATTTCCGAGATCTCTCCCACACGGTTATCACCCATGCCTGGAACTTTCATCAGCTGTAAATAGTCGACCATAATACAGCCGATTTTCCCGTCATGCATTTTTGCAACGCGACGAGCACGCGCACGAAGCTCTGTTGGTGGTAGAGCAGAAGAATCATCGATATATAAATGCATTTGTTGAAGTTGCAAAATGGTACCGGTAACCTTGGTCCATTCATCAGCATCTAAGTTACCCGAACGTAGATGTCCTTGGTGAACTTTACCCATTGCTGAAATAAGACGCATCGCAATTGAGTCGGCTGGCATTTCCATAGAGAATACGAGAGCAGGAAGCTTATTGTATTGTAAAACACTTTCAACCAAGTTCATGGCAAATGTCGTTTTACCCATAGATGGACGTGCCGCAACAATAATTAAATCGCCTGGTTGCATACCCGAAGTTTTATTATCAAGCTCTAAGAAGCCTGTAGTTAAACCCGTAATATTTCCATCAAGTTTTGAAAGCTCATCTAGTTTGCTAATAACATCAGCAGTTACAGAGCTGATTGCTTTAGGGCCAGAATCTTTCTTATTGTTATTATGCTGTTCTGCCAAAGAGAAAATACTGGTTTCTGCTAAATCTAAAATTTCACTTACACCACGACCTTTTGTGTCATAAGCATTTTGTAAAATTTCAGTACTTACTTTGATCATGCTGCGTAGCGTAGAAAATTCTTTAATTTTCGTTGCATAAGTTTCAAGGTTGTAGAAACTTGAAGGGGAGTCAGCCATAAGCTGCATCAAATATTCTTCGCCACCAATTGCATTAAGTAAATTTTGTTTTAATAACCAATCATTGACTAAGACTGCGTCATATGGGGAATTTTCCTGTGCTAATTTTTCAATTGCACGATAAATATATTTATGACGAGTGGCATAAAAATCATTTTCTTTGAGTAAATCGCTGACTTGTTCAAAAGATTCAGCAACTGTCATCAGCGCAGCAAGCACCGCTTGCTCAATAGCTAAATTGTGTGGGGGAGTGCGAAACTCTTTAAGTTGGCCTGATTCACTCGACTTATTTTCTGTTGAAGGTGAAGGGGTTAAAGAAGTGGCATTCGCCTGAGACATAATTAGACCTGATGATAAAATGTGTGCACAAAAAGGGTTTTAAGCCGAGAACTATCTTAAAACAAAACTAAATAAACTACCTAATTAAAAAACCAATTAAACTGAAGAACTGATCAGGAATTAATATATCTAATTTTATTTCATAAATTTAAGAGATAAAAAAAGAGCATGCGTAAGCATGCTCTTTTTTTTGATGAGAAATTACTCAGATACGATAGTAACGAGAACTTCTGCAACAACATCATGATGCAATTGGATTGCGATGTTGAATTCACCAGTGTGACGAAGCGCACCGTTTGGTAAACGAACTTCTGCACGGTCAACTGTAAGACCTGCATTCGTTAACGCGTCAGCGATGTCACGAGTACCGATAGAACCGAAGAGTTTACCTTCGTCACCAGCTTTAGCAGTGATAACGATGTTAACTTCGTTCAATTGTTCAGCACGTGCTTGAGCAGCAGCTAAAATTTCAGCTTCTTGCTTCTCAAGTTCAGCACGACGAGCTTCAAAAGCAGCAGTGTTAGCTTCAGTAGCTGCAACTGCTTTACCTTGAGGGATAAGGAAGTTACGGCCGTAACCAGCTTTAACTGATACTTTATCGCCTAATTTACCAAGGTTCTTAATGCGTTGTAATAAGATAACGTCCACAGATCACCTCACTTATGGTTGTCAGTGTACGGAATCAAAGACAAATAGCGAGCTTGTTTGATAGCAAGTGCTAATTGACGTTGATAACGAGCTTTAGTACCAGTGATACGGCTAGGAACAATCTTGCCGTTTTCAGTGATGTACTGTTTTAAAGTGTCGATATCTTTGTAGTCGATGTACGCAACATTCTCAGCTGTAAAGCGGCAGAACTTGCGACGACGGTAAAAACGTGCCATTGATGTTCTCCTTATTCAGCTTCTTGAGCAACTTGCTGTGCTTCTTCACGTTGAGCTTTACGCGCACGCTTTTCTTCAGCACTCTTAGCAAGCAATGACTCTTCAGTGATTGCGTGTTCACGACGAATGATAAGGTTACGAATGATCGCGTCGTTATAACGGAATAATTCTTCTAACTCATCAAGCGTAGCTTGACCACATTCAACATTCATAAGAATGTAGTGTGCTTTGTGAATTTTGTTAATTGGGTAAGCCAATTGACGACGGCCCCAATCTTCTAAACGGTGAATTTGACCTTCAGCTTCTTTGATCTGAGAGATATAGCGTTCAACCATACCTACAACTTGATCGCTTTGGTCTGGATGTACCAAAAGTACGATTTCGTAATGACGCATTGTCAGCTCCTTACGGTTTAAACAGCCCCTAAAAAATTAGAAGCAAGGAGTCATAGCTAAAATAATAATAGCTACGTCGCAAAAAATGCGAAGGCTGAATTATAGGTAAAAATTAGACTAAAAACAAATCTTTTGATGAGAAAAATGAAAAACTTGTTCGGAGGAGGTAATCCTCCCTTAATTAAAAGAGAGGAAGATTTGGAGCAGGGGATTGATAGGTAAAGCTAAAACTCAAACTTAACAAAGTAATTAGGATTACTGAGTAAAGGAAAAAACGCTTAGCCCAAAGTTGGTCGTTTTCAGCTTTAAATCCAATAATTGATAAATAAAACCAATATGCAGTCAAAGCATTAAAGGTAATTAAAAAGAATACATTGGTATAGCCAAAACAATATAATCCATTTAAAACTGCTGCAAATAAAAGGATATATATTACACATTCAATTTTCGTACGATAAATAGAACGTGCCACAGGCAAAATTGGAATTCCTGCATTTTTGTAATCATCAAAACGATAAATCGCAATTGCCCAAGAGTGGGGCATTTGCCATAAAGCGTATGCTAAAAACAAAAGCAAGGCTGCTACATCAAATTGATGAGTTACTGCTGTGTAACCAATAACAGGAGGACTCGCTCCGGAAATACTACCAATGACGGTCTGATGGATTGAGGTACGTTTTGTCCACAAACTATAAAAACCGACATAGACAACAAAACCAATTATTGCAAATAAAAATGCATAACCATTTACACCAAACCACAAGATGCTAAAACCAATTGCTCCAAGTACGAATGCATATATAAGTGCAACAGTAGGAGATATGGTTTTTTTGACAAGTGCGCGGTTTTGAGTGCGCTGCATTTTTGTATCAATATCTTGATCTATGACGTTATTAACAACACATCCTGAAGCAACAACTAACGTTGTTCCAATGAGGGTGAGTAATAATAACAAGATGTCTATAGAGCCTTGGGCGGCTAAGAAGAAGCCGCCCAAGGTGGTAATGAAATTACCGAAGAGAATTCCTGGTTTAGTCAGGAATAAATACTTTTTCAACATGACAATCAGTTTAGATCATCATATTGTAGTGAAGGTAATTCATAATCCACACAGAACCAATCAATAGTACAGCGATACATAGGATTGTGTAGATAAATGCAATCATATTCCAGCGTTGTTCAGATGATGTATTCATGTGTAGGAAGTACACAAGTTGTACAAGAACCTGAGCAACGGCAGTAAGTGCAATCACTGTCATTAAAAGACCGCGGTTAAAACCACCTGCCATTACCATTCCGAATGGGATGATGGTAAGGATTACAGATAGAATAAAACCTACAGTGTATTGCTTAAAGTTACCGTGTGACGCACCAGCAGCATTATGCTCATGACTACTCATTAGAGAACTCCCAGTAAGTAAACGACGCTGAATACACAGATCCAAACGATGTCAAGGAAGTGCCAGAACAAGCTTAAGCAAGCAAGACGACGTGTATTCGGTAAAGTCAAACCTTTAGTTTTGATTTGATACATCAATACTAACATCCACACTAAACCAGAGGTTACGTGGATACCGTGTGTACCAACCAAAGTAAAGAAAGACGACAAGAATGCACTATGAGTTGGACCGTGACCTTCTTCTACAAGGTGATGGAATTCATAGAGTTCCATACCGATGAAGGTTGCACCAAATAGGAATGTAATAAACAACCAAGTGATCACTTGATTTACATTCTTTTTATAAGATGCAAGTACAGCAAAACCGAATGTTACCGATGAAATCAATAAGGCAAATGTTTCAGTTAACACATAGCCTAATGATTCATGGAACAG